>NZ_JAEKEG010000170.1 GCF_016651255.1 Pseudomonas sp. TH10
GGTGAAGAGTTATCCCTGCGCAACGGCCCGGTCCGCCTGGGAACTTTGCGCTCGGTGGCCAACGCCGACACGCCGGGCCAATGGCCCCCGCACTGCCGGCCAACCCGGTGGCCGAGCCGGACCTGGCCAATGCCGAGAAACTCAACTTCAATTTCGAATGGGTGGGCTCGGTGTCGGTGAACGTCGACAACGGCAAGCCGCCGAGCCTTTGGCAGATCAATGGCCAGGCCTGGGACATCACCGATAAAACCTGCGCCGACCGGCCGATTGCCAAGCTCGAAAAGGGCAAGAGCTACATCTTCGAACTGAAAAACATGACCCAGTATCAGCACCCGATCCACCTGCACGGCATGAGTTTCAAGGTGCTGTCGTCGAACCGGCACAAGATCATCCCGTATTTCACTGACACCTATCTGCTGGGCAAGAACGAGCGCGCGCAAGTGGCGCTGGTGGCGGATAACCCCGGTGTGTGGATGTTTCACTGCCACGTGATCGACCACATGGAAACCGGCCTGATGGCCGCCATCGAGGTGAAGTGATGCGCCAGATTCGTCCTGCTGCGATCATCGATCGCAGCCGTGACCAGGATTTCATGCGCGAGGCGCTGGCCCTCGCGGCCCAGGGCGCGGCATTGGGAGAGGTGCCCGTCGGTGCGGTGCTGGTGCAGAACGGTGAAATCATCGGTCGTGGCTTCAATTGCCCGATCAGTGCCAGCGACCCGAGTGCTCATGCCGAAATGGTCGCGATCCGTGCGGCGGCGCAGGCGGTGGATAACTATCGTCTGCCGGGCAGCACGCTGTACGTGACGCTGGAGCCGTGCAGCATGTGCGCCGGGCTGATCGTGCATTCACGGGTGGCGCGGGTGGTGTATGGGGCGCTGGAGCCGAAGGCGGGGATTGTGCAGAGCCAGGGGCAGTTTTTTACCCAAGGCTTTTTGAATCATCGAGTGTTGTATGAAGGTGGGGTGTTGGCCGAAGAGTGTGGCGCAGTGCTAACCGAATTCTTCAAGGCGCGCCGGGCAAAGCCTGCAATCTAAAAACAACACCAAACCTGTGGGAGCTGGCTTGCCAGCTCCCACAGGGTTATTCGGCGTACGGAGGTCTGGTTATTTGCGGGCGACGATCACGGCCCGCATCGGCGCTGGCAGGCCTTCGATGGTTTTGCTGTGGTCTTCGGGATCAAGGAAGTCGCTCAGCGACTGATACTTCATCCATTCGGTGCCGCGCTGTTCCTCGACCGTTGTCGTGCTGACATCGACGCATTTCACATCAGTGAAGCCTGCGCGACGCAGCCACAATTCCAGCGCCGGCACTGACGGCAGGAACCACACGTTACGCATCTGCGCGTATCGATCTTCCGGCACCAAGACCTGTTGCTGATCGCCTTCGATCACCAACGTCTCCAGCACCAGTTCACCGCCCTTGACCAGGCAATCCTTCAGCGCCAGCAAATGCTCGATCGGCGAGCGACGGTGATAGAACACACCCATCGAAAACACGGTGTCGAAACCTTCCATGTTCGGCGGCAGGTCTTCGAACGGAAACGGCAGGTGCCAGGCGTTCGGCTCTGACAGATAGCGCTGCACGGCCTGGAACTGGCAGAAGAACAGCCAGTTCGGATCAACGCCAATCACACTGTTCGCGCCCGCGCCGAGCATGCGCCACATGTAATAGCCGTTGCCGCAACCGACATCGAGAATGCGTTTGCCCTTCAGATCCAGATGCGGGGCGACGCGCGACCATTTCCAGTCCGAGCGCCATTCGGTGTCGACGTGCACACCAAACAAATCAAACGGCCCCTTGCGCCATGGCGACAGGCCCATCAACGCCGTGCGCATCTGCGCGCGGGTTTCATCGTCGCAATCGGTGTCGAGTTTCAGCCCGTTGAGCAGATCAATCTCGCTCGGCTGAATCTTCGGCAAGGCGTCCAACGCACTTTGCCAGCGCTCCAGGTCGCCGTGGCCTTTCTCCATCTTTTTGTCGAGTTGCGCTTGCAGGGTGTTGGCCCATTCGGCCAGCGGTGTACCGGCCAGGCGGCGGGCGAGGGGGGACAGATCAATCATGGCAAGGCAATCAACGAGGCAAAGTTAAGACACTGGAACCACGGCACGACTTTTGAGAACCCGGCGGCCAACAGGCGTTCGCGGTGTTCTTCGAGGCTGTCGGGCTTCATGACGTTTTCGATGGCGCTGCGCTTCTGGGCAATTTCCAGTTCGCTATAGCCGTTGGCACGTTTGAAAGCGACGTGCAGATCGGTGAGCAGCGCATGCTCTTCGGCATCGTTGAAACGCAGCTTCTCCGAGAGAATCAGCGCGCCGCCCGGCAGCAGCGACTGGCGAATGCGCGAGAGCAACGCGGTGCGCTGATCCGGGGCGATAAATTGCAGAGTGAAGTTCAGCGCCACCACCGAAGCAGGCAGGAAGTCGAGGGCGAGAATGTCACCTTCGATCACCTCGACCGGCAGCAACTCCTGGAACATCGAGTCCTGACCATTGAGGTACTCGCGGCAGCGTTCGACCATCGCCGCCGAGTTATCCACAGCGATTACCCGGCAACCGTCAGTGCGGACATGTCGGCGTAGCGCTTGAGTCACCGCGCCGAGGGATGAACCGAGGTCGTAGAGCACGCTGTCGGGCTGTGCAAACTGCGCGGCGAGCACTCCGGAGATTCTCGACGATGGTTGGGTAACCCGGCACCGAGCGCTTGATCATGTCCGGGAAAACCCGCACCACATCCTCGTTGAAGGCGAAGTCAGGCACCTGGGCCAACGGCTGGGCGAAAAGACGATCGGGTTCTTTGCTCACGGCGGTTCCGGCGGTGTAAATGGAAAGGCCGGCATTTTAGCCAAAAGGGCGCGGGGATGCTTGGGTTGTCTGATAAACCGTAAATCAAAGATCGTCCGAACGCGGCCCGAGCCTTCGGCCGCTCCTACCCTGGAACGCAACCCCTTTAGGAGCTGCAGGCTGCGATCTTTTTCTCAGGCGCGGCGCGGTTCGGTAGCGAACGCCGAAGCCGCAATCCCCCACTGCCCCAACCAATAGCTCAGGATGATCACATACGGCGCCGCCTCGAACGGCATCACGAAGCGACTGATGCCGATCACGCTATCGGAAAATACGAACGCCACGGCGCCGGCCGCCGCCAGCAGGGCCGAACGTCGCGGCACATCGGTTCCGAGACGAGCGAGGGCGCGCCAGAGCATCGCGCTGATTGCCGTGCCGTAGACGATCACTGGCACCAGCAACGGTCCCAAACCACTGGTAATCAGCAGCCCAAGCAACACCGCGCCAACACCGAGCGCGAGCACCAATGGCAACACCGCCAGACGCTTGCAGTCACTCAGATAAGCCTTCAGATAAGCCAGATGCGCGACCAGAAATGCGCCGAGCCCGAATACAAAAAGATCCCCCGGCCATGCCAGCAACACATCACCCAGCAGCGAGAAAATCAGACCGAGGCTGATCCAGCGGCGATAGTCGCTGGGCGGCGCATCGTGCAGCCAGCCGAGCAACGCCAGTATTGGCATTGGCTTGACCAGCAGACACAGCAACGCCGCATGGGTGCTGACACCGTAGAGAAACGTCACCGCGCCCATCAGCGCCAGAATCAGCCAGCCCACGATCAGTTCACCGAAATGGCGCAGTCAAAGGTTTCCACCGGCAACACTTCCGGCGCCCATGGCTGTTGCGAGGTCAGTCGCAGACGCCCGGTACCGGGGGCGAAGGCCTGGAAACGCCAGGTCGACAAACCCGCCGCGCCGACCACACCGGCATCTTCCGGATTGCTGTAAACCTCGGGGCTGAGTGCGCGCAATACACCGCCAGCCGAGTCCTGAATGGCCCAGCGATAGCCGGTGGTTGGGTTGCTTGGCAGCGTCACAATCAGGTTCTGCCCGTTATGCAGCTTGGCCGGGCATTGGCTCTGTTTTTCCACGGTCAGGTTCTGGCCCGGTTGCAGGAGCAGGCGGCAAGCAGAGCGAGGGTCATGGGAACAAGCAGGCGAATCGGGGACATAAGGTCAGCAGCTCCGGCGGTGACGACGAACGGCGAGCATAACTGAAGATGAGACAAAGTGTGACAGTCGCTCGGAGGCGACCAGGAAGAGGGCGGCGTCGCTGCCGACGCATCGTAAGCAAGCTCGCTCCCACAGGTTGGTTGCAATCCCTGTGGGAGCGAGCTTGCTCGCGATGACGGTGTTGCAGGCGCTACTGGATGATCAGAACAATATCTTCGCCACATCCGCAAAACGCTTGGCAAAGTGCACGGTGATCCCGTCTTTGAGATAGTCCGGCAACTCTTCAAAACTCCCACGGTTAGGTTCCGGCAAGATCAATTCGAAAATCTTCTGCCGACGCGCCGCAATCACTTTCTCGCGCACCCCGCCAATGGGCAGCACGTGCCCGGTCAAGGTCAGTTCACCGGTCATTGCCACGCCTTTTTTCGGCGGCTGGTTGCGCGCCAGGGACAGCAGGGCGCTGGCCATGGTTACACCCGCGCTCGGGCCGTCCTTGGGCGTGGCGCCCTCTGGAACGTGCAGGTGCACAAAGGCTTCGTCGAAGAACTTCGGATCGCCGCCGAAAGACTTCAGGTTCGAGCTGACGTAGCTGTAGGCAATCTCAGCCGATTCTTTCATCACATCGCCCAGCTGCCCGGTGAGCTTGAAGCCACGGTTGAGCGTATGGATGCGGGTCGCCTCGATCGGCAAGGTCGCGCCGCCCATGCTGGTCCAGGCCAGTCCGGTGATGACGCCGGTGCCGGACAACACTTGCTCGTTGCGAAACACCGGATGTCCCAGTGACGCTTCGAGGTCTTTCGGCCCGAGCTTGATCACCGCTTTCGGATCGTCGATCAGCTTCATCACCGCTTTGCGCACCAGTTTGCCCAGTTGTTTTTCCAACTGACGCACCCCGGCTTCACGGGCGTAGCCATCAATCAACGCTTTCAGCGCGCTGTCGCTGATGGAAAGGCTGCCCTTCGACACGCCAGCCTTTTCCAGCTGCTTGGGCCACAGGTGACGCTTGGCGATGGCGATCTTTTCTTCGGTGATGTAGCCCGACAGGCGAATCACTTCCATCCGGTCCAGCAGCGGGCCGGGAATTGAATCGAGGGTGTTGGCGGTGCAGACGAACAGGACTTTCGACAAGTCCATGCGCAAGTCCAGGTAGTGGTCGAGGAATTCGACGTTCTGTTCCGGGTCGAGGGTTTCCAGCAGCGCCGAGGCCGGGTCGCCCTGGTAGCTTTGGCCCATCTTGTCGATCTCGTCGAGCATGATCACCGGGTTCATCACTTCGACGTCTTTGAGCGCCTGCACCAGCTTGCCCGGTTGCGCGCCGATGTAGGTGCGACGATGGCCCTTGATCTCGGCCTCGTCACGCATGCCGCCGAGGCTGAAGCGATAGAACGGCCGGCCAAGGGATTCGGCGATGGATTTGCCAACGCTGGTTTTACCCACGCCCGGTGGGCCGACCAGCAGCACGATGGAACCGCTGATTTCACCTTTATACGCACCGACAGCGAGGAACTCGAGGATGCGATCCTTGATGTCATCGAGGCCGGCATGGTGTTTGTCGAGGATTTTGCGAGCGTGCTTGAGGTCGAGTTTGTCCTCGCCGTAGACGCCCCACGGCACCGAGGTTGCCCAGTCGAGATAGTTACGAGTGACCGCGTACTCCGGCGAGCCGGTCTCGAGGATCGACAGTTTGTTCATTTCTTCTTCAAGGCGCTTTTGCACCTGCGCCGGCAGGACTTTGCCTTCCAGACGCTGTTCGAACTGTTCGAGGTCGGCGCTGCGGTCGTCCTTGGTCAGGCCCAGCTCCTGCTGGATGACCTTCAACTGCTCCTTGAGGAAGAACTCGCGCTGGTGTTCGCCAATCTTGCGGTTCACCTCGGCGGAGATTTCTTTCTGCAGGCGCGCGACTTCGACTTCCTTGCGCAGCATGGGCAGGACTTTTTCCATGCGCTTGAGCATCGGCACACAGTCGAGCACTTCCTGCAGCTCGTTGCCGGTGGCCGAGGTCAGCGCGGCGGCGAAGTCGGTCAGCGGCGACGGATCGTTGGGGCTGAAGCGGTTGAGGTAGTTCTTCAGCTCTTCGCTATACAGCGGGTTGAGCGGCAGCAGTTCCTTGATCGCATTGATCAGCGCCATGCCGTAGGCCTTGACCTCGTCGGTCGGCTCGGTCGGCTGGTGCGGGTATTCGACTTCCACCAGATACGGTGGACGGTGGTGTTTCAGCCAAGTCTTGATACGGACGCGGCTCAGGCCTTGGGCGACGAACTGGAGTTTGCCGTTTTCGCGGCTGGCGTGATGGACTTTAACCAGCGTGCCGTATTCGGGGAGTGCGCCGGTATTGAAGTGGCGCGGGTCTTCCTGGGGCGTGTCCATGAAGAACAGGGCCAGGGAGTGGTGGTCGGATTTGCTCACCAGATCGAGGGTTTCGGCCCAGGGTTCTTCGTTGACGATGACCGGCAGGACTTGAGCCGGGAAGAACGGGCGGTTGTGGATCGGGATGATGTAGACCTTGTCCGGCAGGTTCTGGCCGGGCAGGGCGAGGCCTTTGCCTGAAGAGGTGTGTTCGATGTGTTCGGCTTCGGTGTAGTCGTCTGGGTTGTCCGGGAATTCTTGCTGGTCGCTCATGGGGCACCTGCGCAATGGAGTATGGGTCTTAGATGGGGCAGGCTTTGGGTGGTTTCAATGGGAGGGGATGTTTCTGCTTGTATGTTCAGGGTTTTGACAGCATGGAATCTTCGAATGCCGGACGAACCCCCGTAGGAGCTGCCGAAGGCTGCGATCTTTTGATCTTGTTGTTAATTCTTTCAGGGTCAAAAGATCGCAGCCTTCGGCAGCTCCTACAGTAGAACTTCAGTGGCCTCACATGGCTACCGGGGCACAAAAAAGGCGACCCCCTCACAGGGGTCGCCTTTCGTTTACCGCCGCTAACGCTTATTCCGGCAGTTTGTAGGCAATCACGTAATCACCCATTTTGGTGCCCAGCGAACCGTGACCACCCACAACCAACAGGACGTATTGCTTGCCGTCCTTGCCGGTGTAGGTCATCGGAGTCGCTTGGCCGCCCGCAGGCAGACGCGATTTCCACAGCTCTTTACCGCTGTTCACGTCGTACGCACGCAGGTACTGGTCGAGGGTGCCGCTGAGGAAGCCGACGCCGCCGGCAGTCACCATCGAGCCGCCCATGCTCGGCACGCCGAGGGTGAAGCCGATCGGGATTGGCGAGCTGTCGCGGCTGGTGCCGTTTTTGCGTTTCCACACGACTTTGCCAGTGGTCAGGTCGATCGCTGCCACGTAGCCCCAGGCCGGTGCCTGGCACGGCAGGCCCATTGGCGACAGCAGGGCTTCCAGGACGACGCCGTATGGCGCACCTTTGTTTGGCTGCACGCCTTCGGTTTCGCTTTTACGCGGGCCTTGGGCAGCGATTTCGGCGGCCGGGATCATTTTCGATTTGAACGCCATGTAGCTTGGGTTCACGAAGGCGATCTGGCGCACCGGGTCCACCGAGATACCGCCCCAGTCGAACACGCCGAAGTTGCCTGGATAGACGATCGAACCCTGCAGCGATGGCGGCGTGAACGGGCCGTCGTAGCGCATGGATTTGAAGTCGATCCGGCAGATCAGTTGATCGAACGGGGTCACGCCCCACATGTCACGTTCCTGAAGCGGTGGTGGCATGAGGTTCAGGTCGGATTTTGGCTGCGTCGGCGAGGTATGGTCGCCCGCAACAGCGCCTTGCGGTACAGGCACTTCGTTGATCGGCACGATCGGCTTGCCGTTGGTGCGGTCCAGTACGTAGATGCTGCCCTGCTTGGTGGAGGCGAGCACCGCTGGCTTGACGCCGTCAGCGGTTTTCAGGTCCATCAGGGTAGGCTGGCCACCGACGTCCATGTCCCACAGGTCATGGTGGGTGAACTGCATGTGCCAGCGCACCTGGCCAGTGGCGATATCCAGTGCGGTCAGGCCGGCAGCGTGAAGTTCCGACTCAGGAGTACGATCGCCACCGAATTGGTCCGGGGTCTGGTTGCCCATTGGCAGGTAGAGCATGCCGAGTTTTTCGTCGACCGCGAACATCGACCACATGTTTGGCGAGTTACGGGTGTAGACCTGGCCCTCGGCAATCGGTGTGGTGTCGTCCGGTTTGCCGCTGTCCCAGTTCCACACCAGCTTGCCGGTGTGCACGTCGAACGCGCGGATCACGCCGCTTGGCTCGTCGGTGGAAACGTTGTCGGTGACGTGACCACCAATCACCACCAGGTCTTTGGTGACCGCGGGTGGCGAAGTGGAGTAGTAACCGCCGGCATTGAAGCCGCCGATGTTGGCGCTCAGGTCGACCTGGCCACCGTTACCGAAGCCTTCGCAGATCTTGCCGGTGTCGGCGTTCAGGGCGATCAGGCGAGCATCAGCGGTGGGCAGGTACAGACGACGCGGGCAGGCGTTGCTGGCCGGCGCCGGGCTGGCAGTACCGGTCGGGCTTTGCTCGGACGCGTAGACGGCGTCGTCGTGATACGACACGCCGCGGCAGGTCATGTGCGCCCAACCCTTGAAGTTCGCCGCGTTCTGCGTGGAGAGCTTCGGATCGAAACGCCAGATTTCCTTGCCCGTGTCCGGATCCAGAGCGATCACTTGGCTGTGTGGCGTGCACACATACAGCATGCCGTTGACTTTCAGCGGGGTGTTTTCCGCAGTGGTCTCGCCTGGATCGTTCGGCCCCGGGATGTCACCCGTACGGTATTCCCAGGCCGGAACCAGTTTGTGGGCGTTTTCCGGGGTGATCTGCGCCAGTGGCGAATAACGATCACCGTGGGCGCTACGGCCGTAGGAGTTCCAGTCACCGTCTGGCATGGCCGGGGCGGTGTTGGCCATGCCCGGCACGCTGTCGCGGTCCAGTTGGCCCTTGATTTCACCCGGGTTGGTAAACTGGCTGGCCAGTGCGGTTGCACCGGCGATCACCACGGCCACGGCCAGAACGCCGGTGGTCATGGGGCCCGTGCCCTCGCGCAACATCGGACGGCGGAACCACGGCAGCAACATCACGATGCCCAGGGCAAACAGCAGCGCCAGGCGTGGCACCAGTTGCCACCAGTCCAGGCCCACTTCCCACAGCGACCAGACGGTGCTGGCGAACAGCACCAGTGCGTACAGGCTCAGCGCAGCACGTCGTGCAGCGATCAGCAGCGCGCCGGTCAGCGTCATGCCGATACCGGCCAGCAGGTAGTAAAGCGAGCCGCCCAGCATGCTCAGCTTGATTCCCCGGCCAGCATGGCCAGGCCCATTAGCAAAAGCAGAATGCCGAGCAGAGTCGGCAATAGACGGCTTCGACTCAAAGCACCATCAGTGCTCATAGTGTGGTTCTCCGTGACGTTTTAAGTAGTCCCGCGCAAGTTCACTGTAGATGACGATCTGGCGTGGGCATGGTTCAGATAAAAAACGGCCCTCTGCAGGAGCGAGCTCGCTCGCGATGGTCGTTAACGATGACGCTGGGTGCCTGGTGCCCTGCGGTGTTCTCAGGTCCATCGCGAGCAAGTTCGCTCCTGCAGTGGGGTTAGGGTGTTGTTTAGAACGAGGACTGGATCTTGATCCCGCCGATCAGGGCGTCGTCGACGTTGTTCACGCCACCGGGGTGGCGGATGTATTGCAGGTTCGGGCGTACGGTCAGCCAGTTCGTTACGTGCACGCCGTAATACAGTTCGGCGCTGTATTCGGTGTCTTGCGGCGGCAGGAACGACGGATCGTCGTAGTCGTAAACGGCGTGGGCCTGATTGCTCGCTTCGGCGTTTTTGCGGTAGGCCGGGTTGACGTGCACGCGGGCGAGGGCGAAACCGATGTCGTCTTTCGCACGAGCATCGAACGGGCCTTTGTAGGTAATGCCGGCCTGCACATAGTTGTCGATGGCGTTGGTTTTCTTGTCGTGCATCGTGCCGTTGGCGAACACGCTCAAACCGCGCGAGTTGTCGCTGGCGACGCTGGTGACTTGCTGCTGAATGCCCAGCCACACGCCGTGTTTGCTCGATGCGCTGCGGTAGGCTTCGCCGCTGAGGGCGGCCGGTTGGCCATTCTGATCTTTATAAGCATCGGTGGCCTTGGCGTTGCTGTAGTAGTAACCAGCGCGGTATTCGCCCGGCAAACCATTGAGCTTCGGCGTCCACACCAGCTCGATCGGCAGGATCGCGCCCTGGGTGCCGCTGCCGCTGAGTTTGAAACCGTTGCCGCGATCGAGGTTCGACGGGTTCTGCTCATAGGCGCCGACCTGCGCGTACAGCTCTGGGGTCAGGTGATATTTGACGCGCATCGCCCATTGGCTGACCGGCCAGTTGTACCAGATGCCGCCGACCCAGTTGCCGACCTGCGAGCCGCAGAACGCCAGGTTCTGGAAGTCGCACGGGAAGCTGTTGAAGTCTTCGCCTTCGCCGAAGCGGCCGGCCTTGATGTCGAGCTTCTGATCGAAGAATTTCTGCTGATACCACATCTGCGTCAGGCGCGTGGTCTGGCCACGGCCCCAGACTTCCTGGGCGGAAGTGAAGCCGCCGACGCGCGGATCGTTGATCCGGTCGTTGCTGATGTTGTTGCCGCTGCGCTTGGTGATGGTCAGTTGGAATTCTGCATCGTCCCAGCCGAGGATTTTTTGCAGGTCCAGGTGAGTGCCCAGGCCAAACTGATCGCTGTAACGCGCGGTGCGGTCGTGATCGTAGCCACCGTGCAGGTTGCTGCCCATTTCGCCGGTGTAATCGAGTTTGAAGTCGTAGCCTTTTTCCGAGAGTTCGGTGCGCGTGCCGTTCCAGTCACCGAGCATCCACGGTGAGTCACTGTCGAACGCGGGCGCCGCTTGAGCGCAGGTGGCGAGGCCCAGCGCGGTGCAGCCGCCGATCAGGTGGAGCATTTTCAGGCGCGCAACAGGCGTGCAGACAGCGCTGTCTTGCGAAACGTGCAAATCGGGCATGGGAAAAATTCTTTGATCTTTTTCTGGGGATGAACTGAAAAGCGCAAGGGTTGAGCAGGCAGCGGAAGCGTTTCAGCCGGGACTGGCATAAGGATAATGTTCTGTTACAAATAGAGAAAGCGCTTTTGCTGAGATGCAGCCTTTCGGATTTGGTAACAGTCGTGTGCGACCCCTCGTCGCAGGAATTAAACAGGCACAAAACATACCCTGCAGGTAGCGCTGCTCAGATATATCCAGGCCCTGGTATCCGCACCGGATGCGGTCACCCGGCGCATCGCGAGTCAGGCGAGTACGCAAAACCGTAGGAGCTGCCGAAGGCTGCGATCTTTTCTGGCTGGCCTACAGTTAACTGAGTGCTTTCACCAATCGAAGCCCTCGGCTAAGGTGCGCGGCTTCTGCATTTTCACTTCGCTCAAAGGCCTGGCATGAACGAACAAACCCCCGATCCGCTGCACGGCGTGACGCTTGAACAGATCCTCAATGCACTGGTCGAGCACTACGAATGGTCGGGGCTGGCCGAGCGCATCGATATTCGCTGCTTCAAGAGCGACCCGAGCATCAAGTCGAGCCTGACGTTCCTGCGCAAAACCCCGTGGGCGCGCGAAAAGGTCGAGCGTCTGTATGTGAAGTTGATGCGCACCAAGCGACCGCTCTGAACATGCCAGGCCGATCGACGCCGGGATCTGCCGCGAGGCGCCGTTGTGTGGCCGTGGCGGCGGTGCTGGGCTGGGTCGGTTTGAGCGTTCAGCTGTACCTGATTCTCGGCTCACGCTGGAGCCTCGGTGCCAGCCTGGTGGGCGGGCTGATCAGTTTTTTCAGTTATTTTACGGTGCTGAGCAATACCTTGGTGGCTGTGGTGCTGACCTGTGAACTGACGTCTCGCGAGTCGGCGGCCCGCCGCTGGTTTTTGCAGCCGTGGGTCAGCAGCGGGGTGGCGGTGAGCATCGCCGTGGTCGGTATCGCCTACAGCCTTTTGTTGCGCCATCTCTGGCATCCCGAAGGCTGGCAGTTGCTCGCCGACGAGTTGCTGCACGACATCATGCCGCTGCTGTTTCTGACCTATTGGTGGTTCTGCGTGCCCAAAGGCAAGTTGCGCCTGCGGCACATTGGCCTGTGGGTGATTTACCCGATGATTTACTTCGCGTATGTGCTGTTTCGCGGACATGCGTTGGCGGTGTATCCCTATCCGTTCATCAATGTGGACGCGTTGGGTTATCCACAAGTGTTGATCAACGCCTGTGGAGTATTAGCCGGGTTCGTGGGGGGCGCTTTGATCGTTTTGTGGTTGGATCGGCGTCGCTAGCGGCCAACGTTGATATTGATTTTGAGTTTGTGCCAGACACGAGCACTCCCAGCGATAAAAATTTAACTAACAGTTCGTCCATCACTCGGATCTGTGGGAAACACTCTGTCATTGTATGTGCTCCATCTTGAATTCCTTCAGCGCCCGGATCAACGCGTCCAAACTTTCGTAACGCTGTCCGTTCGCCGAATTCCAGGTCGCACGACTCACATAATACCTGCCTTGAGCATCGAGCATTACCGGCGTGCGGTAAATCTGTTGGTCCCTGGAGCGATGTACGATCACCTGTTTTCCATCCTGCCCTTGCTCGATCAGGAATTGGCCGGCATATGCAAGTTTCTGTTCAATAGACTGCGCCGATTGCGCCTGCCTCAACGCATTGCTTGGAGCAGTTGCCAACTGCAAGAGATAGTCGCCCTTGAGGAGAATCTCCTTCCTACTGCCCCCCGTTGCTACACTCAGGAGCTCACCCGTGTCATACGCGGGTGAGCTCTCCATTCCCGACTGCACGTCTGTCACACGCACGCCAATGCCCCCGTTCAACTCGGCTACGCCGGGCACGTTTTGGTAAGTATTGGAGTGACTATTGCCCACCAGCGCAATCCACCTGTGGTGGCCCGCGACTGCCTGATGTTTTTGGATAATTCGGGAAGCGACGTAATTCATCATTCGCTGGCGACTTGTGGGTTTCTGGCCTGGAAAGCCTTCGAGTCTATAACTCGCGGCGCAATCGATGGCGCGCACTTCAATGCCGTTTTTCTGCGCCTCGAACACTAGTTTTTCAAAGGTATAGATCCCGGCAGGATCGGTTCTGTGCCCCTTGTCCTGCATCTTTAAGTAACCACGCAAGGAGTCGCTCATGCGCCCGTTCTTGAAGAAACCTTCCAGATCCACTTGGTGCATATCGCTTAGTAAGTGCTCCATGTATAGGGTCTTCACATCATGTTGACCAAGCCAGGACATGTTATCGATAATGAATTTCTTGCTGGCAACCGAATGATGCGTTTCGCCAATAACCACACCATGGGTGTGGTCATACAGTTTTTGCAGAAAGTCGGCGAGGCTGGTTTGTGATGGTATGGCAGGTAGCGTCGGGCGTGGGGAAGCTCAATGGACATTATCGCCTCGGCGTCCTGTTGCACCTGGCGTCGAAGTTTGAAGAACTGAGTGCGCACGGCTTCCTCCTTCACCTTCTCGGTTCCATAGTCTTCATGCAGGCCGTGTTTGTCGACCAACAACGCATGTAAGGTACTTATGGACTCGGCCGGCATTTCGTAGTTTTCAACGGTCAGTGATTGAGGGGGGCATCAGGCGCAGTGTCAGCGACCTTGACCTTGCTTTGCTTCTTGCCGCCGCCCAGCAAGCCCCCTCATCGGCCCGCCAGTGCCCGTCGTGATAGCGCACCGGTGCGCCCTGCCCCTGAGGCCGTTGCGGATCACGCACGCGCACCGTCGCCCAGGCATTGTCCGAATACACCTCGTATACCTGGACCTGGTCCTGGTAGCGATCCTGGATATAGTGCTCGCCGTCATGGCTGTAGAAGGTGCCGGCCGGGGCCTTGCCCGGGCGCTGGGGCAGCATTGACAGGTGCGACGCCGTCAGGTCTTTGCGCGCCAGGATCTCGTTGAGCCGCCCACCGGTGGTAAAGGCCGTGTTGTGTTGCTGGGCCATGGCCCGCGCAGTTTCATGCACCTCGGTGGCACTGCTGAAGTGCGACTTGCCGGCCCAATTCAACAGCCGGGTAAGCCTGGACGCGGCCAGGCCCCCGCCGACATCCAGTGCATCCAGACCCAGGAACGCCACGTCCATCAAAGCGTCGTCGAGCCTTCCACGCTCGAGGTGGTGCAGCGCACTGCCAACGTCATGCCCCATCAGGCCCAGGGTGAGCGCGGCGCAGGGCACCGCCGCGGTTCCCATGCTGCTCGCGATGCAGATCCCGCCGGCCGCGCCCTGCAAGCCCTTGAGCGCTTGCTCGGTTATCATCTCTTTGCGGCTGGTGGTGGCCTCGCGAACATTGTCGATGCCGTCTTGTAACCACTGAGTGCCGACGTGCCAGCTAAAATCGTCGATGGGTACGCTGGGCTCCCCGGTGTCGCGCTGGCCGCGCTGAAACGCCTCGACGATCTGCTTGTCCCTAATCAGGGCGCGTGCCTGCAAATCGTCGTAGTACAGGCCGGGGGTTCTTATCAGTTGCAGGTAGTCCGAGAGCTTGTGCAGTTCGAGGCCGTAAGGCCCCAGCAAGCACACGTAATCGCTGCGCAGTGCTGCAGAGAATCGCTGCGCCGTGGCGCGCTGGCGCAGCGACAATACCAGTACCTCAGGAATCCGCCGTCCGTTGACCTGGAAGGCCTGCAGGATGGCCTGAGCCGTGACCGTGCTCGTGAGCACACCGTCCACCAAGGCCTTGAACGCCTGGGCGGTGTACGGGTCGAGTAAGTCGTCGAGTCGCGCCTGGGCCACTGCCACCTGAATTTGCTGCTGGTACAGTTGGACGTTCAGCTCGCGCAATCGCTGCCCGATCTTATTGTCGGGCCCAAGCCATTGCTCCAGGCCCTTGAGGTACTGATCGCCGGTGTAGGTGCCGCGAAAACGCTGCTGGACGTCTTGATTGAGGCCCGGGGTGCCCAGTGCCCGGACCACGGCTGGATCGTCATGCTCGAAGCGGGCATCGGCAAGGAAGTTGTTGCTGGCGCCGAACACATTGTCGCCGTGTTTGCGGTAGCCTTCCAGAACCCAGTCTGTCCAGCTCAGGGTCTGGCCATTGAAGGTAATCAGGACCGCGTCGGCATCGACGGTGACATTGGTCGCCAGCCCGCCCTTATCCTGCAGGAGCTCGGTCACTGCCTTGCTTTCGGTGCGCCGGGTGAAGGTGCGCAGCGGCGGTACGAACTCGTCGACGAAGGCGGTTACCTGCTGTTGGGTGAGCGCAAGCGCGGCCGTTTGCGCGGCGAGGTCCGGGTTTGCGGCCAGCCTTTGCAGCCGTGCCTGCTCGCTGACCAGCCGCGCCCCGGCCCACCCTCGAAGCTTGTCTTGCAGGCTGGCGCCGGGGTAGGTGTGGACCTGCAAGTGTTCAGGTGTCCACTGATCCGGTCGCTGCCCCAATGTAGCGAAGGATCGCTGTAAAGCGCGCCGCTGTGCGGGCGGAGCGGCCTTGAGGGCCAGCTCCGGCAGTTGCCTTTGCGTGGGAAGGCCCATGGGAGAGGCGGAGCGTACAGGGCCTGGCGTTGCCGGTGGCCGGACCTCGGCGTACAGGGACTGGCGCATACGCTTGAGATCCAGGTACTGGAACATTTCCTGCTGTGAGCTGAACGCCTGCACCCGATGCTCGGCTGGACGGTACAGCACCACTCCGTCCTCCTCGCCCCTGGCATCACGTCGGACAAATAACTGCCATTGCGCCAATGGCACCGAGACGGCATCCCCCCTCGCCGATGGACAGTTGCAGGCTGCCGACAACCACCTGCGGTTCGTTGTTGAGGGCCGCCATCATCACGGCCAGTCCGCCCATGTACGAGCTGCCAGGGCTCAAATCACCCTTGAGCCGGCTTTTCAGCACGGCCAGTTGCAGCTCGCTTTGATTGATCTCGGCCATGGCTTGCTGCAGCGCGGGCCGTTGCGCTTCGAACTGCGCCAGCGAGTCATACTTCAGGTCAGCCAGGCGCTGGTAATACCCCGTCAGGGTCTGCGCGGTTGTCATCCACAGCGCCTGTTCGCCGGCACTTGCGTTGTGCAGCCAGTGCCCGGCCGGCAGTCTGCTCAACAGATCACCCAAGACCGCTTGCTGCAACCACTGATCCTGCTGTTGCGCACCCGCCGATGCCTGATCGAGCAAGGCGATGACGTCCTCGGCCAGGACCCTCTCTGCTGTCTGCGGGCCCGTCCCGGCGGCGCGCCGTTGACGCACAGGCGCGTGTTTTTCAAGGGCATCGAATTCGTCGAAGTCAGCGTCGACCGTGGGCGTAGCAAGTTCCACCAGCCGCGCCAGCGACTCGCCAAAATCCTGGTGCAGCAGGGCGCTGACGCGAGCTTGTCGCGCATGGGCATCGGGGGCGGCACGCATTGCCATGAGCGCGTCCCAGGTGGACATCAGCTCACCCTCGGGTGTGAGGTGCCAATGGTTTTTCAGCTCATCCAGCAAGGTTTGTACAGGGGGTGGACGCGGTGCGAAGCCCGGCTCGCTGGCGGGCGAAATCAGATCGGGACCACCGGTCATGGACTGGTAGAGGGCGTTGGCGCCCGTGACCAGGGCGATGCTGGCGGCGCCAATGCCCAGGCCGGTCCCCACTGCTGGCCAGTGCCGGCCTTCTGCCGCTACTGGCGCGGTGGTCGGTTGGTACACCGCGCTGGGGTCTGGATAAAGCGGCGTCTCGACATCTGTCTTCTCGTGCACGTCGGGCGAGCTGGTTTTGCAGAGCAAGCTGACGGTAGCGCTGACGACATGGCGAGCAGCGTATTGTACGGCCTGCAGGATGCCCGTCGGCCGCGTCACGGCCGAGGTGGCTGGCGGCTCGGTAACGCCAGGCGTCAAGTCGTGCCCCCTGCGCCGTATGCCGCCTTGTTCGAGCCAGTGCTTGTCGGTATTGCTCCGCGCTCGTGCACCAGGGTTATCAACCGCATGCGTTATCTCGGGCGGCACGGACGCATGGTGTAACCAATCATCCAGCGAACCTAGCGCCGGTTGCGTGTACTGCTTGAGGCTTGCGCAGTTGCTCGCCAGACGACTCAGCTCCTGCAGGGTGCGCGTGGCCTCAGATGAGGGGCTGCCGACATAATCGCGTAGCCAGCCGGCGAACTTTTCCTGACCCCAGTCGAGCGCCGCCGCAGCCATGAGGCTCACTGGAATCAACGGCGTCGCCATGCCGCAGAGGTTGCTCAGCCGTAAAACACCGCGACCGGGGTCTGCACCCCCTGTTCCAGCGCTTGATTGACGCCCTCGAGAAACTCGCTGACCGTGGAGGCTTGTTGCAGTTGGGACCAAATCGACGGCCAGTGTTCACCGAGGGCCTGCGCACTGACCGGTCCCTGGCAATAATTGCGCAGTTGCCTGGCCACCGCCGTGGACGGCAGGCTGCAGTGCAACAACCAATGGCCGATGTGCTGCGCCATACCGACAGGCAGCTGCACCAACCACTCCTGGAGATACAGCCGCTGATTGAGCTGGTGATACGGAATCAATTTTCCACTGGCCGACGCCGACGTTTCGACTTGTCGCAACCAGTCTTCCAGGCTCGCCTGTTTCGGGTCGAACAGCGCGGGTAATTGCCGGTGATCGGTACAGCCATACTGGCGACTGTTCACCTCCATTTCGATCACCTTGCCCTGGATCAATGTCAGGTAATTGAGCAACAGGTCGCTGGCCGGATCGCCGTCGCGGTAAGGTCCGGCCTGCCACACCGCATCGCGCTGGGCTGGCGTCAGCGAGCCGTAAGCCTCTTCCAGGGGCCGCCCGCTGTGCAGCGTCATGGCCATCGCTTCGATAACGCCAGGGGCTGCCCCGCCGTGTGCGGCAGGGCTTGCAAATGCGCCATGACACGGGCCTGTAGCGTCGATTGCAGATGCGGGTGCAAGTCCGGCGTCAGCAGCAATACCACCAGCCCCTCGCGTGCCCGCCCTGGGGCCGGCGGGGACCACGACTCCCCGTGACTGGTCGTCACCAGCGGTTCCATCTGCAGATCGGGCTCGCGGATGCCTTGCAAACCCGCCGCCACGCTGGTGTAGGCCCTGGTGACGCCGTGGCTGACGGTGGCGGCTATTTCTGCGACAGGAATGCTCGGGCCTAAGGCGGAAATACTACCCATGCGGCGCTTCTCCATTGATTGGAATTCTGACCCTGAGGCGTGCTCAATTCGCCAACCCCTGCGTGACAGGGGAGGAGCGCTCAGGTCGCGGCGAGGTTGCCGCGCGCCGGGGTTATCGCTTGCTGATGAGCCGACGACTTGCACAAAGCGCGCATTGAGCGGGTCGCAGGCGGCCTGCTGATCCAGGCCGGGCGCCACGGTTGGCCTGCAGGCAGCGCATAGCAGGCGCGGGGCAGGATTGGCTGGAGAAATGCCGGATACATGAGGACAATCTTTTCTTGCGCCCCGGAAGCAATCCCCGGTAGGGCTGAACAGGTCAGCGACGCCTTGATGACGGGGTTATCTGTCGCCCTGCGCGAACTTCATTCATCAACCGTGTCGTCCAGCCGCCAGTAGCCCGCCGCCTTGACGAATTGCTCGTCCAGCCCGTGCTCATCCAGCAGCACCCGGCGTATCTGCCGCGACACCTTGCTCTCGGTTGCGACCCAGGCATACAGGTTGCCGGTGGGCACCTTGATCTGCCGCACAGTGCTCAGCAGGTGGTCCTTGCCACCCTCGCGCAGCACCCAGATCACATTGATCTCGGCGGCGCTCTGCAGCACTTGCTGCTCCTTGCCGTTTTCCACTTCGATGATCACCAGTGCCCGCCGATTGGCCGCCAGGCCCTCGAGTCGCCTTGCAATGGCGGGCAGGGCAGTTTCGTCGCCGATCAGCAAGTAACTGTCGAAGATGTCCGGCACGATCATCGAACCCCGTGGCCCGCCGATGTGCAGGAATTGCCCCGGTTTGGCCTGCTCGGCCCAAGTAGAGGCAGGGCCGTCGCCGTGCAGGACGAAGTCGATATCCAGCTCGAGGGCATTAAGGTCGTAGCGGCGCGGGGTGTAGTCACGCATGGCCGGCATCGGGCCGTTGTCCTTGCCTGCGCCGAGCACCAAGGTCTCCATGGCCGACTGCTCGGCAGCGTTCTGCGCAAACAGTAGCTTGACGTGGTCGTCGGCGCCCAGGCTGACAAACCCTGCCAATTCAGGCCCGCCCACGGTGATGCGGCGCATCCTCGGGGTCAGGTCCACTACGCGCAGGACTTCCAGACGGCGACGTTTGATTTCATGCATCACACGGTGAATCGTTTGGGTATCAACTGCGGTCATTCGGCTTTCTCCTGTACGGGTTGAACGGCGGGGCCATCGACGATCGCTTTGGCGGTGTCGTTGAGCAGCGCACTGACGCGCTGGATCTCCTGTTCGCTCCAGCGTCCGTGATGCAATTGCAGGGCGTGGCGCAAGTTATGCACCGCCTCGTGGATCTGTGGTGGACGATCATGGCCGCGCAGCGAGCGCTTGCTCACATCGATGCGCGTGCGCACCCCGTCCAGGGCAATCGCTTGCTCGCTTAAAGACATACGTCCGGCGTCGGTCACGCTGTAGCGTTTTTCCCGCCCTCGGCATCGCCAGCGATCATTTCGCTTTCTTCGAGGAAGGTCAGGGTCGGGTAGATCACCCCGGGGCTGGGGCTGTAGGCGCCATCGAACATGCCTTCGATCTGGCGAATCAGGTCGTAGCCGTGGCAGGGCTGTTCGGCGATCAGCGCCAGCAGCAGCAACTTCAGGTCGCCCGGGGCGAACACCCGTGGGCCGCGCCCGCCGCGCTCGCGACCAGGGCGTTTTTCGAACCCGTCGCGGCCATCGCCATGTTCGCGGTGGGGGGAATGAGGCTCTCTCATTTTTCTTCTCTCTGTCGTGTTTAGATAGAGCGTAAGATATATCTTATGGAGAGGCAATGGCGGTCGACAAACGGTCGCCTGGGTAAGACGCGATTAACATCGCCCGAAGCCGGAGTGTTATCGGTCGGGTGAGATGCCCGATAACGTTGGTTGAAGGCTATCAGTGAAATAGCGCTATATTTCCTGGGGCGCAGGACTTGTCTATTGTGCGTCTTCTTCAAAAAAGTTGTTTTGTAGTCCTATTCTTACGGCTATTTATAATTGCCTGGTTTCTTGTAGTATATGTCCTACATTATATAAAGATATTTTTTACTTGGTTTTTTTCGAGCGGGGTGGATTGCGAGCGTTTATAATTTCTTGCTTGAGAACAAGCGAGCCCCACGTCCGCCACTGCGTATCGGCCTGGTATTTAAAGTGTCGACGACAGGTTCTCAGAGAATAGGCGGCGTGGTTACTTGTTTTAGCTGAAGTGTCTAGGAGTGGTAAGTTTATGGAGATCTCAATTATCTTGATTTTTAAAAGGCTTTGCTGGTTGTTAGCATGTTTTTTTTACAGTGGGCTTGTTGGTTTGGTCTGGGCGGCTGAGGTTGAGATCGAAGCAGAATTTGACGGTGATGGGAGTCAGAGGAAGTTCGTCATTGTGACGCCCTCGACCGGTTTCTGCGCGGACTTCTCGTCCATATGTGCGGGCGGGCGCTTACAGACGGCGCAGGTCGGAATCAGTTTCAAATCTGACTTTCCTGTCCCCTCCTTTGAAACGAACGCGGTTCAGTTCAGGATACCCAATGCTAAACATTTTGAAGTGCGTAGTAGAAGGCACAGTTATCCAGTGACGCTTCGCATAACAGGTGTCGGTTCTCGTTATAACACCGAGCCACTGACGGTGATGGAACTCACGGGAGCCGCCACCTCAAGAGAAGGGCACGAGGCGCTATGGAACGACGGTTCGTTTGCGGATGTAGGCGCGCCGTGCAAGAGTTTTTACAAGGGGCATCTGGATATGGCGTCGCTTCCACACAAGTACCGTTACTTTTGGAATGGGCCGCCAGGTGCGCTCTGTGGTAAAACGCCGAAGAGAACCATGCATCTGCGCAACGAGTTTCTCGATTTCTCCTACGAGTTGGATACACCCAATCCCTACACGATGGCTGAGGGTCGCTACATCGGAGCGGCTGTGTATACCACGCGTTGGGCCGGTGACTTCGACCCGGGACGCTATCTTCGACCCATTGGTGCAACTGAATTCTCAGTCCAGGTCGCGCTCACCGTAAGGCACGCGCTGCGGGCAGTTCTGCTCGATGGCACCAAAGCGGTGCTTGAGCCTGCGGGCGGTTGGCAGGCCTGGACAGACAAAGGGCGCCCCCCACGCGCTTGTACCGTGACTTGAAATTTCTTCAGTCAGCCTCGGGTGCATTTACGATGAAACTGCGTTGTGAATACTCCCTGATAAAAAACTGCGCACTGAAAAGTGCGGAGGGTGACAGTGTCGAGGTTGTCACCTTGGTCTCTCATGCGCTCGCTATCACCAATGCCGCTGGCGAGCGAGTTTCTCGCGACCCTCTATCACCACTGTTAGGGAAGACGTATTACCCAGATCAGAATGCGGGTAATGGAGCATCGACGCTGCATTTTGAGATACCAGCAGACAAGGTCGCAAAGATGAAATCGGGCACCCGGTATTCAGGCACGATCACGGTGCTGTGGGATGCCGCGGTATAAACGAGCGCGACGGTCAATGCTGAGCACTTAAGGACGACCACCGTACCTGTGGTAAGGGACTCTGGAAGCTTTTTTTAAGCGGCGACTGCCCGATGGTCGCGAGCAAACTCAAGGGCCGACAAGCGGCCGCTGACGGCGGGCACGCAAGCAGCTGGGTGGGCGCCTTCATGCGATGTCAGCCGTTCCAGGTTGTACCCGAGAGGAAGATCGGGTGGTGTATCTCAACTATTTGAAGGCGCTGGTGAAGGCTGCTCGTCGGTTCGTGGCTTGAGCGTTTTGTGCAAGGGTGACTGCGCGAGATATGCCTATGCTGGTGTCCCTCCACTGTCAAAAGTCCTTTGAGCTATGGATGTTCATGCTGCCTCTCAGAGGCCAGCCGTTGCCAACCGCCCTTGCCAAGGCCCTGGCCAAGGGCTAATAAGCCGCGAGCTGGTTGGCATCGAACTCTCAGCGGGCTGCACCCTGCGACGGCGCAATGGCCGCCAGGCAGGCGGTGGGGGCGGGCTTAGCGAGCCGTCTCAAGAGCGGCGCGTGATACACCTCCGGCCGTCATCACCGCCACTCGGTAGCGCCGCGCCTGGGCCGTGCGAGCCGTCGCCAGTCACCCACTCGTTATCCTTGGGCCAGTCCGGGGGCCAGGCGTTTAACCGCCTGATAAGCGATATCGCCTGGCGGGTCTTGGTTGACGCGCTGGACCAGCTTTTTTCGAGGCAGAGCCGGTCACGCACGACTTCAAGGAGGTGTATGTCGAGTGTCGGTGCATTCTTGACGGCAATCTTACCCGGCAGGAAACACTGCACAAACTCAGTGTCGAGTTGACGCGCTTCGCATCCAGGCTAGCCAACTATTCAGGCAGGCTGACACCTTACTGGCGCCAGCTGAGGACCTGTCTGGGCACGGTCGGCCCTTGGCTCAGCAGTCTGAGTAAACAGTGGCTGACGCTGGAGTTGCTTGTCGAGCAGTGCACTGCACAGCAAGAATTTCTGAAACAGGCGGCGGACCTGTCAGTGCTGGCCCGGCGCTTTCTGACTGATCCACAGCTCCAGGTGCTGGTGGGTAAGGGGCTGGTGGGACAGCTTGATCAGCGCCTGGAAAGCATCGATCAGCTCCTGACGCACGCACGTCTTTGGCAGGCGCTGCCCGGCAGTGCGGGCCTGGGCGATTATGTGCAGCTACTGGCCGGCAATCCTTTGCTGGGTGAGGCGCTGGCGGACTCGCTGCAGCAATTGGGACGAGGCTTGGGGCAGGTGCACAAGGGGTATCCCGATAAGGGTACGCTGCCGGAAAAGCTTGTCTGGTTGTTGGTTACCCTGGGTGATCCAGCATTGCGCGATCTTCTGCAGGGGCCTCTGGAGCGTTTGCTGGGCAGTCGGCTGCGGGTGGAACAACTTTTTCGTTATGCCAGGTTGTCGAGTCGCTGCGCCTGTTTCCGGTGCAGGGTACGCTGGTCGATCAGACACTTTGTCTGCTTGCCCTGCTCAAGCACAACGTGGGCGACGATGAAGCATACGCCTGGCTGACCTCATGCCACGGGGTGCTGGGCGCCGACCCGGCCACGCTCAGCCTGGTGAATCGGTTGCTGAGTCTGAGGCAGAGCCGGGATGGCGGGCTGTTGCTGCTCAAGGATTTACTGGCCGCGCTCGCGTTGCCGGTTGCCCATCTGGTGGCCGGGCAGACCTTGCCGGCTTATGCGGTGCAGGGGCTGCGAGCGCTGCAAACGCTCTATCGGCAAGGTACGCCCGACGAGAGCTGGCCCAGTCTGGCCAGGCGCATCGCCCAGAGTGTCATGGAGATTGCCAGGCCCTATGCCCTGGGCGCGCTGATGGGCCACCCGCTGGCCGCTGCCACCGTGCGTTATGCCGAGGCATTGAAAACCCATACTGGTTGGGAGCAGAGCTGCCAATGGTTCGTCGCCCACGCGCCGGCAGGCGACCTGGCGCTGCAGCTTGCCTACGGCCAGTATCTGAATGCGCTGCTGGTCTGGCAGGTGTATCAGGCCTGCGCGGGTGGCGATCCGTTGCAAACCGAAGACCGGCTGCGCCAACTTGCGCGCCAGCTCAAAGAGTATCAGGTGGTCAAGAGCTACCCGCAGTTGGAACCGCTGATCGACCTGTTGCCCTTGTTGCCGTTGCTGATGGAGGCGCGGCGCAGTGTGAGTGTACAGCTCAACGCCGACAGCTGGCTCGGTTGGGGCAGTCAGTGGCTGAACGCGCTGGCCAGCAGCGCCAGCAGTCAGCGCAGCGCCATGGATTTGCACCGACGGTTGTCCCGGCAGGTGGAGCATTGGCTGGCGGATGCCTTGGTGGCAGCCATGAGCAAGTTCCCAATGGGCCCGCCGGGCGCGGCAGCAGTTTCGACTTCGGGGGCTGTGGGCCGTCCGTTCAAACCTTTGTCTGCCGTTCTGGGCTCCCATGGTTTATTGCTTGCCGGCATCAGCCTGGAGGCCGTGGCGCTGGGGGCTATCGGCTATGCAGTGTGGCAGGCACGCGAAGCCGGCAATGCCGGCGCACCGCTGGCAGAAGCTGAAACGGGCCTGATGGGCGGCGCAGCGCGGACGGGTGGCCGTGGATTGCAGGATCACAAAGCCTCGCTGCTATTGGGGCTCGCTGCGATGGCAACGGGCGGGTTCCTGCTGTATCGCTGGGCTTACAGCGAAGCGCCAGCGGACAGGTGCATGGAGACCGGTGACGCGCGCGAGACGGATTTTGATTTGCCGGTTTATACGCCCTACGTCAATGCGCTGCTGGCCTGTGCCCTGGAGGTGGTCGAAGGCTCGCCAACGGCACCGCTGGCCAGACGCCTGGGCCGCGACACCAGCGCTCTGGCCGACTTTCCCCGGCGCTCCGAGCGGGTTAAGCGTGTTGTGGTTTCGCAGGATGGGCAGACGGCCTCCCTGACCTATTCGGACCCCGTCGTGCAGTTGGCGCGGCGCGCACTTGATTTTTCAAAGAACGACAACTTGGTGGCCAGCGAGTTGAATCGGTTATGGCACAACTCGATAACACTGAATCACGATAGTAGCCTGAACATTGAGCAAAAGAAGAACCTGTATCTGACACAGTTTCATCATGCGTTGATTCAACAGGTGGCGCTGATTCTGCCCACTCTGGATAACCTGAAAAAGGCCGGAGCGGGGATTCATTCGGAGTATCACAAGTCCGTGGTCTGGATGGCCAGCCTGGCCGCTGCCGCAGAGGAGGTGCAGCAACACTCCTCTACCGCCAACACCAGGTATTGGCAGGATTGGCGTCACGATTCGCGACGTGAAACGCTGAGCTTGTTGAATCGGGCGTTCAGGATAGAGCAGCGAGAGGCCGACACTTACTTCCAGCAACGCCAGGCCCGGATACAGCCATCTGATACCGACTATCTGCAAGCCCCCGACCTTTCAAATACTCAAAAACTATGGCGTTCCGCACTGGTGGTCGAACAGCGTGAATTTGAAGAACTAATAGATAAATATGTTGGTTTGAAACAATTTGAAGCGTTGCCGGATTTATTTATTAATGTTCTGAAGCTCCGCATGGAGTTGCTCGGCGCCAAGCTGTATGAATCATTGAAAGAGGGAGACAAGACGGGGTCAACACTGCTGCAACGTACGGTGGATGTCGAGACCCTCGAGATGCGTAAAATTCACCTGGCCAATGCTTTTATCGAGGAGGTTGATAGTTATGCCATATGCAAACAGTTAAGAAATCTCGGCCCATTGCGAAAAAATACTCGAAAACACAAGCGGTATTTGAGGCAAAAAAGATCGCGGTTGAATTGGTGCTGGAAAAATTTTCGGTCGACGTAGCTTCGTTGGATGACGATGATAAAGTTATGGGCTTTTATCAGATCTCCCGCGAGGATGGTGTTTCTGATCAGGTCAAGGCCTATTTAAATAAGGCCGGTGCTTTGGCGTTTTTCATGATGACCAATGATGTCCAGGCCAGGGAGTACAAGAGGTGGACCAACGCGCTTTCGGTCAGTTTTGCTGAAGCGTCTACGCCCACCGAATACTTCAAGCGTCTTTATGAAGACAGGCCTGCTGGTTACAGGAGCCTTGATACCTTCAAGAAAAGTAGCGAATCTGAAACATGGGTCGATTATTACGATCAATTTATCCAGTATCGGGAAAAGTACATTGATTTCGACGCCAGGCAAATGTCGTATGGCGCGATGGCCAATCAAGGTTTGACTGATTATCGCCTTAGTCAACTGCAAGCTGAAAAGATCGTTTATGCCGATCTGGTTGTCTATTCAAATGCCAGCACTCAAATAGATGAGCTTTTAAATAGCGGCGCCGCCAGGGACTTGGGCGATAAATTTCACAACATGCTCAATGGCCCGACCGAAGTGCCTGGAACCATAGGGTTTATTGCGCTAGCCAACGGTGGGATATTGGCGCTGGCAGGACTTGATTTCAACGTGACGGTGAAGCTGTTTGAGCCGTCATCCGTTAGCGCCAGTCAAGTACTGAGTAAAATCCACAGCCTGATGGCCATCCCTTATCGCGGTACGGTAGGGGAGCTGGAGGGCAGGAAACTGATTGATGATGTGCTGCGGCCCATGGGGCTTGAGACCGACGCGCTGATTGGCAAAAGTGGGTACCCGATATTAAAGGCACCGCGTAAATTCAGGGGGTGGTGGGAGCGAAACCATTTGGAGCGCCAGCATCCCAGGCAGGGTCAGCCATTAATGAATGTCGCTGATGAGGTGATGCGAGAGAATTTGAGTCAGTGGGTCGGGCTGCTGAAAACCGCCCACAAGGATAATGATTTCTGGGGCGTTGTACTCGGCTTTCTGCCGCTTTATACCGAGCTGCGGGATGTCTATGCAGATGCGGATCACCGACTCGACGGCAATGGCATCATGTGGGACGTGTTAGGGATCGTTCTTTCAATACTGCCGGCCCTCGGTGTGATGACTCAGCTCGGCCGCACCACCTTCAAGATACTGCTCAACGAGGGTATGCATGGCCTTGCCGCAGGCCGATCATTTAAGGTCGTCACCCGGCAAATACTGCTGGGGTTGATGACGAACCCGGAATTTGCAGGCTTGGGGCTAAAAGGCTTTACGTATGCCGCCTACATCGGTTTTGACGTGGTCTCCCCGCTGCCGGCAGAGCTGTGTGTCAAAGGCATCATGCGTGCGAGTAAACACATCAGGGCTTATATTCAATACGCCTATGCGACTGCAGACTCGGTGATTTCGACGCTGAACGCCTTGCCCAGCGATTCACTCAGTACATTACCGACACAAGTGCAGGCAGAACTGACGGCTTTGGCGGCAACCACTCGAGTGTTGATCGGACCTCATAAAATAATCGTTTTGCGTAACAGTTCATTAACGCCCCCAGAGGTGATTGCAGAGGGCCTGGCCTTGGCGGCCCCACTGGACCGTAAGCTACCGGTGATGAAACGCATTGAAAACCGCACGCAATATTCCATTGATCACCGACTGTGCGCGCTGGTCACACGCCGCCAGATCAGATCGTTGGAGTATAAGTGCCTGGATGATCTGGATTATCTGGATGCAAAAAATGTTATCGAGGCAGGGGATGGCTACACGGTTTACAAGCTAAGTAATTCGCAAGACTCTTATGTGGTACGGGAGTTCAGGTCGGAACGCGACGGAGACCAGTCTCTGCGAATACGCAAAGCCAGTAATAATAGCCTTGCGTACAATCGTATATACGGCGGCCCGGAAACGGGTAAGGCCCAAGTCCTTTATTTTCCGGGAGAAGGGCCGGTGGTGACTCTGCTGCCATCGTCGTCGGGGAAAACACTCAGTGCGATCTTGGCCGAGGATGATCGTACCGCGATGGAGGGTGTACGTATCCTGGATAGATCCCTTGTGGTAGAGGGGCTCGTGAGTCTGTTGCGCGATATGGGGGTGTATTACAGAGCGGTAAATTTCTCAGGGGTTGTTTATGATTCAGTAACTCGGACCGTTCGATTAAATAACTTTGATTATGCCGTGATCAATGAGCCTGGCGAGATTGACGATACAAGTTGGGAGATATTGACGACTGCTCAAATCGGCGCGTTGACGGCCCGGTTTACCCAGGTATTCAATGACTTTATTCGGCAAACCAAAGCGTTACGTCCGAACGATGTGGGGCTTAATACATCGGTGCTGACGCTTGAACAGCTTGCTGAACTTGATACCAAGCGCGAGCGTTACGAGCACCATGCCAAAGTGATGGCTTCAGGGAAAAGAGCGGCTGATTTTAATTTTGCTAAAAGACATCACCAGGGGTTTGAGGTCGCCGGTGTGAAAAAACCGATTCTGAACTGGTGTTGACAACTCGCTATAATGAATGGTGCGGCACCGCTGATGTGATGCAACTTGGAGCGCTGAGTGGTAAAATTGAGAATACCCGCTCCCATCGGATTATTCATTCGGGCATTTACGTCGCGGCTAAATATGCAAAACCATTGAAGAACGGCAGCTACCGGCAGATCATTGCCCCGCAGTCTTTTTGGCTGTGTGCAGCAGACGCGCCGCGGACGGGAGAGGACGTTGTTACCCGTTGGTAATGGCGGCAGCAGTGGCTGTCATAGAATACAGTGCTGAAAATTTCTTTATGAATATAATGCGCTCAGCAGCAAAAACCGATCACTCGCACAATGAAATTATTCGGGCGATTGACCAGATACGCAAACTGGATGTGAATGATTTCATCATCCCTAAATTGAACGCAGCGCCCAGTAGTGTTGGAAAAATTCTCACGTATCTATCAACATTTAAAGAAAACAGTATGTTCGCGATGGACTCGCAAAAACATTCGATGTTGATCGGTGTCACGTTCGATATTTTTGGGGAGAACAATTTCTATTTCTATGATCCGAATATCGGCTTTTTTGTTTACCCCTCGATCGACCTGCTGGCAACGGCGATGCACGGCACCATTGGTACGGTGTCCCTGGCAGCACAATATTGCGCATGGAACCTGCCTAAGTCTCCAAAATACAAGCTGGCATTGATAAACACGGAAAATCTCAAAGGCAAAACCCTGGAAGTTCCGCCTGCCGAAGGCCCGGGCTTCCGCCCACGGACGGTAGGTGAGTTGTCCAGCAGTCTGGATTCGCTGGCCAATTGCCTGCCCCGCAGCCTGTCAAGGCATAAACGTGCGCCAGGGTGCACGCCAATCGAGAGCGATATCATCCTGATGCAGCAGACCCAGGAAGCGCTTTTTAACGAGACCGCAGTTGCTGAAGGTAGCTATCAGCGAGCTCTGGACTTCGCTATTCGCCTGCGAGACGACTACCACAATCTTTTTATGCAAGGGCTTGATCTGGAGCGTGAGTTCACTTTTTAGAACTGACGCGTCAGCAATTGATCGGGATGGATGAAGTGGCCATAGCCCTGACGGGCGCAGGCACTGCCATTGCTATCGCCAGCCCCGATCCTGTCGAACGCCAGATGGCGTATTTCAATTACCTGACGGCGTTGATAACGGTCGCGCACAGGATCGATCGTTTTGCCAAAGGCCATCGGGATTAGTGCGCCGAAAGCCGGGAAACCGCCAGTGGCTGACACTGCGAATGACTGCCCGGTTGCAGGTATGGGGTCAGAATCGGCGCCATGCCCTTGAGCACTTGCACCGGCAGCGCCGAAGTGAACTTGAACGCTTCAGCCGTGCGACCGGGTACGAACGCGGTCATGGTGCCGAAGTGGGTGTCGCCGATGAAAAACACGAACGTCGCCGTGCGGTTGATCGATTTTGAACTGAGTATCCGTCCGCCCGAACCGATGGCTTCGATGCGGTTGTCGCCGGTCCCGGTCTTGCCGCCCATGGCCAACGGCTTGCCGTCTGGCAGGGTGAAGCTGCCGGAAACCCGTTTGGCCGTGCCGGCATCCACCACCTGCGACAGGGCTTCGCGCATGGCCCTGGCAACTTCGATTGGCATAACCCGTTTGCCGACATGCGGGTCATTGGTCACGCGGGTTTCGTACGGTGTGCCGGCAGCAAAGTGCAGGCTGTCGATGCGCAGTGTCGGCATGCGCACGCCGTCGTTGAGGATGGTGCCGATCAGCTCGGCGAGCGCCGCCGGACGATCACCGGAGCTGCCGATCGCGGTCGCCAGCGATGGCACCAGGTGGTCGAACGGATAGCCGACTTTCTGCCAGCGTTGATGAATCTCAAGGAATGCTTCGATTTCGAGCATGGTGCGAATGCGGCTGTCACGGGCGCCTTTGTGCTTGCTCTTGAACAGCCAGCTATACACCTCCTGACGCTCGAACTGGCTGGCTTTGACGATCTGGCTGAAAGTCGCGTCAGGGTTGTGCAGCAAGTAGCCCATCAGCCACAGATCGAGCGGGTGAACCTTGGCGATGAAGCCCTGATCGGGCAGGTCGTAGCTGCCGGGGCCATAGGAGTCGTAGAGGCGGATCAGCCGATCATCGGTGAGTTTTTCAGTGAGCTTGGCGCCTTTGAGGTGCGCGCGCACGAAAGTGTTGAAGTCTTCCTGAGTGGCATCCGGCAACAGATAACGGTGCACGGCGGCCATGCGGATCGGGGTCGGGCGCATGCTGTCGAGGAAGGTTTCCAGGCGTGCCTGGGTGTCCTTGTTCTTGTATTTTTTCCAGAACTTCAGCAGGAACGAGGTGCCTTCGCGGTCGGCGAAACCGGCCAGGTATTCCTGGCGGCGTGGATCGCGATCGTCCTTGAGCAGTTCGGCGCTGCTGTTGGGGCCGGAATAGGTGACGTAGCGCACCACGTCGCGCATCAGGCGAATGAACGGCAGGTTGATCGACTCGCGCAAAGCATCGCGCAGGCTCGGCATGCGGCCGTTGTCTTCCTTGCGGAAGTTGTGGAACACGTGCAGCCCGCCGCCGGTGAAAAACGCTTCGCCGGGGCTGGCCGAGTATTTACGGTCGAGCGCAGCGCCGAGCATTTTTCGCAGATCGCGATCCTTGTTCTGCACCAGATAATCAATGACCCATTGGCTTAGGCGATCCTGATCCGGCACGTCGACTTTCTTCAGTTCCGGCACGCTCATGCCGGCGTATTTATCGTGCAGCTCGGAGATGATTTGCAGGTAGGTGGTCAGCACGCGCATTTTCGCCGTGGAGCCGAGTTCGAGTTTGCTGCCTTCATTGATGTCGAACGGCTGGTCGGTGCTGTCGGTCTGGATGCGCACGCGCGAGCCGTCCGGGGTCAGCTCGAACAGGGTGAAGCTGTAGCGCACTTGGGTGGTGCTGGTCGGGGTCAGCAGACGTTCGCCCATCAAACCGATCTGCGCTGCGAAGGCCGGGTCAGCGAGTTTTTTCAGGTACTCGGTGGCCTGCATTTGCAGGTCGCCTTGCAGGGTGCTGGTGGCGGACAGGTCGAGGCGGTCGAGGTCATACAGCGGGCGGTTGAGCATCGTTGCCAAGCGGCTACGGGCGACGCTGATGCCTTTATTGGTTTCGATTGGCTGAATGGTCGGTTGGGTTTGCCAGTCGCGATAAGTGACCTTGCTGGCCAGCGCGGCGGCCGACAGCGGCGCGTCGATCACGCCATTCTGCGCCAGTAAGCGAATGTGGCTGTCGGTGAGGCTGGCCAGTTCTTCGCGACCCTTGGTCAGGTAATGCGAAGGGCGGCGCTGGGCGATCATCAGCGAGAGCATTTCGCGCAGCGCGAGGCCTTTCTCCGCCAGGCTTTGCGGATCCGTTTGAGTGCTAGCCAGGCGTTGGTTGGCCTGGTTGAAATCGGCTCCGTACCAGACGCGCAACCCCTCGGCCATGCCGTGCACTTCACCATGACCGGGTACGGCGGACAGGGGCACGCTGTTGAGGTAGTCACGCACTACATTTTGCCGGGCGACCAGGGTGTCCGGGCCGTCCTGGTACGCGCGCACGCTGGCGGAAATCATCTGGCGGATCTTCTCGGCGCCGGAAACCGTCAGGCCGTCAGGCGAGTGGCGGTACTTTTCCAGTTGTGTCGCCAGCGTGCTGCCGCCCGCCGACTGGCCGGGCAGATGCAGCAACTTCGCCACTTGCGACCAGGCCGCCATGCCGAAGCGTGGCCAGTCCACCGCCGGGTTGGCATGGGGCTGGCGCGGGTCGAGCAGGAAGCGGTTTTCGATGAACAGCAGGCTGCTGACCACCACTGGCGGAATCGCATCGAAGCTTGCGTACAACTGTTGCGGGTATTTGTATTGATACAAGGGGGCCGCCCGGCAGTCGGTGATTGACAGCCCGGCCTGGATTTTTTCCGCGTAGGGGACAAAAAAGCCTTTGTCGCTGTAGTCCATCAATGCTTGGGAGAAACGGGTTTGCGACTTCACCACGTAATCACGCTTGATCAGGCGTGGTAGAAATTCCCCGAGGGAGCTGTAGCCCAGGCGCAGGTCAAAAGGTCCCGCGCCGGGATAGCGAATGGCATCGCTGGGACCGGGTTGCAGGTCGTAATTGAGCGTCGCAGCGTACTTGCTGACCTCCCTGGACTGGAATTTCGAGGTGCGCATTTCCTTGGCGGCCGCCAAGCCGACGACGATGAGGATAATCAACAGCAACAGGAAAAAAGCCTTCCACCCATGTTTCGAACCACGGGGTTTTTCAGGTGACGGCGCTTCATCCACAGCTTCAGTCTGGACCACGGTTTTACTCGAATCGGTTTGCCACAAAGCGCCCATAGTCGACTGATCCATTCACGCAGATTGATCGGACTTGTCTGAAGCTTAGACGGTGGTTGGCGCTGGTGAAAAAATTGTGAACTTGTTGTGCGCAGGAGCCTGTAGGAGCCCCTAGGAGCTGACGAGTGAAACGAGGCTGCGATCTTTTTATCTTGTGTTTAAAAAAACGGATCAAAAGATCGCAGCCTCGTTTCACTCGTCAGCGCCTACAAGTTGGAATTCAAGTGATCGCGAGTATCTGCCCTGCAGCCTTGAGATAGAGCCGTTCACGCGTAAATTAGGCCTAAGTAGGGACATGACGACGCACCAATAGCGTGCAATACTCCGCGCCGTTTTAGCTGCGAAAATTCCTACGAAACGCAGGTAATGCCTCTCCGTAAACCGGGCTTTTGCCGAGAGTTGTCGCTGAATGTTGTGGTTTATAGAGTGAAAAACCCTGTCGTAAGCTTTTTATACTGCACGCCCCGCTGATCTTGCAGGTTTTGTCCTACAAGACGCGTTCGCCCACGAGGCCGGCGCGGTTTCACGGCAGCCAAGGCTTATCCGCCATCGCTGCGACACTCGGTGGTCATATCCAATAACAAGACGAGGTTGCACCCCCATGCCAGTCGGCAATCACCTGCCTCACGGCGACACCGCTCAGGGCGGTCCGCTTAAACGCGAACTCGGCGAACGGCATATTCGCCTGATGGCGCTCGGTGCCTGTATCGGCGTCGGTCTGTTCTTAGGTTCGGCCAAAGCCATTGAAATGGCCGGCCCGGCGATCATGATTTCCTACATTCTGGGTGGCCTGGCGATCCTGGTGATCATGCGCGCCCTCGGCGAAATGGCCGTGCACAACCCGGTGGCCGGTTCGTTCGGCCGCTACGCGCAAGACTACCTTGGCCCATTGGCGGGTTTTCTCACTGGCTGGAACTACTGGTTCCTGTGGCTGGTGACCTGCGTCGCGGAAATCACCGCGGTGGCCGTGTACATGGGCATCTGGTTCCCCGATGTACCGCGCTGGATCTGGGCCCTCGCGGCGCTGGTCAGTATGGGCTCGATCAACCTGATCGCGGTGAAAGCCTTTGGTGAGTTCGAGTTCTGGTTTGCGCTGATCAAGATCGTCACCATCATCGCCATGGTCATTGGCGGCGTCGGCATCATCGCTTTTGGTTTCGGCAACGATGGCGTCGCGCTGGGCATTTCCAACCTGTGGGCCCACGGCGGCTTTATGCCCAACGGTGTGACCGGTGTGCTGATGTCGCTGCAAATGGTCATGTTCGCCTACCTCGGTGTCGAGATGATCGGCCTGACCGCCGGCGAAGCGAAGAACCCGCAGAAAACCATTCCCAATGCGATCGGCTCGGTGTTCTGGCGGATTCTGCTGTTCTACGTCGGCGCACTGTTCGTGATTCTGTCGATTTACCCATGGAACGAAATCGGTACCCAGGGCAGCCCGTTCGTGATGACCTTCGAGCGTCTGGGCATCAAGACTGCAGCCGGTATCATTAACTTCGTGGTGATTACCGCTGCGCTGTCGTCCTGCAACGGCGGCATTTTCAGCACCGGACGCATGCTTTACAGCCTGGCGCAGAATGGCCAGGCCCCGGCCGGTTTCGCCACGACCTCGAGCAACGGCGTACCGCGTCGCGCACTGCTGCTGTCGATCGGCGCCTTGCTGCTGGGCGTGCTGCTCAACTACCTGGTGCCTGAGAAAGTCTTCGTCTGGGTGACGGCAATTGCCACCTTTGGCGCGATCTGGACGTGGGTGATGATCCTGTTGGCCCAGCTCAAATTCCGCAAAGGCCTGAGCGCCAGCGAACGTGCCGGCCTGAAATACAAGATGTGGCTGTTCCCGGTCAGCTCGTACCTGGCGCTGGCGTTCCTGGTGCTGGTGGTTTGCCTCATGGCCTACTTCCCCGACACCCGCGTGGCGCTGTATGTCGGCCCGGCCTTCCTGGTGCTGCTGACGGTGTTATTCTACGTGTTCAAACTCCAGCCGACCGGATGTATCGCAGGGTGCGGCGCGTTCGGCTCCCTTGATTGTGCGTATGTGAAATGCCAAAGCCCCGGTCTGTCGATCGGGGCTTTTTCGTTGCAGGATTTCACCGTCGGTCTGAAAAACACCCCCGCCTGTGATTTCTGACAGTCGCCAGGCTCAAACCCTTATGTGCCGAGGATGACGGTAGTCAGCAACGGAGGGGGCGCCATGAGACGCTTGTGGAAAGGAATGTCCAGCTACACGGTGATCGGGATTGCAAATACGCTGATCCATTGGCAGATTTTTTCCTGCTCAGCGTGGCGGCTGACTTTAGCCAGGCCGTCAGTAACCTCATGGCGTTCTGCGTGGCCGCCTCGTTCTCTTTCTACATGAACGCGCAATTCACCTTCGACGGCAAAACGTCGGTCGCCAACTATGCTTTATTCCTGGTGACCATGGGCGCCTTGAGTCTGGGGGTGGGCCATGTTGCCGACGTCTGGCGACTGCATGGCCTGCTCACGGTCGGGCTGTTTTCCGCATTGAGCCTGGTGCTGGGTTTCCTCTTCTCCAAATACGTTGTCTTCCGCGAGCATCAGGTATGAAAATCTCGCTCATCGTGCCGGTGTTCAATGAAGAGCAGGCCATCAATCTGTTTTACCAGGCCGTTCGCAACGAGCTGAAACTGGATCAGGCCGAAGTCGAAATTGTTTTCATCAACGACGGCAGCACGGACCGTACAGCCGAACAGGCAGCCGCGCTCGCGCAGGTCGACGAGCAGGTCGTGCTGATCAATTTTTCGCGTAATTTTGGCAAGGAACCCGCGCTGTTCGCCGGCCTTGAACATGCTACCGGCGATGCGGTGATTCCCATGGACGTCGACTTGCAGGACCCGATCAGCGTAATCCCGTTGTTGATCGAGCAGTGGTTGAAGGGGGCGGACGTGGTGCTTGCCAAGCGCCGTGATCGCAGCGCCGACAGCTACATGAAGCGCCACAGTGCATCACTTTTCTACCACCTGCTCAATCGCATTTCCTACACCCGCATCGAAGAAAATGTCGGTGATTTCCGGCTGATGGACCGCAAGGTCGTCGACGTGATTCGCGCGCTGCCGGAACATCAGCTGTTCATGAAAGGCGTGCTGTCCTGGGCCGGTTTCAACACCGTGGTGGTGGAGTACGAGCGTGCCTCGCGGGTGGCCGGCAACAGCAAATTCAACGGCTGGAAACTGTGGAACCTGGCGTTGGAGGGCGTGACCTCGTTCAGCACGGTGCCTTTGCGCCTGTGGACCTACATCGGTGGTGCCATTTCAGTCTTTGCCGTGCTGTATGCGGTGTACATGGTGCTGGACAAGATTTTCTTCGGTAACAGCGTCCCTGGGTACCCCTCGCTGATGACCGCCATTCTGTTTCTCGGCGGTGTTCAACTGATCGGCATCGGCATTCTCGGCGAGTACGTCGGCCGCATCTACATCGAGGCCAAGCATCGACCGCGTTACGTGATAAAGGACATCGTCGGCGCCAGGCAGGGGCGCGATCTTTAACATGGGCCGACTGGGTGACGCTCTGACCCGTGAGCTGGGGCGGCGCCAGGCCTGGCGGCTGTTTGTGCTGGCGACGCTGGTGTATGTGTTGCCGCTGATCCTTGCCGACTACCGCTATATCGATGACAACTGGCGCGCGTTGTCGGGCGGCATGGAATGGGCAGGTCAGGGACGGTTGTTCGCCGAGCTGATGTACAAGGCCCTGACCTTGAGCCCTGGCGCGCCGAACATTTTTCCGTTGCCGCTGTTGATCGCCACGCTGGCCATGGCATCGGCCCTGACCAGCCTGACGTTTCACTACTGGCGCGAGCCCAGGGTCTCCAACTGCCTGGTGGTGTTGCCGCTGTGGTACAACCCGTTTTTCCTGCAGAACCTGTCTTATCAATACGACGGCCCCGCCATGGCATTGAGCGTGGTGGCAGTCATCTACGCAATCAGTTTTCACCACACCTCGCGCATCCTGCAGTGGCTGGTGCCTGCCGGTCTTGTCGCGTTGGGTTTGGGCTTGTATCAGATCAGTTTTAATGTGTTCCTGGGATTGTGCTGCCTTGAAGTGCTGAAGGGCGCCCATGACCAGCTGGAATGGCGCAAGTGGCGAGATCTGATCGGCTGCAGAATCGCCCAGGCGGCCCTTGGCGCATTGATCTACGGCGTGACCGCCTACCCGTTTACCGAGTCAAATCGCACCCTGTTATTGAACCTGGACGCCGATCCATGGCTGCAGGTGCTGATCAATATCGGCCGCGTGCTGGAAAAGGTGCAGTTGCTGTTCCATGGCGGCTTTACCTGGGTGCTGGCCGGGCTGATGTTGTGTGCAATAGCGGGCGCCGCAGGGCTGGGGCGCGAGATTTCCAGGCGTCCGGACAGCGCAGCCAAACGCTTGTGCATCGGCCTGGTATGCCTGCTGACCCTGCCGCTGGTGACCTTGCTTGTGTCGGGCATGGCGTTGTTCTTTCGCGACTTCAACGAAGGCGCCAGAACCTTGATGGGCTTCGCCGTGCTGCTGGTGCTGCTGTTCTACCTCGGCCACCTGGCATTGTCGCGGCTTCACCCGCGCCTGCCGCTGCTGCTGGCCTTACCGCTGCTGGCGACGCTGTCGCTGTCCTACGCCTACGGCCGGGTGCTGACCGTGCAGAAGGCCTTCGCCACCCAGGCCCTGGGCAGTCTTGCGCAAGACATCAGCGCCCATCGAGAGCTGCGCGAAGCCAAGCGTATCTATCTGTCGGTGACCTATTCCGATCACTGGCTGACGGGCGCAGCCGGTACGTTCAGGCAGATGCCGGTGCTGCATTATCTGCTCAACATCGACTTCTACATGCTGGCCGAGAACCTGCCCAGCGTCGGCATCACCAACGTGGTCGCCGAGAAGGAACGGCGCAATGCCACGCGCGTAGGGTACCTGGCCTATCCAGCGCTGGTGGACAGGCCGTACTACCGGATATACCTGATCGGCGACTACGGGTTTATCGTCGTCAAGGAACCACCGCCGATCAAGACTTTGCGCTGGTGAACCCACTGATGCCAGCCTCGCGGGGGCGTCAGTCGACTCGGCTGCTCTGGCGAATGGGTAACTCGACCCGGAATGTGGTGCCCACGCCGACTTCACTGCGAACCGTGATTTCTCCGCGATGCTTCTTGATGATGCCGTAGGACAAGGACAATCCCAGGCCTGTGCCCTGGCCAACGGGTTTTGTAGTGAAAAACGGGTCGAAGATTTTCTGCAGGTTCTGCGGTGCGATGCCGGAGCCGGTGTCTTGCACTTCGATCCATACCGACTGTGCAGCATGCCCGGTGCGCAGGGTCAGGGTGCCGCGTTCCGGGCCAATCGCCTGGGAGGCATTGACGATCAGGTTCATGAACACCTGATTGATTTGTGAGGGCAGGCACTCGATGTCGGGTAGCACCTGATACTCCTTGAGCACATCGGCCTTGTACTTGAGTTCGTTGGCGACGATGTTCAGGGTCGACTCGATGCCCTGCTGCAAGTTGATCCACTGCCATTCCTGATTGGCGTCCACCCGGGAAAAATCCTTGAGGTCCCTGACTATCCGGCCGACCCGGTTGATGCCGTCCTTGGACTCCTTGATCAGCAGCGGAATGTCCTCGCGCAGGAAGTCCAGTTCAATCCGTTCGCGCAGCTGCTGCAGGCGTTCGGCCCACTCACCGGCCTGGATCAAGGTCGCAGCCTGCCCATAGGCATCGAGCATTTCCTGCAGTTGCTGGAAGTAGCCATCGAGCGTGCCGAGGTTGGATGAGATGAAGCCGATGGGATTGTTGATCTCATGGGCAACGCCAGCGGCGAGCTGCCCCAGCGACGCCAGTTTTTCCGATTGCACCAGTTGTGATTCAAGCTGTTTGCGCTCGTCGACTTCCCGCTGCACCAGATGCTCAAGATGATTCATCTGCAAGCTGGCCCGTTCTGTCATGTCCCATTTGGCCAACAGGGTATTGGCCATTTGCTGCACTTCCACATTGTCGAACGGCTTTTTCAGAATCAGTACCCGGTCATGGGCCTGCAGGCGGTCGAGCAGTTCATCCCAGGAATAATCGGAGTAGGCGGTACACACCACCACTTGCAAGCGCGGGTCTGCCTGCCACAGGTGTTCGATGGTCTGGGCGCCGTCCCAGCCTTCGGGCATGCGCATATCGACGAAGGCCAGGGCATAGGGTCGCTGTTGGTCCAGCGCCCACTTCAGTTTACCCAGACCTTCCTGCCCTCCGTAGGCCGAATCCAGCTCAACCGTCACGCGGGTCGGTGCGGTCTCGCTGCCGAACAGGGTCGCTTCCATCGCATCCATCTCCTGCGTCTGCACCGGGGGAGGCATGAGGATCTTGCGAAAATCCGCATGAATGGACGGAGTGTCGTCGATCAGCAGGATGCGCCGATTGAAACCCTCGCTCATGCTGGCTCCGGTACGAGGTGCAGCGGGATCCGCAAGGTGAACAGGGCGCCTTTGCCCGGGCCGTCGCTGTGGGCGGTGAGGTGGCCGTTCATCTCGATGGCGGCGAGGGCGCAGCTATGCAGACCGAAGCCGTGACCTTCCTTGCGGGTGGTAAAACCGTGGGCAAAGATCCGCGTGATGTTTTCCTCGGCAATGCCTTCGCCGTCGTCCTTGACGCTGACTTGCAGGGTTGTGTCATCGATGATTTTCACCGCCAGGGTCATTTGCCGCGCACGATTATTCAAATCCGACATCGCGTATTTGGCGTTGCTGATCAGGTTGATCAGGATCAGCAGCAGCCGGTGCTTGTCACCCATGACTTGCGGCAATGCGCTGTAATCCTTGACCACCGTCACCTGATGTCGGGTCAGGGCGCCCGCGTTCATGCGCAGGGCGTCTTCGAGCAATTCGCTGATGTACAACGGCTCCATGAGGCTGTTGGCGCCCGCATAGGATTGCTGGGTGGCGACGATGTCCTTGATGTGATCGACGCTCTTGCTCAACTGCGCCAGTTCCTCGCTCATGCCCTGCTGCTCCAGGGCTATCGCTTCCACCAGTTGATTGAGGTAACCGGGAAGCAGTTTGCCTTTCGGGTCCTGGGTCAGGAAGGTGCCCACATCGCCTGGATGATCGTTAATCAGCTGCATCGCCTTGGCCAGGCCCTGGGCCTTGCTGGCGCGCAGTTTACGTGTCACCAGATCGGCTGAAATGTTGACGCTGTTGAGTACGTTGCCGACATTGTGCAGCACGTTGGTCGCTATCTCGGCCATCCCGGCCTGGCGTGCAGTGTCGAGCAGTTCACTCTGGGTATCGCGCAGTTCACGGGTGCGTTCTTCTACCCGCAATTCGAGGTCGTCATTGGCGGCTTCCAGGGCTTGGTTGACTCGCTGGATCACCCTGAAACTGCGCATCAGGTGAATGGTCAGGTACACCAGGCACAGCACCAGCAACACTGAAAATATCAGCATGGAAAAGTGGTAGCGCTGGTCGACGGCTTCGGTCCTGTGCTGGTCAGTGTTGAGCAGGTCGGTAATGTCGTCCAGGCGTTCGGCCACGGGGATGGCCTCGATGTTTTCCAGCAGCCGGTTGACCAGTGGTTGTTCGCGCAGGATCAATGAGATGTGGCTGCTGACAATGTCGATCGGGCTGTGGAACTGTTCGGGCAGGCGCTCTTTGTTGACCTTCAGCTTGTTCAAACCGAGCAGAATGTCGGCAGCCTTGCCATCGGATGTGACCTGGGCGAACTCCAGGCTGCTGAGCAGCAAGTCATAGGTGTCAGTGGCGATGTTCTGCAACTGCAATTTGTCGCCGTCCACCAGTTCGGCCAGTTGCGCCTGGATGTCATCCTCGGCGGTGGGCAGAAATGCCAGTGAATTACGCAACACGGCGTTGTGCGACTTGAATTGTTCGACCAGGCGGGTTTTTTCCTTGAGGGCGGCGAGGAAGGCATCATGACTGGTGCGCCAGGCGGCCGAGGCATTGCGGTCGTGGCTTGACTCCATCGAATCAAATCGTTGCCAGAGCCGGGTCATCTCGGTGAGTGGCGAGACCAGTGGGTCGTAATTGTGGCTGATGGCGATCCTGGCCTTGAGGATTTCGGTTTCCCACTGCGCATTCAGCTGTTTGATGCGACCGATCAAGTCCCGGGATTCGGCGTAGGTCGTGGTCTGGTCCGCGCTGGATTTGAGGTACAGGAACAGCAGCGTCGAGGCCAGCATCAGGGCGACGATGCCCAACAGCGTCATGTTGCGTCGGTAGGACAGTGTCATAAGGGTTTACCCTCCCATTCACCGGTCAGGGTCTTGAGAAACTTGATGATCAGGGTCTTATCTTCGGCCGAAGGAATACGGCCGAGCTGGAACTTGAACATCACGTCCACCGCCTCTTCGAGCGTCGCGGCCGAGCCGTCGTGAAAATACGGCGCGGTGACTGCGACGTTGCGCAGGCTGGGCACCTTGAACACGTGGCGATCCTCTTCGTCCCCGGTTACCAGGTAACGCCCCAGGTCGGACTCCGTAGGGTGGCCCCGCTCCTGGAAGTAATCGCCCAGGACGCCGAACTTCTGGTACATGTTGCCGCCGATGTTCACCCCCTGGTGGCAGGCAATGCAGCCGTATTCCTTGAAACGCTGATAGCCGTACTTTTCCTCGCGACTGAGTATCTGGGTGTCGCCCAGCAGGTACTGGTCGAACCGCGAGTTGGCGCTGATCAGCGTGCGCTCGTAGCTGGCTAGGGCGTTCTGCACGTTGTCCCTGGTCACCCCGTCGGGGTAGGCGTTGGCAAATGAAGTGCGGTAGGCCGTATCGGCGGACAGGGTCTGTACCACGTGTTGCCAGTTGCTGCCCATCTCACTGGGGCTCTGTACGACTTCGCCGATCTGGGCTTCCAGGGAGTCTGCGCGACCGTTCCAGAACTGCCGGAAATTCAGGCTGGCGTTGAGTACGCTGGGGGTGTTGACCGCAACCGGAAGACCGGTAAAGCCAATCGAAAAGGCCTTGTTGTCGGCGCCGCCCCCGGCCAGTTGGTGACAGCTGGCACAGGACAGTGAATCATTGACCGACAAACGGGTTTCGTTGAACAACTGGCGACCCAGCGCTACGCGTTGCGCATCCTGTTGGGGCACCGCAGGCAGGGGTTTGAGGGGTTCGTCCAGCGGCGCGGCTTCGACGCCCAGGCATACCCCGAGCACGGGTACCAGCAGCCGGTAGTTAAAGCGGAACCACATCTGATGTTTCCTTAGCGCTTGGCCTGGGTGTCGTTGGGTCGGGTTCACGAGAGGGTCGACAAGGAGGGCCTGAGCGACTCCACATAGCGAACGAATACCTCGGGCTCCACCGCTTTGCTGAAGTAGTGGCCCTGGCCTTCCTCACAGTGCCGGGCCTTGAGGAAGTCCAGTTGCTCAGCGGTTTCCACCCCCTCGGCAATGATGGTCAGCTTGAGGCTGCGCCCCAGGCTGATGATGGCACTGACCAGTGCTGCGTCGTTGCTGTCGCTGCCCAAGCCGCGAATGAATGACTGGTCGATTTTCAGGACGTCGATGGGAAAGCGCCGCAAGTAACTCAGGCTGGAGTAACCGGTGCCGAAGTCGTCGATGGCCAGGCGCACCCCCAGTGCCTTGATCCGTTGCAGGGAGGTAACGGTGGACTCGATGTTTTGCATCAACACGCTTTCGGTGATCTCCAGCTCCAGAAGGGCCGGCTCCATGCCGGTTTGCGCGAGGATCTGCTCGATGCCATCGACAAAATCCGCCTGACGGAAATCGATGGCTGACATATTCACTGCCATGCAGATCGGCGGCAGCCCGGCTGCCCGCCACGCGCAGCTCTGTCGACAGGCTTCGGCCAGGACCCATTTGCTCAGCGGCACGATCAGGCCGCTGTCTTCGGCCACTGCGATGAATGCCGATGGAAAGACCATGCCGTGGCCGGGCTTGTGCCAGCGGATCAACGCCTCGGCGCCGACCACCTGGCCACTGCGAAGGTCCAGCTTGGGTTGGTAGTGCAGGACAAATTCGTTGCGAGCCAGCGCCAGGCGGATGCCGGTCTCCATGCTTTGCTGGTCCCAGGCGCGCTGGTTCATTTCTTCGATGAAAAAGCGGTAGCTGTCCGGGCCGGTCTCCTTGACGTTGCGCATCGCGGTTTCCGCTTTTTTGATCAGCGAAATCGCATCAAAACCGTCGTCCGGATAGACGCTGATACCCAGGCTGGCGGTGACGCTCAATTCGTGGCCGGCAATGTGCTGGGGCGCCCGGATCGCGTTCAGGAGTTTCTCGGCGATGCCCTTGGTCTGCTGGGGATGACGAATGTCGGCGAGGATCACCACGAACTCGTCCGAGCCGTAGCGGAACACCGAGTCGGACGCACGCACCGCCGCCACCACGTTGCGCCCGACCCGTTTGAGCATCTGGTCGCCGGCGGGATGGCCGAGCGCGTTGTTGATGCGCTTGAAGCGATCGAGGCCGAAAAACATCACCGCCAGTTGTTTGTCATGACGCCGGGACAGGGCCAGTGACTGGTTCAAGCGGTCCCCCAGCAACGTGCTGTTGGGCAATTCGGTGAGCACGTCGTATTGCAGCAGGTGCGAGACCTTGAGCAGCTCGTGCACCCGTGCCTCGATGGTCTGTTCCAGGCTCAAGACTTTTAATGCCGCGTCCTGGGCCATCTGCCATTTCCAGGTCATGGCGCTGGCCATCTGGCGGATTTCCAGGCTGTCGAAAGGCTTTTTCAGCACCAGCAATTGATCGCCGAATTCCAGCCGCTCGGCGATGTCTTCCCAGCTGTAGTCGGAGTAGGCCGTACACAGGGCGATCTGCAGCTGCGGGTCGGCCTTCCACAGGTGTTCGATGGTTTCCAGGCCATCCCAGCCCGGTGGCATGCGCATGTCGATGAACGCCATCGCATAAGGTCGCCCCTCCACCAGGGCCTGCTGGACTCGCGCCAGGGCTTCCTGCCCCTGATAGGCTGAGTCGAGCTGGAATGTCAGGCGCTCCACCGGCTGCGTGCCGAACAGGGCTTCCTCGGCGTCGGCCAGGGCCCGTTCGTCGTCGATGGCGGGAGCGAGGATCTTGCGGAAATCCGCATGAATCGACGGTGCATCGTCGATGATCAGAATGCGCCGGTTGGTCCGCGCCAGCAGGGTCGTCATTGACGCGAGCCGAAGCTGGCAACGGTTTCGTGGAGTGTACTCATAGGAGGGGTATCCTTTCCCTGATCACCTGGCCGAACGTACAGATATAGGATCCGAGTCACCTGAGCATAGACCTCTGGCCACTGCTTCGCGCTGGCAAAATGAAATCATTTGCCGGAAGGCGCTCAATTTCATCTAGCCTGTAGGCCAGACTCCGCTTTCAGGCGCTGTCCACCCCGCCCGGACCCGGCAATGCAGCAGTACTACCCGAGGTGACGTCATGGAAGAGCAACCCCCCACGACTTCGAGTCATAAACCCAAAGTGCTGCTGGTTGATGATGAGGAATCGATTCTCAATAGCCTGCGCCGCCTGCTGCGCGGCCAACCTTACGACGTGCTGCTGGCAACGGGTGGTGCCCAGGCGCTGGAGATCATGGCGCAGCAGCCCATCGACCTGGTGATGAGCGATGCCCGCATGCCCAATATGGATGGCGCCACGTTCCTGGCGCATGTCCACCAGCTTTATCCCCATACCACGCGAATCATGCTTACCGGCTACGCCGATCCCGCGGCCATCATCAAGGCGATCAACGAAGGGCAGATTCATCGTTACATCAGCAAGCCCTGGCACGATGAGGAGCTGCTGCTCACCCTGCGCCAATCACTCGCCTACCAGCACTCGGAGCGCGAACGCCTGCGCCTGGTGCAGGAAACCGATCAGCAGAACGAGCAGCTGAAGCGACTCAATGCCACGCTGGAAAAGCATGTGGCCGCGCGCACTGCCGAATTGCAGCAGACGGCCGATATGCTCGACCTGGCCTACGAAGAGCTCAAGCGCAGCTACGTCACGGGTACCGAGGTGTTTTCACTGCTGGCCAATTTGCGCTTGCCGCCGGCCAAGCAGACCAATCGCCAGATCATCGAGCTGGTGCGGGTGTACTGCAACCGCCATGGGGTGGATGAAGCCACCGGTCGCGACCTGACCATGGCAGCAGCGCTCTACAACATTGGCAAGCTGAGCTGGACGGACAGCATGATGACCGCCCCGGCGGACTTGCTGCATCACAACGACCGCGAGCGTTATCGCGGTTATCCGAAACAAAGCGAGACGTTGCTGATGACCCTCGACCCGATGAAGGATGCGGCCCGCCTGATCCTTCACCATCAGGAAGCGTTGGGACGGCACCGGCTTTCCCGACCGGCTCAAGGGCGAGGCCATTCCCTTTGGTTCGCGGCTGCTGAAACTTGCGGTGGATTTCATCGAGTTGCAACGCGGGCTGATTCTGGAGCGGCAGATGAACAGCGATGAAGCTCTGCTCTATATCCGCAACTATGCGGGTCGGCTCTACGACCCGGGGATGGTAGAAGATTTCATCCAGGTCTGCGCCGCCTGCCAGAGCGATGTCTCGCTGGCCGACCCTGCGGTCAAGGTGCTGACTACTCGCGACGTGGCGGCGGGCATGATCCTGGCGCGCAACCTCAATGCCGATAATGGCATGCTGCTGCTCAACGCCGGCAAGGTGTTGAACGGGGCACTGGTGGAGAAACTCATCGCCTTTGAAGCCATGGAGGGGCGAAGTACAGCATCTTTGTAAAGGTCCCGCAGGACCCGTCGGCTAACGTTGCGCACGTGCAGGAGAGGGCATAGGCGTTGTACTGATCCATTGGGAACGGACAGGCGGACCTGTATCCTTGGGTTTTTTATCCAGGGCAGGATTTGCTTCATGGCTGTTACTTCAACCACCCGCGTTATCCGCATTGCCGCAGCGCTGCTGATCGGCCCGGACGGGCGCACGCTGCTGGTACGTAAACGCGGTACTACCGCCTTCATGCAGCCCGGTGGCAAGATCGAAGCCCAGGAGCAGCCGGTGCACGCGCTGGCGCGGGAACTGGAGGAAGAGTTGGGGCTGTTGATCGATCCTGCGCACGCCGCCTACCTTGGCCAGTTCAGCGCCCCGGCCGCCAATGAGCCGGGTTTTGTCGTGCAGGCCGAGCTGTTTCAGCTGGCAATTGCGGCTGACGTGTCGCCGGCGGCGGAGATCGAGGAGGTGATCTGGATCGACCCGGCCACCGAGGGCGATGTCTTGCTGGCGCCATTGACACGGGACCTGATCCTGCCGTTTTATCGAGCTTCGCTCATCGCGACTGCCTGATCTTTTACGGACGAAGGATTGCCCATGATTCCACTCCACGACTTGCTGATATTCGCCGCCGCGGCGTTGCTGATGGTGCTGACGCCGGGGCCGAACATGATCTACCTGATCTCGCGTTCGATCTGTCAGGGGCGCAAGGCCGGGGTGACCTCGTTGCTTGGCGTGGTCGCGGGTTTTTTTGTGCACATGTTCGCGGCGGCAGCGGGTTTGACCGCGGTATTCATCGCCGTCCCGATGGCGTATGAAGTGTTGAAGTGGGCCGGCGCGCTGTACCTGTTGTGGCTGGCCTGGCAAGCGGTGAAACCCGGTGCGCGCTCGCCGTTTGAAGCGCAGCAGCTGCCGCCGGATTCTTCGCGCAAACTGGTGACCATGGGCTTTCTAACCAGCGCTTTGAACCCGAAGATCGCGGTGTTTTATCTCTCGGTGTTTCCGCAGTTCATCACGCCGGAACACGGCTCGGTGTTCACCCAAAGCATCATTCTCGGGCTGACGCAGATCAGCGTCAGTTTCACCGTCAATCTGTTGATCGCATTGTTCGCCGCGGGGATCGCTTCGTGGTTCGTGCGTAATCCGACGTGGTTGGCGATGCAGCGTTACTTCATGGGGGGTGTGCTGGCGGCGCTGGCGGTGCGCTTGATGCTGGAGCAGCGTAAGGCAACCTGAAAAGCCCGGGGACGGCTCAGGCTGTGAAGCTTTCCACGTAATCGATGACAGCCGAACCGTGTAGGTGCGAGCTCGCTCGCGAAAAACCTGAGTGCGCCGAGGGGTGTCAGGTTTCCCGCGTCATCATTGGCGTCCATCGCGCCTAGCTCGCTCCTACCTCACGGCACTGACACCATCGAGTGTCGAGAACGAGGTGTCCTTCGCCGTCAGCAGGAAATCGCGCATGTACGGCGCATCCAGCATGTCCGCGCGAATGCCGGCATACAGCGTGGCGAACAGACCTTTTTCCCCTAGCCGCTTGCCCTTCACGTACCCGCGCGAGCTGTATTCGTGCAGCGCCCAGTGCGGCATGCCACACACGCCACGACCGCTGGCGACCAGTTGCATCATCATTACCGTCAGCTCGGATGTACGCACCTGCGCCGGTTCGATATCTGCCGGTTCGAGAAAACGCGTGAAGATGTCCAGCCGGTCGCGTTCCACCGGGTAGGTGATCAAGGTCTCGCTGATCAGGTCTTCGGGCACGATGTACGCCTTGCTCGCCAGACGATGCTGGTTGGCCACCGCAAGCATTGCCTCGTAAGTGAACAGCGGCACATAGGTGATGCCCGCCAGCTCCTGCGGGTCCGAAGTCACCACGAGGTCCAGATCTCCGCGCGCCAGGGCTGGCAGCGGGGCGAAGGAGAAGCCCGAGGCCAGATCGAGTTCAACCTCAGGCCAGGCATCGCGGAACTGGTCGATGGTCGGCATCAACCACTGAAAGCAACTGTGGCATTCGATAGCCATGTGCAAGCGTCCTGCCGTGCCGCCGGCCAGCCGGGCAATGTCGCGCTCGGCGCCACGCAGCAGCGGCAGTGTCGCATCAGCCAGTTGCAGCAGGCGCAAGCCCGCGCTGGTGAAGCGCACAGGCTTGGTTTTGCGCACGAACAGCGGCATGCCCATGCGTTCTTCCAGCTCTTTGAACTGGTGGGACAGCGCCGACTGGGTCAGGTGCAGGCGGTCGGCCGCATCGACCAGGCTGTCAGCTTCGCGCAAGGCGTGCAGGGTTTTCAGATGGCGGATTTCAAGCACCGGGGAGCTCCATGAGGAAAACTTGTGATCAACACGAAAAGGTTGAGTTTGTCTCATGTTGTCCTGTCTGTCGACAATAGCGCCATGTTTCACGTCCCCTTTTGATTGAGAGCATTCCCCATGGCGTTGGCCCACACACTTGGTTTTCCCCGCATCGGCGCAGACCGCGAACTGAAAAAAGCCCTTGAATCGTATTGGAAGGGCGACCTCGACCAGGATGCGCTGCACAGCGTTGGCCGGCAGTTGCGTGCCACCCATTGGCAGCTGCAGAAAGACGCCGGCATCGATTTGCTTCCGGTAGGCGACTTCGCCTGGTATGACCAGGTGCTGACCCATTCCCTGACCTTCGGCGTGATCCCACAGCGTTTTGCCGGCGCCCAGGACGAGAACGGCCTGCCGACCCTCGATACCCTGTTCGCCATGGCCCGTGGCGCCACCGCCAGCTGTTGCGGCAATGAGCATGGCCAGGCGCAGTACGCCCAGGAACTGACCAAGTGGTTTGACACCAACTACCACTACCTGGTCCCGGAGTTCAGCGCCGATCAGCAGTTCAAACTCAGCTGGGAGCAACTGTTCGACGAGGTCGACGAAGCCTTGGCGCTCGGCCACACCGTCAAGCCGGTGATCATCGGCCCGCTCACCTACCTGTGGCTGGGCAAGGCCAAGGGCGACGACTTCGACCGGCTCGATCTGCTCGAACGGCTGTTGCCGGTCTACAACGAAATCCTCAGTCGCCTTGCCGAGCAAGGCGTGGAATGGGTACAGATCGACGAACCGATCCTGACCCTGGACCTGCCCCAGGCGTGGAAAAGCGCATTCGAACGCGCCTACCACATCCTTCAGTACTCACCGCTGAAAAAACTCCTGGCGACCTACTTCAGTGGTCTGCAAGACAACCTCGGCCTGGCGGTCGGCCTGCCGGTGCAAGGCCTGCACATCGACGCCGTGCGTGCGCCGGATCAACTCGGCCAGGTGCTTGATCGCCTGCCGACCTACAAGATCCTGTCCGTGGGCCTGGTGAACGGGCGCAATGTGTGGCGCTGCGAACTGGAATCGGTGCTGGCGCAATTGCAACCGGCCCAGGAACGCTTTGGCGACAACCTGTGGGTCAGCAGTTCCTGCTCGCTGCTGCACAGCCCCGTGGATCTGGACCGCGAAGACAAACTCGATCCGGAACTGAAAAGCTGGTTGGCGTTTGCCGTGCAAAAGTGTGGCGAGATCGCCGTGCTGCGTGACGCGCTTAACGATCCACAAGCGCCCAAGGTGCGAGCGGCGCTGGCTGAAAGCAATGCCATTGAGGCCAGTCGTGCCGAGTCGCCGCGTATTCACAAAACTGCCGTGCAGGCCCGTGTTGCGGCGGTAAGTGCCGCTGACAGCCGGCGCCAATCACCGTTTGCCCAGCGTGTTGAACAACAGCGTGCTCGCCTGCAGTTGCCAGCATTTCCCACGACCACCATTGGCTCTTTCCCGCAAACCGCGTCGATTCGTCTGGCGCGCCAATCGTTCAAGCAAGGCAAGCTGAGCGCCGCTGAATACACCGAGGCGATGCACAGCGAGATCCGCCACGCGGTGGAAATCCAGGAGCGCCTGGGCCTCGACGTGCTGGTGCACGGTGAAGCCGAACGCAACGATATGGTCGAGTACTTCGCCGAGCAACTCGACGGCTACGTGTTCACCCGTTTCGGTTGGGTGCAAAGCTACGGTTCGCGTTGTGTGAAACCGGCAGTGATTTTCGGCGACCTGAGCCGACCGAAAGCCATGACCGTCGAGTGGATCCGCTACGCCCAGGGCCTGACCGACAAGGTCATGAAAGGCATGCTGACCGGTCCGGTGACGATGCTGATGTGGTCGTTCCCGCGTGAAGATGTCAGCCGTGAAGTGCAGGCTCGACAACTGGCGCTGGCAATCCGTGACGAAGTGGTCGACCTGGAAGCCGCCGGCATCAAGATCGTACAGATCGATGAAGCGGCGTTCCGTGAAGGTCTGCCGTTGCGTCAGGCGCAGTGGCAGCATTATCTGGACTGGGCGACCGAAGTGTTCCGTCTGTGCGCCAGCGGTGTGCGTGACGAAACGCAGATCCATACACACATGTGCTACAGCGAGTTCAACGATGTGATCGAGTCCATCGCAGCGATGGATGCCGACGTGATCACCATCGAAACGTCGCGTTCGGACATGGAGTTGCTCGACGCTTTCGAAGCCTTCGCTTACCCGAACGAAATCGGCCCGGGCGTCTACGACATCCACTCGCCGCGCATTCCGGATGCATCGGAAATGGCCAACTTGCTGCGCAAGGCCTCCAAACGCATTCCAGCCGAGCGCCTGTGGGTCAACCCGGACTGCGGCCTGAAAACCCGCGGCTGGCCGGAAACCGAAGCAGCGTTGGTACACATGGTGAACGCTGCACGACAGTTGCGCACTCGATTGGCATAGCCTGGCGGCGCATGCTCCGGGCGGCGATCCGACCATCAACGATCGCATGGTTTCGAATATGACCGCTCGGCACTCTTCATCAAACTGTCATGGAACTGTGGCAGCGCGCTTGAACAAACTTCATCAGACTCGCGCTCTACTGGGGTTCTGCGTTTCGGTGTTTTTCATGCACAAGGTGTTTTTATCAGTCGCGGCCATGTTGGCCGCGCTTTTGTTCGGTGCGCCGTCGATGGCGGCAGCGCGTTGCGATGTCAACGTGCCGACCGAGCACGTCGATCTGCAACAAGTCAGCATCGCTTATCAGAGTATTGGTCGCGCGTCGGATCCGGCGTTGCTGCTGGTGATGGGCCTGGGCGGGCAATTGATTCACTGGCCGGATGAGGTGGTAGTCGCGCTGTGTCAGCAGGGCTTTCGGGTGATTCGTTATGACAACCGCGATGTCGGTCTGTCGACTTGGCGCCAGGCCCCGCTTGAGGCCAATCTGACCTTTGAAGTGCTGCGCTACAAACTTGGGCTGCCGGTGGCGGCGCCGTACAGCCTGACTGACATGGCCGACGACGCGCTGGGCCTGATGTCGGCGCTGCACGTCGAGCAGTTTCATGTCCTCGGCGCGAGCATGGGCGGGATGATCGCCCAGCACATGGCGGCGATGGCGCCGCAGCGGGTCGAGAGCCTGACGCTGATCATGACCACCTCCGGCGCTGAAGGCCTGCCGGCACCGAGTGCCGCGCTGGTGCAACTGCTATCCCGTCGCGGCGCGCCGAATCGCGAAGTTGCGCTGGAGCAGCAGGCTGATCTGTTGGCGGCGCTGGGTAGCCCGACGGTGACGGATGACCGCCAGGCATTGCTGCATCAAGCGGCATTGTCGTATGACCGCGCGTTCAATCCGGAAGGCGTGAAGCGGCAGATCATGGCGATCCTCGCTGAACCGAGCCGCGTGGCGTTGCTTAACCAGTTGCGCGTGCCGACGCTGGTGGTGCACGGCACGGCTGATCCGTTGCTGCCGGTCATGCACG
>NZ_JAEKEG010000171.1 GCF_016651255.1 Pseudomonas sp. TH10
TCAGCCAGAGTGATGTGCTGGCCAATCTGGCTCAGGCCCGACGCCTGCTCGAACAAGCAGCGGCGGCGGGGGCAAAGCTCGCCGTGCTGCCAGAAAACTTCGCTGCCATGGGCCGCCGTGACATCGCTGATATCGGCCGCGCCGAAGCGCTGGGTGAAGGACCGATCCTGCCATGGTTGAAACAGACCGCCCGCGACCTCAAGTTATGGATAGTGGCCGGCACGTTGCCGTTGCCGCCGGTGGATCAGCCGACGGCCAAGGCCAATGCTTGCTCGTTACTGGTCGATGAACACGGCGAATTCGTAGCACGCTATGACAAGTTGCATCTGTTCGATGTCGATGTAGCGGACAATCGTGGTCGTTATCGTGAATCCGATGACTATGCTTATGGCAGTGGCGTGGTGGTGGCGGACACACCGGTTGGCCGAGTCGGTCTGACGGTGTGTTACGACCTGCGCTTTCCGGAGCTGTACAGCGAGTTGCGGGCTGCCGGCGCGGAGTTGATTACCGCACCGTCGGCGTTTACCGCGGTGACCGGCGCGGCGCACTGGGATGTGCTGATTCGCGCGCGGGCCATCGAGACTCAGTGTTATGTGTTGGCGGCAGCGCAGGGCGGAACCCACCCGGGCCCACGGGAAACCTTCGGGCATGCGGCGATTGTCGACCCGTGGGGCCGCGTGCTGGCCAGTCAGGATCAAGGCGAAGCGGTGTTGCTGGCCGAGCGCGATAGTAATGAACAGGCGTCCATCAGGGCGCGGATGCCGGTGACGCGTCATCGGCGGTTTTTCTCGCAGGGCGCACAGCGACCTGCCTCAGAACACGAATTTAAGGCGTAAACCTATGAGCGAGTTGTTGTCCTCAGTCAGTGATCACCTGTTGGCCCCCGGCGGTGTGACGATCGAGAGCCTGCAAGGCGTGCTCGGCGATCTGGCCGGCCCGGGCATCGATGCGGCCGACCTGTATTTCCAGGGGCAGATCTCCGAGTCCTGGGCGCTGGAAGATGGCATCGTCAAGGAAGGCAGCTTCAACCTCGACCAAGGGGTTGGCGTGCGCGCGCAGTCCGGTGAGAAAACCGGCTTCGCTTACAGCAATGCGATCACTCTCGAAGCGCTCGGCGCTGCGGCCCGCGCTGCACGTTCGATCTCGCGTGCCGGGCAGAACGGCACCGTGCAGGCGTTCACCACACAAGATGTTGCACAACTTTATGGGCCGGACAATCCGCTGGAAGTGCTGAGCCGCGCCGAGAAAGTCGAGCTGCTCAAGCGCATCGACGTTGCCACTCGTGCTCTCGACCCACGTATCCAACAAGTCAGCGTGAGCATGGCCGGGGTCTGGGAACGGATTCTGGTGGCGTCCACCGACGGCGGTCTGGCAGCCGATGTGCGACCGCTGGTGCGTTTCAATGTCAGCGTGATCGTTGAACAGAATGGCCGTCGCGAGCGCGGTGGTCACGGCGGCGGCGGGCGTACCGACTACCGTTATTTCCTCGCTGAAGACCGTGCCATGGGTTATGCCCGTGAAGCGCTGCGTCAGGCGCTGGTGAACCTCGAAGCGATTCCTGCGCCGGCCGGCACTTTGCCGGTGGTGCTGGGTTCGGGCTGGTCTGGCGTGCTGTTGCACGAAGCGGTCGGTCATGGCCTGGAAGGCGACTTCAACCGCAAAGGCAGTTCGGCGTATAGCGGCCGCATGGGCGAGATGGTTGCGTCGAAACTGTGCACCATTGTTGATGACGGTACGTTGAGTGGTCGTCGCGGCTCGCTGAGCGTGGATGATGAAGGCACCCCGACCGAATGCACCACGCTGATCGAAAACGGTGTGCTCAAGGGTTACATGCAGGACAAGCTCAACGCGCGTCTGATGGGCGTGGCCCGCACTGGTAACGGTCGTCGCGAATCCTATGCGCATCTGCCGATGCCACGGATGACCAACACCTACATGCTCGGCGGTGAAAGCGACCCGGCAGAAATCATTGCCTCGGTGAAGAAGGGCATCTACTGCGCCAACCTTGGCGGTGGTCAGGTCGACATCACCAGCGGCAAATTCGTGTTCTCCACCAGCGAAGCGTATCTGATCGAAGACGGCAAGATCACCGCGCCGGTCAAAGGCGCGACGTTGATCGGCAACGGCCCCGAGGCGATGAGTCGGGTGTCGATGGTCGGTAACGATCTGGCGTTGGACAGCGGTGTGGGTACGTGCGGCAAGGATGGGCAATCGGTGCCAGTGGGTGTTGGCCAGCCGACGCTGAAAATCGATGCGATCACCGTGGGTGGCACGGGCGCATAAGAGATTGGCTGCAGGAGCTGCCGCAGGCTGCGATCTTTTGATTTTTTAAAAACAAAGATCGCAGCCTGCGGCAGCTCCTACAGGGGCGAGATTTAACGCAGGCCGCGTTGAGTCTCGTCCAGCTCACGGATGTACTTGAAGATCTTGCGGCTGGAAGCAGGAGGTTTGTTTTGCGCAACCTCGTGCTGAGCCTGACGGATCAGGGAACGCAGTTGTTGGCGATCGGCGTCCGGGTACTCGACGACGAATTTCTCCAGCACGGCATCATCGCCAGCGATCAGGCGGTCACGCCAGCGTTCCAGGTTATGGAAACGCTCGTTGTACTGACGAGTCGAGGCATCGAGTTGATCGAGCAAGGTCAGAATCGCGTCAGTGTCCTGATCGCGCATCAGTTTGCCGATGAACTGCAAGTGCCGTTTACGCGCGATATTCGCGGTGTGCTTGGGCGCATCGGCCAAGGCACGGCGCATCGCGTCGGTCAGTGGCAGTTTTGCCACCAAGTCAGGCTTGAGTGTTGTAAGGCGCTCGCCAAGGTCAACCAGAGCATGCAGCTCGCGTTTGACCTGAGATTTGCTTTTTTCTCCCGTATCGAGGGAGTCGTCGTAAGAATCAACCATGGTGGCAGTCCGCAAAGAAACGCCGCCATGATAACCAGTCGGGGGCCGCTTGTCCGGCCCGGTCGCTCGATGGCCCCAGCCGAAAGCAGAATTTGAGTGGAGATGAGCATGAGTGCAGTTCAAAGCGTCGGCCCGCAGGCATTGCCGGCACTGCAGGAACAGGTCGAGCAGATCATCGCCGAAGCCAAGCGCCAGGGCGCCAGTGCCTGTGAAGTAGCAGTGTCGCTGGAACAAGGGCTGTCGACGTCGGTGCGTCAGCGCGAGGTCGAGACGGTCGAGTTCAACCGCGATCAGGGCTTTGGCATTACGCTGTACGTCGGTCAGCGCAAGGGTTCGGCCAGTACGTCTGCGACTGGGCCTGATGCGATCCGCGAGACTGTCGCCGCCGCACTGGCCATCGCCAAGCATACCTCTGAGGACGAAGCGTCGGGCCTGGCCGATGCGGCGTTGATGGCCAAGGATCTGCAGGATTTTGATCTGTTCCACGAATGGGACATCACCCCGGAGCAGGCCATCGAGAAAGCGCTTATCTGTGAGGCGGCGGCATTTGATGCCGATGCGCGGATCAAGAACGCCGACGGCACCACGCTCAGCACCCATCAAGGCTGCCGCGTTTACGGCAACAGCCACGGTTTCGTCGGTGGTTATGCCTCGACCCGGCACAGCCTGAGCTGCGTGATGATTGCCGAGGCCGATGGCCAGATGCAGCGCGATTACTGGTACGACGTGAGCCGTCAGGGCACCTTGCTGGCGGATCCGGTGAGCATCGGCCAACGTGCGGCGCAACGGGCGGCAAGCCGTCTGGGCGCTCGTCCGGTACCCACCTGCGAAGTGCCGGTGCTGTTTTCCGCAGAATTGGCCGGTGGTTTGTTCGGCAGTTTCCTCTCGGCGGTATCCGGCGGCAGTCTGTATCGTAAATCGTCATTCCTTGAGGGCACGTTGGGGCAGAAGCTGTTCCCTGAGTGGCTGACCATCGACGAGCGGCCACACCTGATGCGCGCCATGGGCAGTTCGGCGTTCGACGGCGATGGCCTTGCGACCTATGCCAAGCCGTTCGTCGAGAAGGGCGAGCTGGTGTCGTACATCCTTGGCACCTATTCCGGTCGCAAGCTGGGGATGCCGAGCACCGCCAACGCCGGCGGCGTGCACAACCTGTTCGTCACCCATGGCGACGAAGACCAAGCGGCCTTGTTGCGCCGCATGGGTCGTGGGTTGTTGGTCACTGAGCTGATGGGCCATGGCTTGAACATGGTCACCGGCGATTATTCGCGCGGTGCGGCGGGTTTCTGGGTCGAGAACGGTGAAATCCAGTTCGCGGTGCAGGAAGTGACCATCGCCGGCAACATGCGCGACATGTTCAAACAGATCGTCGCGGTCGGTAACGACCTTGAGCTGCGCAGTAATATCCGCACAGGTTCGGTGTTGATCGAACGGATGACTGTCGCGGGCAGCTGATATTTTTGCTGCAACACTAAAGGCACGCCACCCAACCGGATGGCGTGCTTTTTTTCGCCTGCACACCACGGCAGGTAAAGCACGCCTATGGGAGCACGCTTTGCTCCCATAGGTGGATTATCCGGAATCTCGGGGTTGTTTTGGTTCTCATTATCATCTAATAATAAATCTCATTATCGGATGAGCCCCGGATCATGAGTTCTGCCTTGCACGAGCAGCCGTACCTCGAAAGCTGGCGCTGGATGAGTCGCCAGATCCGTTGCGCGATGGATTCTGACGAACCGCGCCTGATCGAACATTACCTGGCCGAAGGCCGGTATCTGTCTTGTTGCACCGCGACCTCACCCTGGACGGTCGCCGAAACGTCCTTCCGCTTGCTGCTCGACACCGCCACCGACATCGCGTTGCCGTGGCACTGGCGCAGCCTCTGTCTCGATCAAGCCTGGCGTCCATTGCGTGAAATGGAGCGTCTGTCGCTGTGCAACTGCCGGCTCAAGCGCTGGCAACGCTACACCTGGCAGCTCGCTACCTGCGAGTTGCTTCCCTCGATTCCTCTCATTGAATTAGTCCAAGGATTTACCGATGACCAAGACACGTATTGAGCGCGACAGCATGGGCGAACTGCAGGTGCCAGTGGACGCTCTCTACGGCGCGCAGACCCAGCGCGCAGTGGATAACTTCCCGATCAGCGGCAAACCGATGCCGACGCAATTCATCCGCGCACTGATCCTCGCCAAAGCCGCTGCTGCCCGCGCCAACGTCGAACTCAACCAGATCAGCGCCGCCCAGGGCAAAGCCATCAGCGACGCCGCGCAAGGCTTGCTCGAAGGCGACTTCATGCAGCATTTCCCGGTGGATATCTTCCAGACCGGTTCCGGCACCAGCTCCAACATGAACGCCAACGAAGTGATCGCAACACTCGCAAGCCGCCTGCTCGACGAGCCAGTGAACGCCAACGATCACGTCAACTGCGGCCAGAGCAGCAACGACATCATCCCCACCACCATCCACGTCAGCGCCGCGCTGGCCCTGCACGAACAACTGCTGCCGGCGCTGTTGCACCTGGTGCAAGTGATCGAGCACAAAGCCGAGCAGGTGCATCACCACGTCAAAACCGGCCGCACCCACTTGATGGACGCTATGCCGGTACGCATGAGTCAGGTGCTCAACGGTTGGGCGCAGCAACTCAAGGCCAACATTGGCCATCTGCAGGATCTGCTGCCAAGTCTGCAATCGCTGGCGCAGGGCGGCACAGCGGTCGGCACCGGGATCAACGCACATCCTGAGTTTGCCGCACGTTTCAGCCGTCAACTAAGCCAACTGACCGACGTGCAATTCACCCCGGGCAAGGACCTGTTTGCGCTGATTGGCTCGCAGGACACTGCCGTCGCCGTCTCCGGGCAACTCAAGGCCATCGCCGTGTCGCTGATGAAAATCGCCAATGACCTGCGCTGGATGAACTCCGGTCCGCTCGCGGGCCTCGGCGAAATTGAACTGCAAGCTCTGCAACCGGGTTCGTCAATCATGCCGGGCAAAGTCAACCCGGTGATACCGGAAGCCACCGCCATGGTCGCCGCGCAAGTGATCGGCAACGATTCGGTGATCACCATCGCCGGGCAGTCGGGCAATTTCGAGTTGAACGTAATGCTGCCGATCATTGCGCAGAACCTGCTGAGCAGCATCGAACTGCTGGCCAACTCCAGCCGCCTGCTCGGTGACAAAGCGATCGCCAGCTTCAAGGTCAACGAATCGCGCTTGAAAGAAGCGTTGTCGCGCAACCCGATCCTGGTCACCGCGCTCAACCCGATCATCGGCTACCAGAAAGCCGCGGAAATCGCCAAGCAGGCCTACAAGGAAGGTCGTGCAGTGATCGACGTTGCCCTGGAACACACCGATCTGTCGCGCAGCCAACTGGAAGAGTTGCTCAATCCCGAGAAACTCACCGCCGGCGGCGTGTAAGCACCGCAACCGCTTTGGAGGCTCACCATGGAGCACTGGAAACGCACGATCGAACGGGCCAATCGCTGCTTCATGCTGGGCGAACTGATCGACGCCCGCGAGGCTTACTTGCAAGCCCTGGCCCTGGCACAAGTGCTGTACGAACGCTGGGCGGATGCCGATGAAGCGGTGGCGGCCTGCGTCATCTCCCACCATAACCTGGCCGACTTGCACCTGCGCCTGAATCAGCCGGAGGAAAGCGCCGAGTACCTCTGTGCCATCCACCAACGGCTGTTGCAGACCATGCAGGACGAGCGCCTGCGCCCGGCACTGCGTGAAGCGGCGCTGCGCCAGAGCAGCAAAACTTACGTCGAACTGCTGAATTTCATCAGCGAGCACGGCGAATACCCGCGCACCCAGCGCCTGTTGCACCCGGATACCGGCAATGCGCGCCGCGCGCCTGCCCCACATCACCATGGAGTCCATTGAAATGGCTTTTACCCTGCCTGCCTTGCCTTACGCCTACGACGCCCTCGAACCGCACATCGATGCGCAGACCATGGAGATCCACTACACCAAGCATCACCAGACCTACATCAATAACCTCAACGCGGCGGTAGAAGGCACTGAGTACGCCGAATGGCCGGTGGAAAAACTGGTGGCGGCCGTCCAGCAGCTGCCGGAAAAACTGCGTGCCGCCGTTATCAACCAGGGCGGTGGCCACGCCAACCATTCGCTGTTTTGGGAAGTCATGGCCCCGCACGGTGGCGGCGCCCCTGACGGCGCGCTGGCCCAGGCAATCGACGAGCAACTGGGCGGGCTCGACAGTTTCAAGGAGGCGTTCACCAAGGCTGCGCTGACCCGTTTTGGCAGTGGCTGGGCATGGCTGAGTGTGACCCCGCAGAAAAAACTGGTCGTGGAGAGCAGCGGTAATCAGGACAGCCCATTGATGAATGGCAATACGCCGATTCTCGGCCTCGACGTCTGGGAGCACGCCTATTACCTGCGCTACCAGAACCGTCGCCCGGAATACATCAACGCTTTTTACAACGTGATCAATTGGCCTGAAGTGGCTGCGCGCTATCAGGCCGCACTGGGTTGAATCTTCAATGAAAAACCACCAAGGCTGATTATGGGCACTGAAACGCTGGCGATCGGAAGTGGGCGGATGTTTCGTTACGCATTCGGATCGCTGTTATTGCTGGCGGGTATGTCCTTGCTGGTCGCCCAAGGGCTGGCGTGGCTGGATCTTGAACCGAAACTGCTGCGTGCATTGCAGGGTGGGGCGATCTGCGCACTGGGTACGGCGCTGGGCGCGGTGCCGGTGCTGGTGATTCGCCGCATGCCGCAAGCCGTCAGCGATACGCTGTTAGGTTTCGGCGCGGGGGTCATGTTGGCGGCGACGGCGTTTTCGCTAATCGTGCCTGGGATCTCCGCCGCGCAGAGCCTCGGGCTCAAGCCTTGGGCCGCCAGTGGCCTGATCAGCCTTGGCATCATGCTTGGCGCTTTGGGTTTGTATCTGGTGGACCGCAAGGTCTCCGGAGCCTGCCCGGAAATGCTGGCAGGCGGGCAGGAGCGGCCGGCGATTGCGCCCAGGATCTGGCTGTTCGTGTTTGCCATCATTGCCCATAACATTCCCGAAGGCATGGCGGTCGGCGTGTCAGCAGGGGGCGGCATGCCTGATGCCGATAGCCTGGCGATGGGTATTGCGCTGCAGGATGTGCCGGAAGGGCTGGTGATTGCGCTGGTGTTGGCGGGGGCGGGGATGTCGAGGGTCAGGGCATTCCTGATCGGTGCCGCTTCTGGGTTGGTTGAGCCGGTTTTTGCGCTGCTGTGTGCGTGGCTGGTGAGCCTGGCCGAACTGCTATTGCCGCTTGGGCTCGCACTGGCGGCGGGGGCGATGTTGCTGGTGGTGACCCACGAAGTCATCCCGGAGTCGCGACGCAATGGTCATGACAAATTAGCCAGTCTTGGGCTGTTGATCGGGTTTTGTCTGATGATGGTGATGGATACCGCGTTGGGATAAAGATCAAAAGATCGCACAGGGTTCGTTTTTCCCTGCAGGAGCTGCCGTAGGCTGCGATCTTTGACTTGGACTTTCAACCACCCTCATCGAAGTAGTTGTTGATCAACTTCACCAGCGCATCCAGCGCTTCCTGTTCCTGATGCCCTTCAGTGCTCAGATAAATTTTCGTGCCCTTGCCAGCGGCGAGCATCATCATCGCCATGATGCTTTTACCGTCGACCGTAGTCTCCGGCGTACGGCCCACTCTGATTGTGCAATCCGGAAACTGCCCGGCAACGCCAACAAACTTGGCCGACGCGCGGGCATGCAAACCCAGTTTATTGATGATTTCGATTTCCAGAGCAGGCATCGCGGTGTGAATCCTTTAAGTGAGGTCGCGGTGGCGAACCTGGACGTTCTTCAGGGTTTTCTGCAGGGCCTGACCCAAGCGTTCGGTCAGGTAGACGGAGCGGTGGTGCCCGCCGGTGCAGCCAATGGCGATGGTGACGTAAGCACGGTTGCTCGCCGCAAAGCGTGGTAGCCATTTGTGCAGGTAGGTGAAGATGTCCTGGAACATTTCTTCGACCTCCGGCTGCGCCGCCAGATAGTCGGCCACTGGCGCATCAAGCCCCGATTGCGCTCGCAGTTCCGGCTTCCAGTAAGGGTTGGGCAGGCAGCGCACGTCGAACACCAGATCCGCGTCCACCGGCATGCCGCGTTTGAAGCCGAATGACTCGACCAGAAACGCCGTGCCAGGCTCAGGCTGATTCAGCAGCCGCAGCTTGATGGTATCGCGCAACTGGTACAGGTTCAGACTGGTGGTGTTGATCTTCAGATCGGCGAGGTCGGCGATGGGGCCGAGCAGGGCTGTTTCATCTTGAATCGCTTCGGCCAGCGAGCGGTTGGCGTTGCTCAGCGGGTGGCGACGGCGAGTCTCGGAAAAACGCTTGAGCAGGGTTTCTTCATCAGCATCCAGATACAGGACATCGCACTGGATGTGTTTGCTGCGGACATCTTCAAGCAGCTCGGGAAACCGTGTCAGATGGCTTGGCAGGTTGCGCGCATCAATCGACACGGCCACCAGCGGTTGCGCCAGCTCAGTGTGGATAAGGGCACGTTCGGCCAATTCCGGCAGCAAGCCGGCGGGCAGGTTGTCGATGCAGTAATAGCCGTTGTCCTCAAGGACATCCAGGGCGGTACTTTTACCCGAGCCGGAACGGCCGCTGACGATGATCAAGCGCATGATTACTGCCCGTTTTGCTCGTCCAGTACGACCTGGTACAAGGCTTCGTTGCTCGCAGCGCTGCGCAGTTTATCGCGTACGTCCTTGCGATCGAGCATGCTGGCGATCTGACGCAGCAACTCCAGGTGCGCATCGGTGGCGGCTTCCGGGACCAGCAATACGAACAGCAGGTCAACCGGCGCGCCGTCGATGGCGTCGAAATCGATCGGCGCTTCAAGGTGCATCAAGGCGCTGATAGGCGACTGGCAGCCCTTGAGGCGGCAGTGAGGAATGGCGATGCCGTTGCCAAAACCGGTGGAACCGAGTTTTTCACGGGCGATCAGGGCCTCGAAGACATCTTGCATCTCCAGATCCGGCACTTCGCGGGCGATCAGGTTGGCAATTTGTTCGAGGGCTTTCTTTTTACTGCCGCCCGGCACGTTCACGAGGGAACGGCCGGGGGTCAGGATATTTTCAAGTCGGATCATGGAGTGGGGGGTTATCGACCGGTGGCGCCCTGGAGCAGGCTCTGGGTCTTTTCCTTATGCTTTTTGAGTTGACGGTCCAGCTTGTCGGTCAGTGAGTCGATCGCCGCGTACATATCGGTATCTTCCGCATTGGCGACCACTTCGCTGCCGGGTATATGCAAGGTGGCTTCGATTTTCTGCTTCAGCTTTTCGACGCACATCGTGACTTGCACGTTGGTGATCTTGTCGAAATGTCGTTCCAGTCGTTGGAGTTTTTCCTCGATGTAGGAACGCAGAGGTTGGGTCACTTCCAGTTGGTGTCCACTGATGTTGACTTGCATACAGCTTCTCCTTCGTTGCCAGTGCATAAAGCGGCAGGCTGGATAGCCTGCCACTGGAACGCTGTAACGTGGCTTACATCAACCGCTTGCGTTCGCTCGAAGGCGCGATCCCTAAGGATTCGCGGTACTTGGCGACGGTGCGGCGAGCCACCTGAATGCCTTGTGCCTCCAGTAAACCAGCGATCTTGCTGTCACTCAACGGCTTTTTCTGATTTTCCGCCGCAACCAGTTTTTTGATGATCGCGCGGATCGCCGTGGACGAGCATTCACCGCCTTCGGAGGTGCTGACGTGGCTGGAGAAAAAGTATTTCAGTTCATAAATACCGCGCGGGGTATGCATGAATTTCTGCGTGGTCACCCGGGAGATCGTCGATTCATGCATGCCCACCGCTTCAGCGATGTCGTGCAGAACCAGCGGCTTCATGGCTTCGTCGCCGTACTCCAGAAAACCGCGCTGATGCTCGACGATCTGGGTGGCTACTTTCATCAGGGTTTCGTTGCGGCTTTGCAGGCTCTTGATGAACCAGCGAGCTTCCTGCAACTGATTGCGCATGAAGGTGTTGTCGGCGCTGGTGTCGGCGCGGCGGACAAAACCGGCGTACTGGGCGTTGACCCGCAATTTGGGCACCGACTCCTGGTTGAGTTCCACCAGCCAACGCTCGTTGTCCTTGCGCACGATCACGTCCGGGACCACGTATTCGGCCTCGCTGGACTCGATCTGCGAGCCGGGGCGCGGGTTGAGGCTCTGCACCAGTTCGATCACCTGGCGCAGCTCATCTTCCTTGAGCTTCATGCGGCGCATCAGCTGGCTGTAGTCGCGGCTGCCCAGCAGGTCGATGTAGTCCGTGACCAGGCGCTTGGCTTCTGCGAGCCAGAGCGTCTTGGCTGGCAACTGGCGCAATTGCAGCAACAAGCATTCGCCGAGGTTGCGGGCA
>NZ_JAEKEG010000172.1 GCF_016651255.1 Pseudomonas sp. TH10
GGGCCCGTGAAGCCATCCGCATCATCGAGGCGGATTTCCAGCGCAGCGCCGACACCCACCTGATCCCTTTGCCGTTGCCGGGTTTTGCGGGCATCGAGTTGTATTTCAAGGATGAGTCGAGCCATCCGACCGGCAGCCTCAAACATCGGCTGGCGCGTTCGCTGTTTCTCTACGCGCTGTGTAACGGCTGGCTGAAGCCCGGTGCGCCGGTGATCGAGGCGTCCAGCGGTTCCACGGCGATTTCTGAGGCGTATTTCGCACGCATGCTCGGTTTGCCGTTCATTGCGGTGATGCCGGCGACCACGTCGAAGGAGAAGATCGCGCAGATTGCCTTCTATGGTGGGCAAAGCCACCTGGTGAAAGATCCGACGCAGATCTACGCCGAATCCGAGCGCCTGGCCCGTGAGCATGGCGGTCATTTCATCGACCAGTTCACCTACGCCGAGCGCGCTACCGACTGGCGCGCGAACAACAACATCGCCGAGTCGATCTTCCAGCAGATGCGCTACGAAAAGCACCCGGAACCGAGCTGGCTGATTTCCAGCCCCGGCACCGGCGGCACCACCGCGACTCTTGGCCGATACGTGCGCTATCGCCAGCACTGCACCCGCGTTCTGTGCGCGGATGCCGAGCGTTCGGTGTTCTTCGATTTCTACCAGACTGGCGACGCAAGCCTGCGCCTCGATTGCGGTTCGCGAATTGAAGGCATTGGCCGACCACGGGTCGAAGCGTCGTTCCTGCCAAAGGTGATCGATGCAATGGTCAAAGTGCCGGACGCCTTGTCACTCGCCGCCATGCATTATCTAGCGCAGCGTCTTGGGCGGCATGTTGGCGGGTCGAGCGGGACCAATCTGATCGGCGCCTTGATGGCGGCGCAACAGATGAAAGTGGCGGGGGAGTCGGGATCGATCGTGGCGATTCTGTGCGATGGCGGCGAGCGGTATGCCGACACCTATTACGATCCGGAATGGCTGAAGGCGCAGGGGTATGAGTTGGACGCTTTGATCGAGGCAGTTGCAGCAAGCGCAGAGCGCGGCGAGGCGCTGCCGACCAGCGTTTTACGCGCCAACATCTGAAGGCGCTGCGGCACTGAAGAGCCTATGTGGTAGACCTATGTAAGCGAGCCTGCTCGCAATTGCGGATTAACATTCACCAGATATGCTGGCTGATCGTATGCAATCGCGAGCAGGCTCGCTCCCACAGGTTTTTCCACAAGCTTTTGTAGTGGCTTAGAACATCAGGCCTCGAGGCCGAGTATGTCGCGAGCCACTGCTTCGGCGATCCGGATCCCGTCCACACCTGCCGAGAGAATCCCGCCCGCATAACCGGCGCCTTCACCCGCCGGGAACAGACCCTTGACGTTGAGGCTCTGCATCGACTCGTCGCGGGTAATGCGCAGCGGCGAGGACGTGCGGGTTTCGATCCCGGTCAGCACCGCGTCGTGCAGCGAGTAGCCGCGAATCTGTTTTTCGAAGGCAGGCAGTGCTTCACGAATCGCTTCGATGGCAAACGCCGGCAGCGCCAGGGCCAGGTCCCCCAAGGCGACTCCGGGTTTATAGGACGGCTCGACACTCCCCAGTGCGGTGGACGGCTTGCCGGCAATGAAGTCCCCGACCAGTTGCGCCGGGGCTTCGTAGTTGCTGCCCCCAGCACGAAAGCGTGGGACTCCAGGCGTTCCTGCAGCTCGATCCCGGCCAGTGGGCCGCCCGGATAATCGACTTCCGGAGTAATACCGACAACGATGCCGGAGTTGGCATTACGCTCGTTACGCGAGTACTGGCTCATGCCGTTGGTGACGACGCGGTTCGGCTCCGAAGTTGCCGCGACCACGGTACCGCCCGGGCACATGCAGAAGCTGTAGACCGAACGGCCGTTCTTGGCGTGGTGCACCAGTTTGTAGTCGGCGGCGCCCAACTTCGGGTGACCGGCGTATTTGCCCAGTCGTGCACGGTCGATCAGCGACTGCGGGTGCTCGATGCGGAAACCCACCGAGAACGGCTTGGCTTCCATGAACACGCCACGGCCATGGAGCATGCGGAAGGTGTCGCGGGCACTGTGGCCGAGGGCCAGAACCACGTGTTTCGAATGCAGGGTTTCACCGCTGGCCAGTTCAACGCCGACCAGTTGGCCGTCTTCGATCAGTACGTCGGTGACGCGCTCCTGGAAGCGCACTTCGCCGCCCAGTTCGCGGATCTGCTCGCGCATGTTTTCAACCATGCCGGTCAGACGGAACGTACCGATGTGCGGCTTGCTGACGTAGAGGATTTCTTCCGGCGCGCCGGCCTTGACGAACTCGTGCAGGACTTTGCGGCCAAGGAACTTCGGATCCTTGATCTGGCTGTACAGCTTGCCGTCGGAGAACGTCCCCGCGCCGCCTTCGCCGAACTGTACGTTGGACTCGGGGTTAAGCACGCTTTTACGCCACAGGCCCCAAGTGTCCTTGGTGCGCTGACGGACTTCGGTACCGCGTTCGAGGACGATCGGCTTGAAGCCCATTTGTGCCAGCAGCAGACCTGCGAAGATCCCGCACGGGCCGAAACCGACGACAATCGGGCGCTGGCTCAGGTCGCTTGGCGCCTGGCCGACAAATTTATAGCTGACATCCGGCGCCACGTTGACGTTACGGTCGTCGGCGAACTTGCCCAGCACCTTGGCCTCGTCGCGTACGTTGAGGTCGATGGTGTAGATGAAGCAGAGTTCGGAGGACTTTTTGCGCGCATCGTAGCTGCGCTTGAACAAGGTGAAATCGAGCAAATCATCGCTGGCGATGCCCAGGCGCTGCACGATGGCAGGGCGCAGGTCTTCTTCGGGATGGTCGATTGGCAGCTTGAGTTCAGTGATTCGTAACATGGCGAGGATCCGGGTTCGCGGGGCGCACAACTGCGCCAAGGCGTTTGAAGGCCGCGATTATAAGCCGCAAAGCCCGGATTCGGTGAGGGCTAAAACGCTCAGTCGTTGCGTGATCCGCCGAAATACCCGCAGCCACGTTGCACCTGGCCGTCGATGCGCAGTTCGGCGCTCATGTGCTGCACGCTGCCGGTGCTGCTGTCGACGCAGCGCTGCGGCGCGACCCATAGCTCGATGCGCTGGTTGTTGGCTTCGCTGCTGAGGTTGAAGCGCCCGTCGCCCAATTGTTCTTCAACATACGGCACGGCGAGTGGCGGCAGGCCTTCGCGGTCGATGACCATGCCTTTGCCGCTGACTTTGACGTTCCACTCCGGGCCATGGCCGGCGGCACGCAGGATCAGCAGTTTGAAATTCGGATCGTCGCACGCCGTGCCCGAGCGTTCAACGCGGTACAACTGCTGCAGGTCGAGGCGGTTGCCGTCGATGCGCCCGCGCACGTCGGCAAACAACTTGCCCTGATTGTCTGCCAGGGTCGCAGCCTCCTGCAGCACGCTGGTGCCACCGGTGTCGTTGACCACAAAACTGCTCGATTGATTGCACGGCTGGAACACCAGCTTGCCATCCGCCGCCGTCAACTGTCCCTGCATGCGGGTCTGGCCCACGTGGGAGGCGCTTTGCCGCGGACCATCGAACAACTGGCACGCGGCAAACAATGGAAGCAAGGCAACGAGGACAAGGGAACGGGCAACACGCATCTTTGGTTCTCCAGACAAGTGCCGCCACGTTACGCAGCCTGACCGCTCATCACAACCCCGGCGATGCAGTGGCCTCCCCCTGGCTCCCACTGCCTGAACCTGGATCAACCTGGATCAACTGTGGGAGCAAAGCTTGCTGGCGATAGCGATCTCAAGGGCGCCATCGCGGGCAAGCCTTGCTCCCAAAGATCACCGGCAAGGCCCCACAGATCACTGGCAAGCCTCCCACAGACTGTCTCAGGCGCTCAGCCCACGTGAAAAGTCCGACCCGTCTGCAAGCCTTCTACGCTTTTGGCGTAAGCCAAAGCCACATCGGCCGCAGGAACCGGTTTGTACCCGCGGAAGTACGGCGCATAACTGCCCATCGCCTCCAACAGCACGGTCGGGCTGATGGAGTTCACGCGTAACCCGCGAGGCAATTCGATAGCCGCCGCGCGCACGAAGCTGTCCAGCGCGCCGTTGACCAGTGCCGCCGATGCGCCGCTGCGGATCGGATCGTGGCTGAGTACGCCGGTGGTGAAGGTGAATGAGGCGCCATCGTTGGCGAACTCACGGCCGATCAGCAGCAGGTTGACCTGACCCATCAATTTGTCTTTCAGGCCGAGGGCGAAGCTGTCGGCGTTCATCTCTCCCAGCGGGGCAAAGGTCACGTTACCGGCGGCGCAGACCAGTGCGTCGAACTTGCCGGTCTGCTCGAACAGCTTGCGGATGGATGCGCTGTCACTGATATCCACATGGAAATCGCCGCTGTTGCGACCAATGCGAATGACTTCGTGGCGTTGCGAGAGCTCTTTGTCTACGGCCGAACCGATGGTGCCGCCCGCGCCTATCAACAGAATTTTCATCGTGCAGTGCCTCAAGTGTTTGAACGAGGTTTCAGTCTAGAGTGGTTTTTTCTGCAGATAAGCGTGCTAATGGGCAACCTTTGGTTTTCAAATGGAAACAATCCATGAGCGAAATGGATGATCTCGCAGCGTTTGCCGTGTTGATTGAAGCCGGAAACTTTACCCTGGCCGCGCAGCAATTGGGCTGTAGCAAGGGCCAGTTGTCCAAGCGCATCAGCCATCTGGAGACACAGTTTGCCGTGGTGTTGCTGCATCGCACGACTCGCCGGTTGAGCCTGACCGCCGCGGGCGCTGCGCTGTTGCCGCAGGCGCAGGCGCTTGTCGTCCAGGTCGAAAGAGCGCGTCAGGCCTTGGCGCGACTGAAAGACGACATGGCCGGTCCCGTGCGTATGACGGTTCCGGTTTCGCTGGGGGAAACCTTCTTCGATGGTCTGCTGCTGGAGTTCTCGCAGCAGTATCCCGAGGTGCAGATCGAGCTGGAGCTGAACAACAGCTACCGCGATCTGTCCCGGGACGGCTTCGATCTGGCGATTCGCAGCGAAGTGGCGAATGACGAGCGACTGGTGGCCAAACCGCTGCTGGCCTGGCAGGAAATGACCTGCGCCAGCCCTGTGTACCTTGAACACTATGGTGAGCCCGCAACACCACAGGCACTGGCAGAGCACCGCTGCCTGCTCAATAGCCATTACAGCGGTCGCGAAGAATGGCTCTATCACCAGCAGCACGAGTTGCTGCGGGTGCGAGTGATGGGACCGTTCGCCAGTAATCATTACAGCCTGCTGAAGAAAGCGGCGCTGGCGGGTGCGGGGATTGCGCGGTTGCCGTCGTATTTATTGCAAACGGAGTTGGCCGACGGGCGCTTGCGCTGGTTGTTGCGTGACTATCAGACCCGCAGGATGCCCATGTATCTGGTGCATCCATACCAGGGCGGTTTGCCGAAACGCACGCAGGTGCTGGCGGACTATCTGATGGGGTGGTTCAAGCGCAGTGGTGAGGCGTTGGACAAGCTTTGAGGCATCGCATATAACCACGTAGGAGCTGCCTCCGGCAGCTCCTACAGGGTACTGTGCCTAGCCGCCGAGGTACGCCTCACGTACTTTCGGGTCGGTCAGCAGCGCTTCACCGGTGCCTTGCATGACCACGCGGCCGTTCTCCAGAACGTACGCGCGGTCGGCGATTTTCAGCGCCTGGTTGGCGTTCTGCTCCACCAGGAACACCGTTACACCGTCCTTGCGCAGTTGTTCGATGATGTCGAAGATCTGCTGGATGATGATCGGTGCCAGGCCCAGCGACGGCTCGTCGAGCAGCAGCAGCTTGGGCTTGCTCATCAGCGCACGGCCGATGGCGAGCATTTGCTGTTCGCCGCCGGACATGGTGCCGCCGCGCTGGTTGAAGCGTTCTTTCAGGCGTGGGAAAAGTCCGAGAACCTTGTCCATCTGTTCCTGATAGTCGCCCTTGTCGGTGAAGAAGCCGCCCATGGAGAGGTTTTCTTCAACGGTCAGACGCGCGAACACCCGACGACCTTCCGGCACCACGGCGATGCTTTTACGCATGATCTGCGACGAGTCCTGACCGACCAGTTCCTCACCCATGTAACGGATGCTGCCGCTGTGCGCTTGCGGCGAACCGCACAGCGTCATCAGCAGCGTCGACTTGCCGGCACCGTTGGCGCCGATCAGGGTGACGATCTCGCCCTGACGGACTTCGACGTTGACGCTGTGCAGCGCCTGGATCTTGCCGTAGAAGGTGGAAACGTTTTCGAACTGCAGCATTTACGCTTCCCCCAGGTAGGCTTTGATCACTTCAGGATTGTCGCGGATCTGTTCCGGCGTGCCGTCGGCCAGAGGCGTGCCCTGGTTGATCACGACGATGTGGTCGGAAATGCTCATGACCAGTTTCATGTCGTGTTCGATCAGCAGCACCGTCACGTTGTGCTCTTCACGCAGCACGCTGATCAGCGCCTTGAGGTCTTCGGTTTCCTTCGGGTTCAGGCCGGCGGCTGGTTCGTCGAGCATGAGGATCCGCGGACGAGTCATCATGCAGCGAGCGATTTCCAGACGTCGTTGCTGACCGTAAGCCAGGGTGCCGGCGGTGCGGTTAGCGAACTCTTTGAGGTTGACCTTTTCCAGCCAGTACTCGGCAAACTCCATCGCCTCGCGCTCGCTTTTGCGGAACGACGGGGTCTTGAACAGGCCGGCCAGGAAGTTGGTGTTCAGGTGACGGTGCTGCGCGATCAACAGGTTCTCGACCGCCGTCATGTCCTTGAACAACCGTACGTTCTGGAAGGTCCGCACCACGCCTTTGAGGGCGATCTTGTGGCCCGGCAGGCCTTGAATCGGCTCGCCGTCGAGCAGGATGCTGCCGCCGGACGGCTTGTAGAAACCGGTCAGGCAGTTGAACACGGTGGTCTTGCCCGCGCCGTTCGGCCCGATCAAGGCAACCACCTGTTTTTCCTTCACGGTCAGGGCCACGCCGTTGACCGCCAGCAAGCCGCCGAAGCGCATGCTGAGGTTTTCAACTTTCAAGATCTCGCGGCTCATTTTCGCAACTCCATGTGTGGGCGTTGCATCGGCAGCAGACCTTGTGGACGCCAGATCATCATCAACACCATCAGCGCACCGAACATCAACATGCGGTATTCACTGAACTCACGCATCATTTCCGGCAACAGGATCATCACCACGGCCGCGAGAATCACGCCCAGTTGCGAGCCCATGCCACCCAACACAACGATGGCGAGAATGATCGCCGACTCGATGAAGGTGAACGATTCCGGGGTCACCAGACCTTGACGGGCAGCGAAGAAGCTACCGGCGAAACCGGCGAAGCTCGCACCCAGGGTGAAAGCCGACAGCTTGATGATCGTCGGGTTGAGACCCAGCGCACGGCAGGCGATTTCGTCTTCACGCAGCGCTTCCCACGCACGGCCGATCGGCATGCGCAGCAAACGGTTGATGATGAACAGCGCCGCCAGCGCCAGCAACAGGGCAACCAGGTAAAGGAAAATCACCTTGTTGATCGAGTTGTATTGCAGGCCGAAATACTCGTGGAAGGTTTGCATGCCTTCCGCGGCTTTACGTTCGAAGGTCAGGCCGAAGAACGTTGGTTTCTCGATGTTGCTGATGCCGTTCGGGCCGCCGGTGATGTCGGTCAGGTTACGCAGGAACAGACGAATGATTTCGCCGAAACCCAACGTCACGATCGCCAGATAGTCGCCGCGCAGACGCAATACCGGGAAGCCCAGCAGGAAGCCGAACGTCGCCGCCATCAGGCCGGCAATCGGCAGGCAGATCCAGAAGCTCAGACCGTAGTAGTGCGACAACAGCGCGTAGCTGTAGGCGCCGACGGCGTAGAAACCGACGTAACCGAGGTCGAGCAGACCGGCCAGACCGACGACGATGTTCAGGCCGAGGCCGAGCATCACGTAGATCAGGATCAGCGTCGCGATGTCCACCGCGCCACGCGAACCGAAGAACGGCCACACCAGTGCACCGATGATCAGCGCAATGATGAAGTAGCGTTGCGTGGTCGGCAGGGTCAGGAAGTTGCTGGCCTTGGCCGGGATCAACGGCAGGCCCGGCGAGGAATTCCACGCCTTGCTGATCTGCTGGTTGAACAGCACCCGCAAGAACATCAGCACCGAGCAGATGGCGATGATTGCAAGGGTCATGTTGCTGGTGCCGTGGACTTCCAGGTTGATGCCGACGATGGTCAGTTTGAGGCCGAGCACCGGATACGCAACTGCCCAAACCAAGAGCGCACTGAACAGTGCCTGTTTAAGATTCCTAGTCATACTTTCTCAACCTCCGGACGGCCCAGAATGCCGGTCGGACGGAACAACAGCACCAGAACCAACAAGCCGAAAGCCACGACGTCCTTGTACTGGTCGCCGAAGATATCGGCGCCAAACGCTTCCGCCACCCCAAGCACCAACCCGCCGAGCATGGCGCCGGGGATGCTGCCGATGCCGCCGAGTACTGCCGCGGTGAAGGCTTTGAGGCCGACGAGGAAACCGGCGTTCGGGTTGATCACGCCATATTGCATGCTCAGCAGCACGGCCGCGATGGCCGCCAGCGCAGCACCAATGACGAAGGTCAGGGCGATGATGTTGTTGGTGTTGATGCCGAGCAGGTTAGCCATCTTGATGTCTTCGGCGCAGGCGCGGCAGGCGCGACCCAGGCGAGAACGGGAGATGAACAGCGTCAGGCCGAGCATGGCGATCAGGGTCACCACGAACACGACGATCTGCATGTACGAAATCAGCACTTCATGTGCACCACCTGGCCCGAATGAGAGATTCCCGGGGATCAGGTTGGGGATGGATTTGTCCTTGGAGTCTTGCGACAGCAGAACGGTGTTCTGCAGGAAGATCGACATGCCGATGGCCGAGATCAGCGGAATCAGACGGTTGCTGCCACGCAATGGGCGATAGGCAATCCGTTCGATGCTGTAACCGTAGGCACTGCAGACGACGATGCTCGCGATGAAACCGGCAGTCATCAGCAGCGGGACGCTGTCGAGTCCCATCATGGCCAGGCCTGCGATGGCGATGAACGCCACGTAGGAGCCAATCATGTACACCTCGCCGTGGGCGAAGTTGATCATTCCAATGATGCCGTAAACCATCGTATAGCCGATGGCGATCAGGGCATACGTGCTGCCAATGGTCAGGCCATTAACCAGCTGCTGGAAGAAGTGATAGAGGTCAGGCATTACAACGCTCCTAAAAACCTGATACGCATTTCACTGGTGGAGTCATTTTCCCGCCCGGCCCCGTGGATCTATATCCACTTCGAATCCGGGTTTTGCCAGCGAACCGCTGATGACGGTTTTGAGATTTTCAGGTGGGGAGACTTGCGGATCACGCAAGCGCGGCCCATACATTCGTAAAACAAAGCCCACGGCACGCCGTGGGCTTTATTGGCAGTCAGTCAGGCAGCGCCTTACTGAGGCGAAACTTCAGTTTTTGGTTTGCCGAAGTGCCACTCGTAAACCACAAATTTGAAGTCCTTCAGGTCGCCCTTGGCGTCGAAGCTCAGGTCGCCAGTCGGGGTTTTGAAGGTGCCGGCGTGAATGGCCTCGGCTACTTTGGCCGGGTCTTCGGATTTCGCTGCGGCGATACCGCCGGCGATCACTTCAACTGCCGAGTAGGACGGGAACACGAAAGGACCGCTCGGGTCTTCTTTCTTCGCCTTGAATGCATCAGCCAGGGCGACGTTGGCCGGATCCTGGTCGAAGGATTTCGGCAGGGTCACCAGCAGACCTTCGGAAGCGTCTTTGGCGATCTGCGAAATGGAGTCGTTACCCACGCCTTCCGGACCCATGAACTTGGCTTTCAGGCCTTTTTCAGCAGACTGACGCAGGATCAGGCCCAGCTCTGGGTGGTAGCCGCCGTAGTAAACGAAGTCGACGTTGGCTTGCTTGAGTTTGGCGATGATCGAGGAGAAGTCCTTGTCGCCGGCGTTGACGCCTTCGAACACGGCAACTTTCACGCCTTTCTTTTCAAGGGTCGATTTGACGGCGGTGGCGATGCCTTCACCGTATTGCTGTTTGTCGTGCAATACCGCAACGATTTTCGGTTTCACGTGATCGGCAATGTAGTTACCGGCGGCAGGGCCCTGGGCGCTGTCCAGACCGATGGTGCGGAAGACCATTTTGTAACCACGGGCGGTGATGTCCGGGCTGGTGGCAGCCGGGGTGATCATGATCACGCCTTCGTCTTCGTAGATGTCCGAAGCCGGTTGAGTGGAGCTGGAGCACAGGTGACCGACCACGAACTTGACGCCGTCGTTGACGACCTTGTTCGCTACCGCTACCGCTTGTTTCGGATCGCAGGCATCGTCGTATTCAACGGCTTCGAGTTTCTTGCCGTCGACGCCGCCCTTGGCGTTGATCTGCTCGATGGCCATTTTCGCGCCACTGAACTGCATGTCGCCGTATTGGGCTACTGGACCGGTCTTAGGGCCGGCGATACCGATTTTGATGGTGTCAGCTGCGAACGAATGGCTGGCAACCCCGGCCAGAACCATAGCGGCAAACAGTTTGGAAATCTGCTTAGTAGCCTTAGTCATAGTGCTCCACTCTTACTGTTGTAATTTTTTTGAGTTCTGGCGCCGTAGCAGCAGAACCGGGTCAGATATCTTTGCGATACCCTCCGGAAATGCCCCCGGCAACTGTACCGGTACAGTGTAGAGCGCCGGTTGTTGGCCTGGGAAGCGGGCGCCGAGGGGCAAAACTTGGGGGTGTCGCATTTTTGAATGAAAAAGACAGAATTGCGGCGGGGCGTTCGTGGGCATATATCCCAATCAGCAGCATTCCTTGGCGTTCCTGCTCTTTTCGTTCGGTGAAGCCATTTGCAACCGGGTTTTTCTGACGGACCACCGACGTTATCATTCGCGTCGATTTCTTTTCCGGACAGTTCCCATGAATCAACAACCTAGCACCCTCTATGCCAAGCTGCTCGGCGAGACCGCATCTATTACCTGGAAAGAGCTGGAGCCGTTCTTCGCCAAGGGTGCCCTATTGTGGGTCGACCCAGGCTCTGGATTTGATCGCCGCGGCCGAGGCGGTGGCGGTTGACGAAGGTGAGAAAGTGGCTGCCTGGCTGGCCGACGACAAACTCGCCAAGCTCTCTGAATCGCGGGCGCTGGATCTTTTCGAGCGAGATCCAGAGCTGTGGGCCGTGGTGGTTTCGCCGTGGATTCTGATCCAGGAAAGGGCGGGCGAATAAACCTCTGCGCTTTATTGGTGCGTGAGCTGCTTGCTGGAAAGTGTGTAGGCCCGTAGCGTGATGGCATGTTGCCGTGGAGAAAGGCCACATCGAACGCGTGGAGAGGGTGACGCGCACGTAACGGGAACAGTTGGCTGACCCGCCATTGGTCGATTTAATTGTTTCCAGATGTTGGCCCGGTTCGAGCACACCAGGCTTTTTACCGCTGTTCAATTGGAGGAACCACTCGTGGCAACTTTACCTTCCCTGGGATTTGCCGGTATCGGCCTGATGGGCTTGCCGATGTGCCGACGATTGATGGCGGCGGGCTTTGCGTTGACTGTGTGGAATCGCAATCCGGACAAGTGCTTGCCGCTGGTCGAGGCCGGGGCGCGACAGGTTTCGACGCCGGCCGAGCTGTGTGCGCACGCGGACGTGGTCATGCTTTGCCTGGCGGATACTGCAGTGGTGCGTGAAGTAGTGTTTGGCGCCGGTGGCGTGGCTGAAGGTGCAAAAAACGGCCAGTTGCTGGTGGACTTTTCCAGCCTCGAACCGACCGCCACTCGCGAGATGGCCGCTGAACTGGCAGAAAAAACCGGCATGGCCTGGCTCGACTCACCCGTGTCCGGCGGCGTGGTCGGCGCCGAGGCCGGCAGTCTGGCGATCATGGTCGGCGGGGCGGCGGCGGATCTTGAGCGGGTCAGGACTGCATTGCTGAGCATCGGCCAGCGGGTGACCCACATGGGCGGCGTCGGCGCCGGCCAGGTGACCAAGGCCTGCAACCAGATGATTGTCGCCTGCAATGCGCTGGTGATCGCCGAAGTGGTGGCGCTCGCCGAGCAGGCCGGGGTCGATGCGAGTCTGATCGCCGAGGCGTTGGCGGGCGGTTTTGCCGATTCGAAACCGTTGCAGATCCTCGCCCCGCAAATGGCTGAAAGCCGCTTCGAACCGATCAAGTGGCACGTGCGCACGCTGCTCAAGGATCTCGACACCGCAGTGAAATTCTCCCGCGAGCAAGGCTCGGCGACGCCGATCAGCGGATTGGCCGCACAATTGATGCGCCTGCATGGGGCGCAGGGTTTTTTGGCGAAGGATCCAGCGACACTGGTGCAAATGTACCGCGCGCCAGAATCAGCGGATTGACCGTATGGGAGTGTTTGCGCTGATTGATTTCTTCCAGCACCGGGCGCAGTTCGTCCAGCGGCACCGGTCGGCTGAGCAGGTAACCCTGAATGAAATCGCAGCCCGAACGCTCAAGGAACTCGTACTGCTCCAGGCTTTCCACGCCTTCGGTCACCACCTGCAAATGCAGGGTGTGGGCCATGACGATGATTGCCTGGACGATCTCCATGTCCGCCGTGGCTTTGGGAATATCGAGGATGAACGAACGGTCGATCTTCAGCGTGTTTAGCGGCAGGCGTTTGAGGTAAGCCAGCGACGAGTAACCGGTACCGAAGTCGTCGATTGACAGCGACACGCCGAGGGCGCGGATTTGCCGCAACAGCACCAGTGTATTGGCGATGTTGCCCATCAGTGCATTTTCCGTGACTTCCAGTTCCAGCCGTTCCGGGGCTACACCGGCGACCCGCAACGCCTGTTCGATTTCATCGGCGAGTTCCTCGCGCGCCAGGTTCAGCGGTGAACAATTCACCGCGATCCTGAGTGCTTCGCAGCCCTGGCGGGACAATTCACTCAAGTCTTCGCAGGCTTTGCGCAGCACCCAGTTGTCCAGTTCCGCAATCAGGCCGTTGGCTTCGGCGATGGTGATAAACCGCTCTGGCGAGAGCAGGCCATGCACCGGATGCTGCCAGCGCACCAGGGCTTCGAGCTTGCTCACCAGCCCTGTCTTGAGGTCGAAGATCGGTTGGTAATACAGCATCAGTCCGGTGTTCTCGCGCAGGGCGTGACGCAGTTCTTCTTCCAGTTGCAGTTCCAGCGTTGCACGGGTCTTCAGGTTCGCGCTGAAGAAATTCAGGCCGTTGCGGCCATTGCCCTTGGACTGGTAGAGCGCCAGGTCGGCGTTTTTCAACAGTTCTTCGCAGGTGCTGCCATCTTCGGGAAACAGGCTGATGCCAATGCTGGTGGTCATCACCATGCGCCGTCCCGCCAGCTCGATGGGTTCCTTCATTTTCATCATGATGCGCTGGGCCATTTGCCGGGCTTCCTCACGGTCGTGCAACCCAATGAGAATGCAGAACTCATCGCCGCCGAACCTTGCGACCACATCTTCATGACTGCGCACCGAGCTTCTGATGTGCTCGGCGATGACTTTGAGCAGCGCATCACCCGCGTCATGGCCGAGGCTGTCGTTGATGCGTTTGAAGTGATCAATGTCGAGAAACATCACTGCGAGCATGCCGCCTTCGGTGGTTTTCTGACTGAGTTTCTCGGCGAAGATCTGGTTGAAGCCGCGGCGGTTGATCAGGTTGGTCAGCGCATCGTAGTTGGCCACTTGTTGCAGTGACATGCGCGCTTGATCGAGTTGGCTGAGCAGGGCGTTGACCCGCCGCAGGTCGTGTTCCTTGTTTTGTAGTTTCTTGTCGGCCACTGCCGCGCTGATTGCGCTGCCGATGATCAGCAGCGTCATGACGGCCACGGTGAGTCCCAGTTGCAGGTGATCGTTTTCGCCAGGCGGCGTCAGGGCACTGCCTGCAGGCAGCACCATATTGAACGCGGCCATGCCGGTGAAGTGCATGCTGAAGAGACCGGCGCCAAGCACCAGGCTGGCGGTGTATTTCTTCAGTTGATGGGGCAGGCCCATGCCGCCGCGCAACTGCCGGGCGATCAGCAGGGCGGCAAGGCCGGCCAGCATGGCGATTAGCACAGACAGTGTGAACAGCGTCGGCTCGAAGTAAGCGGCGGCTTCGGAGCGCATGGCACCCATGCCGACGTAATGCATGGCGGCGATACCCAGGCCAATGCACACCGAGGCTCTTACGTAACGCCACAGGGTTTGTTGCGCCTGGCTGAGGGTGAGCATCACCAGCCATGAAGCGAGCAGGGCAATCAGCAGGGAGGCGAGGGTAATGGGCAGGGCGTAATGGATCTCGACAGGCGCTTGAAACGCGAGCATGCCAATGAAGTGCATGGCCCAGATTCCACCTGCCAGGCAGGCAGTTCCTGTCAGGCTCCACAGGCACCGTGATTCCGCCTTCTGTGCATGATCCACCCGTTCGGCCATGTCCAGCATGGCAAAGCTGCCAACGCACGCAACCACGTATGCCAGCAGCACTAGAAACGGATTGTGGGTGCAACTCAGGATTACCTGTCCACTGTCTGGTAGGCCGGTAATGAAAGGCAAACCAAGCCATTCCATAGCATTTCCCGTTTGTCGTCATCCTGGCTGCCGCCACTGCTGCAGGCGGGTTGCCTTGGAGTATAGAGCGCACGGCGGAAGCGCAAGCCGTGGTGGCAGTTTGGCGTCAATCGATTTGGAATGAGTATTAGAGCGTTTGGCAATAATCAAATCGCGCGGGCATTGGGCTCTTCATGGCCGCCTATCAGCTTAACGAATGATCACAGACAGCTTCCGACGGGCTGACTAGATTGCAGGTTCCGGGCTCGGATGCGTTGGCAGTGAAGCCCTATAACAATAAAGAGACGGACCCATGCAGAACTCGACCCAAGCGGCGAATGCCTGGCGCATTCTGTTCCTGCTGTTCCTCGCCAACCTGTTCAACTTTTTCGACCGCACCATTCCGGCGATCATCATCGAGCCGATCCGCATGGAATGGCACCTCAGCGACTTTCAGCTAGGTATCGTCGGCACCGCGTTTACCATCGTCTATGCAATCGCCGGCCTGCCCCTTGGGCGAATGGCCGATACCGGTTCACGGGCCAAGTTGATGGGGTGGGGACTGGCGGCCTGGAGCGGGCTGACAGCGGTCAATGGCCTGGTCGGCAGTTTCTGGACGTTTTTGCTCGTGCGCATGGGTGTTGGTATTGGCGAAGCCAGTTATGCACCGGCGGCCAATTCGTTGATCGGCGACCTGTTCCCGGCGCACCGGCGTGCCCGGGCGATGGGTATCTTCATGCTGGGCCTGCCACTGGGTCTGTTGCTGGCTTTCTTCACCATCGGCTGGATGGTCAAGACCTTCGACAGCTGGCGTGCGCCGTTTTTCATTGCCGCAGTGCCGGGCCTGGTTCTGGCGGTGTTCATGTTTTTCATCAAGGAGCCCAAACGCGGTGCCGCGGAAAGCGTGCAGGTGTCCCAGGAGCGCGTCGAGCGGCCAATCCGTCGGGTATTGGCCGTGCCGACGTTCCTGTGGCTGGTGATGGCAGGGTTGTGCTTCAACTTCGCAACTTATGCCTGCAACTCGTTTCTGGTGCCGATGCTGCAGCGCTATTTCCTGATGCCGTTGCAGGAAGCGGCGGTGGCGACCGGGGTGATTGTCGGCGTGACCGGGCTGGTCGGGTTGACCCTGGGTGGCTGGATTGCTGACAAGATTCACCAGCGTGTGGCCAATGGGCGGCTGTTGTTCGCGGCGTTCAGCCTGATCATCTCGACGCTGTGCACGGCGTGGGCGCTGCATGCCGGGCGTATCGAGATCGGACTGTTTGTCGGGGTATTCAGCCTGGGCTGGCTGTTTGCCTACAACTTCTACACCTGCGTCTACACCGCTATCCAGGACGTGGTCGAGCCGCGCTTGCGGGCAACGGCCATGGCGCTGTTTTTTGCCGGCTTGTACCTGCTCGGCGGCGGATTGGGGCCGGTGGTGGTCGGTGGGCTGTCCGATCACTTCGCCCACACGGCGATGCTGGCGGCTGGCGCCGGGCAGATGACCGAAGCGTTCAAGGCGGTAGGCCTGCACGACGCGATGTACCTGATACCGGTGGCGCTGTTTTTCACCATGGTGTTTCTATTCATGGCTTCGCGGTGTTTTGTGCGGGATGCGAAGCGGATGAAGGATGGGTTGGTGGCTGTGGTCGAGCCTGGGGTTTCGGCGGCGACTGCGTAATTGCAATCACGAGCAGGGCATCACCGGCGCGAGCATCGACTTTTGCAGGAGCGAGCTGGCTCGCGAAAAAACTCAACGATAACGCGTGAAGCCTGGTAAACGCGGTGTCTATGAGTTCTTCGCGAGCCAGCTCGCTCCTACAAAAGCGCCAGGGGCTTACCCGCCACCAGCACCCGAATCGCTTCCAGTCGCAACGCAGCCTTGTCCAGCATTGCCAGACCCTGCTCACGCTGTTGGCGCAACGCATCCAGTTCGCTGTCACGCACGGTCGGGTTGACCGCTTGCAACGCGGTCAGGCGCGCCAGTTCTTCGTCGGTGTCGGCCGCCAGACGACGGCGCGCTTCGGCGACGCGCTCGGCGTGACGTGGGGTGATCTTGTCTTCACCGGCGTTGATCCGTGGCGTCAGCTGATCGCGCTGGGCCTGGATGAACTTGTTGGCGCTGGCACGTGGCACGCTTTCCAGCTGATCGTTCAGCGTTTCGAACGAGACGCGAGACGACAGATCGTTGCCGTTGGCATCGAGCAGGCAGCGCAGGGCGGCCGGCGGCAGGTAGCGGCCCAGTTGCAGCGAACGCGGCGCAACCACTTCGCTGACATAAAGCAGTTCCAGCAACACGGTGCCCGGTTTCAGCGCCTTGTTCTTGATCAGCGCGACGGCGGTGTTGCCCATCGAACCGGACAGCACCAGATCCATGCCGCCCTGCACCATCGGGTGTTCCCAGGTGATGAACTGCATGTCTTCGCGCGACAGCGCCTGGTTGCGGTCGTAGGTGATGGTCACGCCTTCGTCGTCACCCAGCGGGAAACTGGCGTCGAGCATCTTCTCGCTTGGCTTGAGGATCAGGGCGTTTTCCGAATGGTCTTCGCTGTCGATACCAAAGGCGTCGAACAGGGTTTCCATGTAGATCGGCAGGGCGAACTGATCGTCTTGCTCAAGAATGTCTTCGACCAGCGCTTCACCTTCGCCAGCGCCGCCGGAGTTGAGCTCCAGCAGACGGTCGCGGCCAGTGTGCAGCTCGGCTTCCAGGCGCTCGCGCTCGGCGCGGGCTTCGTCGATCAGCGCTTGCCACTCGCTGTCATCGGCTTCTTCGAGCAGCGGCAGCAGGCGTGGGCCGAACTGATGCTGCAAGGCGTTACCGGTCGGGCAGGTGTTGAGGAACGCGTTCAGTGCTTCGTGGTACCACTGGAACAGACGCTGTTGCGGGCTGGTTTCCAGGTACGGCACGTGCAGCTCGATGATGTGCTTCTGGCCGATCCGGTCGAGACGACCGATACGCTGCTCAAGCAGATCAGGGTGCGACGGCAGATCGAACAGCACCAGGTGGTGAGCGAACTGGAAGTTGCGACCTTCACTGCCGATTTCCGAGCAGATCAGCACTTGTGCACCAAATTCTTCGTCGGCGAAGTAGGCGGCGGCGCGGTCACGCTCAAGGATGTTCATGCCTTCGTGGAACACCGTGGCCGGGATGCCGGAGCGCACGCGCAGCGCGTCTTCCAGATCCATCGCGGTTTCGGCGTGGGCGCAGATCACCAGCACTTTGGTGCGTTTGAGCATTTTCAGCTGATCGATCAGCCACTCGACGCGTGGGTCGAACTTCCACCAGCGTTCTTCTTCGCTGGCGTCCGGCTGCGCCTGGAAGCTGACTTCCGGGTACAGCTCGGCGTGTTCGCCCAGCGGCAGTTCCAGATATTCGTCGGGGCACGGCAGCGGGTACGGGTGCAGTTTGCGTTCCGGGAACCCCTGCACGGCGGCGCGGGTGTTACGGAACAGCACGCGTCCGGTGCCATGGCGGTCCAGCAGTTCGCGCACGAGGCGGGCACTGGCTTCAGTGTCGCCATCGTTGACCGCGGTCAGCAGCGCTTCGCCTTCGTTGCCGAGGAAGCCGTGAATGGTCTTGTGTGCTTCAGGCGACAGACGGCCCTGGTCCAGCAGCTCCTGAACGGCTTCGGCCACCGGGCGGTAGTTTTCACTCTCGGCGCGGAAGGCGTGCAAGTCGTGGAAACGGTTCGGATCGAGCAGGCGCAGACGTGCGAAGTGGCTGTCTTGGCCAAGTTGTTCCGGGGTGGCGGTGAGCAACAGTACACCTGGAATAGTCTCGGCGAGCTGCTCGACGAGGGTGTATTCAGGGCTGGCTTTTTCTTCGTGCCAGACCAGGTGGTGCGCTTCGTCGACCACCAGCAGGTCCCAACCGGCAGCGAACAGAGCGTCTTGCGCTTTCTCGTCGTCGACCAGCCACTCCAGCGCAACCAGCGCCAGTTGGGTGTCTTCGAACGGGTTGCTGGCATCGCTTTCGATGAAACGTTCTTCGTCGAACAGCGCGACCTGCAGGTTGAAGCGGCGGCGCATCTCCACCAGCCACTGGTGCTGGAGGTTTTCCGGGACGAGGATCAGCACACGATTGGCGCGGCCCGAGAGCAGTTGGCGATGGATCACCAGGCCGGCCTCGATGGTTTTACCCAGGCCCACTTCGTCCGCCAGCAAAACCCGCGGCGCGATGCGGTCGGCAACTTCCCGGGCGATGTGCAACTGGTGCGCGATTGGCTGTGCGCGAACACCGCCGAGGCCCCAGAGCGACGACTGCAACTGACGGCTGGTGTGCTCCAGCGTGTTGTAACGCAGGGAGAACCACGCCAGCGGGTCGATTTGCCCAGCGAACAGACGGTCGCTGGCCAGACGGAACTGAATGAAGTTCGACAGCTGGGTTTCCGGCAGGGTAACGGCTTCGTTCTGGCCGTTGAGACCGTGATAGACCATCAGCCCGTCGACGTCGTCGACTTGCTGCACGGTCATTTTCCAGCCTTCGAAGTGGGTAATGCTGTCACCCGGCGAGAATCGCACGCGAGTGAGGGGCGCATTCCGTAGCGCGTACTGGCGGGTTTCGCCAGTGGCCGGGTAAAGCACGGTCAACAAGCGGCCGTCCTGTGCCAGAACGGTGCCTAAACCAAGCTCTGCTTCGCTGTCACTGATCCAGCGTTGCCCCGGTTGATACTGCTGCGCCATGCTGCCTGACTCCCACCTTGAAAAAGCGGGCTATCTTAACGGAATGCAGGCTCCAGGCCAAAGGATAACGCGTGCAGGCGCTGACGGAAGCGGCGATCTTTTGATCCTGGTGGAACGTCTGGCTCAGGCGTTGTCCGATAAATGACAGTCCAATCGCCCAAGCCCGCCGCCACCGCGCAAGTGCCAACCGGGTCACAGTTTGCGTGAGCTGGCTCAAGTCGCGGTCCCCGCAGCCGATAGCCTGCTGACAGGAGACCCTTAATATGTTGCCACCGATGCTCCCCCTGAGCGCCGTGCCGATCACTTCCCAGCAGGATCCGATCCGCCAGCGGCCGGACATTCCGCCAGTGGTGCCGGTGCAGGAAAGCTCCAACGAAAGCACGATCGATCTGCAAAAGCGTGATCCCGAGGAAGATAGACTGATGGCGCGCGAAGAACAGCGCCGTCAGCAGGAACGTGATCGCCGTCGCCGCGAAGCCGACGAAGACCCGGAAGAACATCTGGCGGTGCCGGGTAACGAGTTGAATGCCGACAATACCGTGCCGGTGGTGCCGTTGATGGAAGATCAGCCGCGTCAGGGTTTGTGGGTCGATATCGAGATTTGATGCCAGTACTGGTCAGCGTCGTCGTCAGGCTCCATTATTGGCGCGAACATGCGTGCAAGCGCAGCACCTTTAAACGATGCGATGTATTGAAGACATGAGCCAGGACGACAAACTGATCGATCTCAACACTGAACGCGCCAAGCGGGTTCATGACCTCAACGAGAAGCGCCTGAATGAAGTGCGCCAGGCATTCGAGCAGGCTATGCCTTTGGGAAAACCCAAGAAGAAGCCGAAGAACAAACCGAAAAAGCGTTAAGCCCCCCTGCATTGTTTGATGCAGGTCAGTTTTGCCTCTCCTTTACGCCCAGTCTCGGGCGACATTGATCCCGGTCAATTTTCTCTCCTGCCCGATTGGTTAACTTAGCCCTATCGCAACAGGGCAAGTGCTGGAGGCCAGTCATGTTTTTCGACAACGTGGTGATCGCCGGGGTGCTGACTGTCGGCCTCATGGTTCTGTTTTTTGCAGGGTTTGGATTTTTTATCTGGAAAGACTCGCACAAACGGAAAAAACCGTAGGTCTTTCTGGAAAAAATGAGCACGCAAGGCATTTTGGGGCGACTTCGGTTGCCCCTTTTTTTTGCCCGCGAAACGGCCGGGGCTACGTAGGGTTGATGGTTGTTTGCAGGCATAAAAAAGGCGCGAACCTCACGGGACGCGCCTTTTTTGTGCCGCTGACTATCAGCTACCCAGCGCCTTCGACGCCAGCCAGAACAGGCCGGCCGACAAGCCTACCGTTGCCGGCAGGGTCAACACCCAGGCCAGCAGGATGGTTTTCACGGTGCCGCCCTGCAGACCGCTCTTGTTAGCAACCATGGTCCCAGCCACGCCCGAAGACAGAACGTGAGTGGTCGACACCGGCAAGCTGAAGATGTTGGCCAAGCCAATCAAACTGGCCGTCGTGATCTGCGCCGACATGCCCTGCGAATAGGTCATGCCCTGCTTGCCGATCTTCTCGCCAATGGTCAATACCACACGTTTCCAACCCACCATGGTGCCCAGGCCCAAGGCCAGCGCAACCGCCAGAATCACCCAGAACGGCGCGTATTCAGTGGTGGTGGTCAGGTCTTTGCGCAGTTTGTCCAGGTCAGCCTTTTCACGGGCTTCCAGGACTGGCAGCTTGCTGACTTTCTTCGCAGTGTCGTCCAGGCACAGCAGGTAGCGACGGACTTCTACACGGCTGTCGGAGGACAGCGAATGATAGTCGGCGACACCTTTAAGGGTGTGCAGGAGGGCGCTGATGGTCGGTTCGGTCTGCTGCGGATTGCAGCGGAACTTCTCCGGCAGGTCGCCTTCCACGCTTTTGCCCAGCGCGAGGAATTCACCCAGCGAATCGGCATTGCGCTGATAGAACTGGCTCAGGTGCAGCGTCGCGTCGCGAGTACGTTCGATCTGGTAAGTGGTGCTGTTCAGGTCGAGTACGAACTGCGCTGGGACAATACCGATCAGTACCAGCATGATCAGGCCGATGCCTTTCTGACCATCGTTGGAACCGTGCACGAAGCTCACGGCCATGGCCGAGATCACCAGAACCAGACGGTTCCAGAAAGGTGGATGCTTCTTGTCGTCGAGCTTGCGGCGCTGTTCCGGCGTCTTGTGCATCTTCGACAGCGGGCGCCACCATTTCAGGCCGATCAGCACCAGTGCAGCGATCAGGAAACCGGCCATGGGCGAGAACACCAGCGAAGCGCCGATGTCGATCGCTTTCTGCCAGTTAACCCCATCGGCCAACGGGATATCGTTGATCAGGGCATTGGCCAGGCCGACACCGAGGATCGAACCGATCAGGGTGTGCGAGCTGGACGCCGGGATACCGAAGTACCAGGTGCCGAGGTTCCAGGTGATTGCCGCGGCAAGCAACGAGAACACCATCGCCAGGCCATGGCCGGTGTTCACATTGATCAGCAGTTCTACCGGCAGCAGATGGACGATGGCATACGCCACGCCGACACCGCCCAGCAGCACGCCGAGAAAGTTGAACACACCGGAAAAGAACACCGCCAGATGGGGCGGCATGGCTTTGGTGTAAATAACGGTGGCCACCGCGTTAGCGGTGTCATGAAAGCCATTGATGAACTCGAAGGCGAGGACAAAAGTCAGGGCGAGCAAGAGGCTCACAAGCACCCAAGCATCCAGTCCGCTGAATAAATCGATCATGAAGGTTTTCTGACCCGGTCGTAAGGGGGCGCGATTATGCCAGAAAAGTCTCGAAATCGATGCCCTACCTGCTCATCGGTAACACTCTTCTTCGATTTAATTTGCGCTTAGGGGTGCCTCGGCGGGTTTTGCAGGTCGTTGAATCTTAAGGTAAAGGCTGCACACACAGGGTTTCTCCGAGCAACTGGAAAAATATGAACACCCGTAGGAAATTTCTGAAATAAGGGTCAGAAATGAACCTGTCACCTCATCCGGTGGACAAGGTAGCCGCTGCCCGCTCGTAGCGGGCGCGAAGGCATCATCGACTCAAGCCGCTTTTAGCAGGCCCGCATCCAGACCCCTGGAAAGATCAAAGCCCGGCGACTCATGGCTCTTCGGCTTTGAGTTCCTTTTCGATCTTTTCAATCTCTTGCTTGAAGACCTGATCCTGAACGGTGGGGCGTTTACGCCACGCTTTGCGTTCCGGTTCTGGCTGAGCGGCGTAGGTGGTGACTTCCCCGCCGTAAACTTCCTTGTAACGTTGTTCCTGGCGCTCAAGTTCCGCGCGCAGTTCGTCTTTCGTCACAGTGCTACCTGTTTGAGTTGAGATAAATGTCTGGTGAAACGCACTGCACAGCGGTATCGAGTGCAGTCGGCGTCAACCCGGAAGGTTTTCGTTGGCGAGAGCATTCAATACGGGTTACAGGCGGCCACGGCACCAGAGATAAACAGCTGACGTAGCATCAGTCTCCAGTTTCAGCGAGCGCATTGGCGTTGAATCCAGTGATCAGCGGCAGGCGCTTGCTGCTGGGGGCGACAATGGAACATTGCGCCACCCAATGGTGGACTCGGCAGGTGAGTAGCCGAGTCGCCATTGAATTGTATTATAGCGGCCGTTTCGGAGAACACTATCTCTAAACCGTTAAAACAAGATATTGCGCAAAGTTTGTTTAATACCACATAAGTTTTACCATGAACTAGGCCGTTCAGGGTATGTATTTTGTGACGCTGTCTTTCTGACGCCATTGTAGCCGGCAAGTTCGCAGGCAATTGCCCAGCCTTAGTTGTACGAGAGTTCCGTTCCAGGAAAACTCCCGGGGCTCGTCAGCTGTGTGACCGGCAGAGGTTTGCGATAATCGGTTGATGGTTCGATAATCGCCCGATGTTGACCGGTGTCTCTTGTGCACCGTACCGGAGCCGCTTGTAATGGCTCCCGAATCGTGTGGGAAAAGGACCTGATATGAACGACCAAATGCGCAACTCCTTCGCTTCAGTGGCGCCGCCCATAGTCGCGTCTCCCGCCAAACGCATCCAGGCGCTGACCGGTGACCCGGATTTCATGACGTCGCTGGCCCGCGGCCTGGCGGTTGTGCAGGCCTTCCAGGAGCGCAAGCGCCACCTGACCATTGCCCAAATCAGCCACCGCACGGAAATACCTCGCGCTGCAGTGCGACGTTGCCTGCACACGCTGATCAAGCTCGGCTACGCCACCACGGACGGGCGCACCTATTCACTTCTGCCCAAAGTCCTGACGCTCGGCCATGCCTACCTGTCATCCACGCCGCTGGCGGTCTCCGCCCAGCCATATCTGGACCGCATGAGCGAGCAACTGCACGAGGCCTGCAACATGGCCACGCTGGAGGGCGATGACATTTTGTACATCGCGCGCTCGGCGACCACCCAGCGGCTGATCTCGGTCGACCTCTCGGTGGGCGGGCGGCTTCCCGCCTATTGCACTTCGATGGGCAGAATCCTGTTGGCCGCACTGGACGACACTTCGCTGCGCGAGTACCTCGATCACGCCGAGTTACAGGCCAAGACCAGCCGTACCCTGCACACCCCCGAAGCCTTGCTCGAATGTTTGCAAGAGGTACGGCAACAGGGCTGGTGCATCGTCGACCAGGAACTCGAACAAGGCCTGCGCTCGATCGCCGTTCCCGTATATGACGCCTCCGGGCAGGTAGTGGCGGCATTAAACGTCAGCACCCACGCTGGCCGGGTCAGTCGCAACGAACTCGAACAGCGATTCCTGCCTGGCCTGCTCAGTGCCAGCCGCGACCTCAGCAGTCAGCTCTTTGCCTAGCCCACAGCTGCGAAGTGTTCGATAAACGCACAGACTCGCGTTTATCGAATTGACGCTGTTTCCCCGGGATCATTAATGTCGCCGCAGCGCCAGCACAAGGCTGGCACCTGTTCGACTGCGTTCTTGCGTGGAATAAAAATAATGAACCAGCCCCAGTCTGTTGTAGGTAACTGCCTCGACGTGCAGTCCTTCATCAACGCCCAACCGATCTCGCGCTACCAGTGGCGGGTGGTGATCCTGTGTTTTCTGATTGTGTTTCTCGATGGCCTCGACACCGCCGCGATGGGCTTTATTGCCCCGGCGCTGTCGCAGGATTGGGGCATCGACCGCGCCAGCCTTGGCCCGGTGATGAGTGCTGCGTTGATCGGGATGGTTTTCGGCGCACTCGGTTCCGGGCCTTTGGCTGACCGCTTCGGACGAAAAGTCGTACTGGTGGGGGCGGTTGTGTTGTTCGGCGCGTTCAGTCTGGCGTCGGCGTACAGCAGCAACGTTGAACAGCTGCTGGTGCTGCGCTTCTTGACGGGGCTTGGTCTGGGCGCGGGGATGCCGAATGCGACCACGCTACTCTCGGAGTACACCCCGGAGCGCAAGAAGTCGCTGCTGGTGACGAGCATGTTTTGCGGCTTCAACCTCGGTATGGCGGGTGGCGGGTTTATTTCCGCAAAACTGATCCCGGCGTTCGGTTGGCACAGCCTGCTGCTGATTGGCGGGATCCTGCCGTTGATCCTCGCTGTGGTGCTGCTGTTCTGGCTGCCGGAATCAGCGCGCTACCTGGTCGTGCGTAATCGTGGCACTGACAAAGTGCGCAAAACCCTGGCGCCGATTGATCCGGTTGTCGTCGCCCAAGCCTCCAGCTTCAGTGTGCCGGAACAGAAAACCGTGAAGGCGCGCAACGTGTTCGCGGTGATCTTCTCCGGCACTTACAGCACCGGCACCTTGCTGCTGTGGCTGACCTATTTCATGGGCCTGGTGATTGTTTACCTGCTGACCAGTTGGCTGCCGACACTCATGCGCGACAGCGGCGCGAGCATGGAGCAGGCGGCGTTCATCGGCGCGTTGTTCCAGTTTGGCGGGGTATTGAGCGCGGTGGCTGTGGGCTGGGCGATGGATCGGTTCAATCCGCACAAGGTCATCGGCACTTTCTACCTGCTGGCCGGGGTGTTTGCCTACGCGGTGGGGCAGAGCCTTGGAAATATCACGCTGCTGGCGACTTTGGTGCTGGTGGCCGGGATGTGTGTGAACGGTGCGCAGTCGGCCATGCCGTCGCTGGCGGCGCGGTTTTACCCGACCCAGGGGCGGGCGACCGGCGTCTCGTGGATGCTGGGTATTGGCCGCTTCGGCGCGATTCTCGGCGCATGGATGGGTGCGACGTTGCTGGGCCTGGGCTGGAACTTCGAGCAGGTGCTGACGGCGCTGGTGATACCGGCGGCATTGGCGACGGCGGCGGTGGTGATCAAGGGCATGGTCAGTCATGCGGATGCGACCTGAACCGGGTTGCGGCCCGCTGAAGATCGCCGCCTGCGGCAGCTTCTACGTGTGCGCGAAGTCCGACAGGAACTGCCGCAGGCGGCGATTTTTCGCGGGTCGCGCAAACGATAGCCGAACAACAATCTGTTCGATAAACGAACACTCAGTCGATTATCGGATTGTTTGGCGATTTTCCCAGGCTTAATCTTCAGTCACTCCGGCGCTGAACCTCGCGCCTTTTTATCACTGGCGATTCATTACAAAAACGGGAGCCCGCTCCATGGCTGAGATCCTTTCGCTGCACGACGCGGTGAAGCAATTCGTCAACGACGGCGACACCGTCGCGCTCGAAGGCTTCACTCACCTGATCCCTACGGCGGCAGGTCATGAAATCATTCGTCAGGGCAAGAAAGATCTGACCCTGGTGCGGATGACGCCCGACCTGATCTACGACCAACTGATCGGTGCCGGTTGCGCACGCAAGCTGATTTTCTCCTGGGGCGGCAACCCTGGTGTTGGCTCGCTGCACCGTTTGCGTGACGCGGTCGAGAAGCAGTGGCCACACCCGCTGGAAATCGAAGAACACAGCCATGCCGACCTGGCCAACGCCTACGTTGCCGGCGCCTCCGGGCTGCCTTTCGCAGTGCTGCGCGCCTACGCCGGCTCCGACTTGCCCAAGGTCAATCCGCTGATCAAGACGGTCACTTGCCCCTTCACTGGCGAAGTATTGGCCGCGGTGCCTTCGGTACGCCCGGACATCACCGTGATCCATGCACAGAAAGCCGATCGCAAGGGCAACGTATTGCTCTGGGGTATTCTTGGGGTGCAGAAAGAAGCCGCGCTGGCAGCCAAGCGTTGCATCGTCACCGTTGAAGAAATCGTCGACGACCTGAACGCGCCGATGAACTCCTGCGTGCTGCCCACCTGGGCGCTCAGCGCGGTCTGCCACGTACCTGGCGGTGCGCATCCGTCCTACGCCCATGGGTACAACGAGCGGGACAACCGCTTTTACCAGGCCTGGGATCCGATCGCCCGTGACCGTGAGACTTTCACCGCATGGATCAACGAATACATCCACGGTAGCGCTGACTTCAGCGAGTTCCAGGCCAAGTTGGCCGCTGCTTCGGAGGCCAAGTAATGACTTACACCACCAATGAAATGATGACCGTCGCTGCCGCCCGCCGCCTGAAAAACGGTTCGGTGTGTTTCGTCGGCATCGGCCTGCCTTCCAAAGCCGCCAACCTGGCACGCCTGACATCGTCGCCTGATGTCGTGCTGATCTACGAATCCGGCCCGATCGGTGCCAAGCCTAGTGTGCTGCCGCTGTCCATTGGTGACGGTGAGCTGGCGGAAACTGCTGACACCGTCGTACCGACCGGTGAGATTTTTCGCTATTGGTTGCAGGGCGGACGCATCGACGTCGGGTTTCTCGGTGCGGCGCAGGTCGATCGCTTCGGCAACATCAACACCACCGTGGTCGGCGATTACTTTTCGCCGAAAGTGCGTCTGCCGGGTGCCGGTGGCGCGCCGGAAATTGCCGGTTCGGCGAAAAGCGTACTGATCATCCTTAAACAGTCGGCACGTTCGTTTGTCGACAAGCTCGATTTCATCACTTCGGTCGGTCATGGCGAGGGCGGCGATTCGCGTAAGCGTCTGGGCCTGCCGGGCGCCGGGCCGGTCGGAATCATCACCGACCTGTGCATCATGGAGCCGGAAGAGGGCACTCATGAATTTGTAGTGACCGCGCTGCATCCCGGCGTGACCCGCGAGCAAGTGGTCGCCGCCACCGGTTGGGCAATCCGTTTTGCCGATGACGTTGCGACTAGCGCCGAACCGTCCGAGGTCGAGTTGACCGCGCTGCGCGATCTCGAAGCGCGCACCGCCGCCGCCCACGGCCAGGCACCGGGAGAAGCATGATGCGTGACGTTTATATCTGCGACGCGATTCGTACCCCCATCGGCCGTTTCGGCGGCGGTTTGTCCGCCGTTCGCGCCGACGACCTGGCCGCGGTGCCGATCAAGGCCCTGATGGAGCGCAATCCGTCGGTGGACTGGAACGCCATCGACGAAGTATTCCTCGGCTGCGCCAATCAGGCCGGCGAAGACAACCGCAATGTCGCGCGCATGGCGCTTTTGCTGGCCGGTCTACCGGAAAGCGTGCCGGGCGTGACGCTCAACCGCCTCTGCGCTTCGGGTATGGACGCCATCGGCACCGCGTTTCGGGCGATTGCCAGTGGTGAAATGGAACTGGCCATCGCCGGCGGGGTGGAGTCGATGTCCCGGGCACCGTTCGTGATGGGCAAGGCTGACGCCGCGTTTTCGCGCAATATGAAGCTGGAAGACACCACTATCGGCTGGCGTTTCATCAACCCGTTGATGAAAGCGCAGTACGGCGTCGACGCCATGCCGCAGACCGCCGACAACGTCGCCGACGACTATAAAGTGTCGCGCGAAGATCAGGACGCTTTCGCTCTGCGCAGCCAGCAACGTACCGCCGCCGCGCAGGCTGCCGGCTTCTTCGCTGAAGAAATCGTTGAAGTGCGGATTGCCCACAAGAAAGGCGAAACCGTGGTCAGCCAGGATGAGCATCCCCGCGCTGATACGACGATCGAAGCGCTGACCAAGCTGAAACCGGTCAACGGCCCGGACAAAACCGTTACCGCCGGCAACGCCTCCGGTGTTAATGACGGCGCCGCTGCACTGATTCTAGCCTCGGCCGAAGCGGTGAAAAAACACGGCCTGACCGCCCGCGCCAAAGTGCTCGGCATGGCCAGTGCCGGTGTTGCGCCGCGGGTAATGGGCATCGGCCCGGTGCCAGCGGTGCGCAAACTGATCGAGCGCCTCGGCGTAGCGGTCAGCGATTTCGACGTCATCGAACTCAACGAAGCGTTCGCCAGCCAAGGCTTGGCGGTGCTGCGTGAACTGGGTCTGGCGGATGACGCCGCGCAGGTCAACCCGAACGGTGGCGCGATTGCGCTCGGTCACCCATTGGGCATGAGCGGCGCGCGGCTGGTGCTGACGGCGCTGCATCAGCTTGAGAAAACCAATGGCAAGAAAGGTCTGGCGACCATGTGCGTCGGTGTCGGTCAAGGCCTGGCCCTGGCCATCGAACGCGTCTGACGCGAGCCGTGACGAATAAGAACTGAGGATAGCTAAATGTCTGACAAGCCTGGTTACCGTCGCCCGCAGGAAGGCACTCAGCCTGAGTACCTGCACCCGACGTATCAATCCACCAACCTGCGCTCGCCGTCGAAGCCGTTGGTGTTTCTGCCGCATTCGCTTTCGGAGATCACTGGCCCGACCATCGGTGCCGAGCGCATCGCCGAGAAAGACAACGATCTGACCGCTCAACATGAGGGCGAGCCACAGGGCGAACGCATCATCATTCATGGCCGCGTGCTCGACGAAAACGGTCTGCCGGTGCCGGGAATCCTGGTGGAAATCTGGCAGGCCAACGCCGCCGGCCGCTACAACCACAAGCGCGACCTGCACGACGCACCGCTGGACCCGAACTTCACCGGCACCGGCCGCACCGTGACCGATGCCGATGGCTGGTATCAGTTCCAGACCATCAAGCCTGGCGCCTATCCGTGGGGTAATCACCACAACGCGTGGCGCCCGGCGCACATCCATTTTTCGCTGTTCGGGCCGAGCATCCTGACTCGCCTGGTCACGCAAATGTACTTCCCGGGCGATCCGCTGCTGGCGTATGACCCGATCTACAACTGCGTACCGGATACCAGCGCCAAAGAGCGCCTGATCGCCAGTTTCGATCTGGAAAAAACCATTCCGTCCTACGCCCTCGGTTACCGCTGGGACATCGTTTTGCGCGGCCGCGAAGCCACGCCGATGGAGAAATAAGATGACGCTGACTGCGACCACATCCCACACCGTCGGACCCTATTACCACATCGGCCTGACCTGGCTGAACCGCGAAGACCTGACCGTCGAACAGACCTTGGGCCAGCGCATCGCGATCAGCGGGCAGGTGGTGGACGGCAACGGAGACTTCGTCAACGACGCCATGCTGGAAATCTGGCAGGCCAATGCCGCTGGCAAATACGATCACCCGGAAGATGACCAGGCCAAGGCGCTGGACCCGAACTTCGAAGGCTTTGGCCGGGTACCGGTGGATGCCCAGGGGCGCTTCCGTTTCACCACGATCAAGCCGGGCACGGTTGAGGGGCTGAAGGGTTCGACTCAGGCGCCGCATCTGGTGGTGCTGGTGTTTGCGCGTGGTTTGGTGAAGCACTTGCTGACGCGGATCTACTTTGAAGGCGAGCCGGCGAACGTTGATGATCCGCTGCTCGAGTGTGTGCCGGCGGAACGCCGCGCGACATTGCTGGCGAAGAAGGATGAATCGGGTGTTTATCAGTGGAATGTGATTTTGCAGGGCACTGACGCTGAGACGGTGTTCTTCGATTATTGAACACCCCGCAAATGCTAATCCCGTGCGGGTTGCCCACACGGGATTGCCTTGCCTGATGCATCTGCGGAACGGGACTGTTGCAAAGTATGTCTAGACTGTCACTGTCCCTATCGAGTGAAAAACAATGACAACCCCCACCGCTACTCCAGCGCACTACACCGGTGAAGAGCGCAGCAGGCGCATCTTTGCCATTGTCGGCGCCTCGTCCGGCAACCTCGTTGAATGGTTCGACTTCTACGTCTACGCCTTTTGCGCGATCTATTTCGCCCCGGCGTTTTTCCCCTCAGATAACCCCACGGTGCAGCTGGTCAACACCGCTGGCGTGTTCGCCGCCGGCTTCCTGATGCGGCCGATTGGCGGGTGGATTTTCGGCCGGCTCGCCGACAAGCACGGGCGCAAGAAATCGATGCTCATCTCGATTCTGATGATGTGTTTCGGTTCGCTGCTGATCGCTTGTCTGCCGACCTACAACACCATCGGCGTCTGGGCGCCCTTGCTGCTGTTATTCGCTCGTTTGCTGCAGGGCCTGTCGGTTGGCGGCGAATACGGCACCACCGCTACCTACATGAGCGAAGTCGCCCTCAAGGGCCAGCGCGGATTCTTCGCCTCGTTCCAGTACGTGACGTTGATCGGCGGGCAACTGCTGGCGGTGTCGCTGGTGGTGATCCTGCAGCAGTTCCTCACTGAAGAAGATTTGCGCGCCTACGGCTGGCGCATCCCGTTTGTGGTCGGTGCGGTGGCCGCGTTGATTTCGCTGTTCCTGCGTCGCAGCTTGAAAGAAACCACCAACAAGGAAACCCGTGATCACAAGGACGCCGGCAGCATCGGGGCGCTGTTCCGCGATCACAAAGCGGCGTTCATCACCGTGCTCGGTTACACCGCCGGTGGCTCGCTGATTTTCTACACCTTCACCACCTACATGCAGAAGTACCTGGTGAACACTGCCGGCATGCACGCCAAGACTGCCAGCTACATCATGACCGGCGCGCTGTTCCTTTATATGTGCATGCAACCGCTGTTCGGCATGCTCGCCGACAAGATTGGCCGACGTAACTCGATGCTGTGGTTTGGCGCCCTCGGTACGCTGTTCACTGTGCCGATTTTGTTGAGTCTGAAAAGCGTCAGCAGTCCATTCCTCGCGTTTGTGTTGATTACCGTGGCACTGGCGATCGTGAGTTTCTACACCTCCATCAGTGGCCTGGTGAAAGCCGAAATGTTCCCGCCTGAGGTGCGCGCACTCGGCGTCGGCCTGGCGTACGCGGTGGCGAATGCGATCTTCGGGGGTTCGGCAGAATTCGTCGCCCTGAGCCTGAAGAACATCGGCATGGAAAACTCCTTCTACTGGTACGTTACGGTGATGATGGCGATCGCGTTCCTGTTCAGCCTGCGCTTGCCGAAACAGGCGGCGTACTTGCACCACGACCTTTGATATTTACCCGTGGGCCTGAACGGCCCACGCTTGCAGGGAAAGTTTATGAACGAGCGACCGGGCAATCAGTTGTTCGATGCCTATTTCACTGCCCGCGATATGCGCGACGTGTTCTGCGATCAGGGGCGCGTCCAGGCAATGCTCGACTTCGAGGCGGCGCTGGCTCGGGCCGAGGCAACTGTCGGCCTGATCCCGCAGACCGCTGTGGCGCCGATCCAGGCGGCTTGCCGGGCCGGACTCTACGACTTTGCAGCGCTCGGCGAGGCCATCGCCACGGCGGGTAACTCGGCGATCCCACTGGTTAAAGCCCTGGGCAAACAGATCGCGGCGACCGATGCCGACGCCGAACGTTATGTGCATCTTGGCGCAACCAGCCAGGACGTGATGGACACCGGCCTGGTGCTGCAACTGCGTCGGGCGCTGGAGCTGATCGAAAGCGACCTGGCACAGCTGGGCGCGACCCTCTCGACTCAGGCCGAACGCTATGTTGCCACGCCGTTGGCTGGCCGGACCTGGCTGCAACACGCCACGCCCGTCACTCTGGGCATGAAAATCGCCGGTTGGCTGGGGGCGGTGACCCGCAGCCGTCAACGCCTGCAAGAACTCAAGCCGCGCCTGCTGGTGCTGCAATTTGGTGGCGCCTCCGGAACCCTGGCTGCTCTCGGCGACCAAGCGTTGCCGATTGCCCAGGCGCTCGCCAAGGAACTGCAACTGGGCTTGCCGGATCAACCCTGGCACACCCAGCGAGATCGCCTGGTGGAGTTCGGTTCCGTGCTGGGGTTGATCGCCGGCAGCCTGGGCAAGTTGGGGCGCGATGTCAGTCTGCTGATGCAGACTGAAGCCGGGGAGGTTTTCGAGCCCTCGGCACCCGGTAAAGGCGGCTCCTCGACCATGCCGCACAAGCGCAATCCGGTGGGCGCCGCAGTGCTCATCGGTGCGGCGACGCGGGTGCCCGGCCTGATCTCGACCCTGTTCAGTGCAATGCCGCAAGAGCACGAGCGCAGCCTGGGCTTGTGGCATGCCGAATGGGAAACCCTGCCAGAGATTTGTTGCCTGGTGTCCGGCAGCCTGAAGCAGGCGCTGCTGATGGCGGCCGGCCTTGAAGTGGACGCCGAACGCATGACCCGCAACCTCGACCTGACCCAGGGGCTGGTGCTCGCCGAAGCCGTGAGCATTGTCCTTGCCCAGCGGGTGGGACGTGATACCGCGCACCATGTGCTGGAGCAATGCTGCAAACGTGCTGTCGCCCAGCAACGGCACCTGCGCGCAGTACTCGGCGAAGAGCCGCAAGTCACTGCCCAGCTGTCTGGCGCTGAACTGGATCATCTGTTGGACCCTGCCCACTACCTCGGTCAGGCCCGAACCTGGGTCGAGCGAGCGGTGGCTGAACATTCTGCATTAACTGCCTGAAGGAGATTGCTGTGGCTTTTGTACAACTCGCCGAGGGCGAACTGCATTACCAACTCGACGGACCGCAGGATGCGCCGGTGCTGGTGCTCTCCAACTCGTTGGGCACCGACCTGCACATGTGGGACGCGCAGATGGCCGCGTTCACCGAGCACTTCCGGGTACTGCGGTTCGATACCCGAGGTCACGGGAAATCCCTGGTGACGCCGGGCCCGTACAGCATTGAGCAACTGGGGCACGACGTCCTGGCGCTGCTCGATGCCCTGAACATCGAGCGCGCGCATTTTTGTGGCCTGTCCATGGGCGGTTTGATCGGCCAGTGGTTGGGGATCAATGCCGGTGATCGCCTGCTCAAGCTGGTGGTGTGCAACACCGCAGCGAAAATCGGTGATCCGTCGGTGTGGAATCCACGCATCGAAACCGTGCTGCGCGATGGTGCAGCGGCCATGGTCGCCCTGCGTGATGCATCCGTTGCCCGTTGGTTTACCCCCGATTTTTCCGCGGCCCATCCGGCAGCGGCCACGCAGATCACCGACATGCTCGCGGCCACTTCGCCTGAAGGTTACGCGGCTAATTGTGCGGCGGTGCGTGATGCCGATTTCCGCGATCAACTGGCATCGATCAACGTACCGTTACTGGTGATTGCCGGCACCGAAGATGCGGTGACCCCGCCGTCCGGTGGGCACTTTATTCAGGAGCATGTACGCGGCGCCGAGTACGCCGAGTTCTATGCGGCGCATCTATCCAACGTGCAGGCCGGTGCCGATTTCAGTGATCGTGTGTTGGCGTTTTTGCAGGCTGAGTGAGGAAGTTTTTGTGGATGAGAAACAACGTTACGACGACGGCATGCAGGTTCGCCGCGCGGTGTTGGGCGATGCGCATGTTGACCGCAGCCTGACCACGCTGACCGAGTTCAACTCGGAGTTTCAGGAGATGATCACCCGGCATGCCTGGGGTGATATCTGGACACGTCCGGGCTTGCCTCGGCACACACGCAGTTTGATTACGATCGCCATGCTGATCGGCATGAACCGCGAAGGCGAGTTGAAACTGCATTTGCGCGCGGCGGCCAATAACGGAGTGAGCCGGGGCGAGATCAAGGAAGTGATCATGCAGAGCGCGATTTACTGCGGGATTCCGGCAGCGAATGCGACGTTTCATCTGGCGGAAGCGGTGTGGGATGAGTTGGGCGTTGAGTCCCGGGAGTGATTTTTGTCATTTTTGTTGCCTGAACTGACGCCATCGCGGGCAAGCCCGCTCCCACAAGGTTTTGTGCCATTCCCCACACATACGCAAGACATAAACCTGAGGGAGCGGGCTTGCCCGCGATGACGCTGGTGAGTGCTTACAACAGGCTGATCGGGTAGCTGACGATCAAGCGGTTTTCATCGAACTCGTTGTTGCTGAAATCCCGGCGCATGGTCGAGTTGCGCCATCTGACGTTGAGGTCCTTGAGCGTGCCGCTCTGCACGGTGTAGCCCAGTTCCGATTCGCGGCCCCATTCCTTGCCGTCGGTGATGGTCCCGGTGTGGACATTGTCGCCGCTGATATAGCGGTTCATCAGGGTCAACCCGGGCATACCGACGGCGACGAAGTTGTAGTCGTGGCGCAGTTGCCAGGATTTCTCCCGGGCATTGTCGTAACTCGAGTTGTAACTGTCGTTGGCCAGCGTACCGCCGCTGGTACCGTTGACCCGCATCCAGGCGCTATCGCCGGTGAGTTTCTGCAGGCCCAGGTAGAAAGTATGGCCGCCATACTTCGCCGAGAACAAGCCGGACCAGGTCTTGTTGTCCAGCTCGCCAGCGCGAGCGCTACCGTCGTCATTGCCGTAGAAAAAGCCGAGGTTGGCGCCCAGTGTCCAGTCGCCCAGGGGCTGGCTGTGGATCACATTGACGAACTGCTGGCTGTAGATGTCCTTCAACTCGGCGTTCCACAGCGCAAGCTGGGTGCGTTTATCGTTGAACACATATTCGCCGCCCTGGAAGTTGAATCTGTCCGAGGTGAAAGACGGCTTCCCGGTCATCGACATGTCGATCATGCTGCTGTCGTCGCGCGGGCTGTTGGCGCGGAACTGGCCGCCGTAGAGGGTCAGGCCATCGATTTCCTTCGAGGTGATCTGGCCGCCACGGAAGGTTTGCGGCAGGGATCGGCCGTCGTCCGAACGCAGGACCGGCAGCACGGGCATCCATTCGCCGACTTTGACTTCGGTTTGCGACAGCTTCGCCTTGAACGCCACGTTGGTGCGACCGAAGTTATCGGCGGGGCGGCCGTCTTGATCCAGGGGTAGCAGCTGAGTCCCGCCGGTGCCCTTGCCGCCATCGAGCTTCACCGAGTACAGCCCCAGCACATCCATGCCAAACCCGACGGTGCCTTGGGTGAACCCGGATTTCGCATCCAGGATAAAGCTCTGCGTCCACTCTTCAGCCTTGCCCTGGGTCTTGGTCGGGTTGGTAAAATTACGGTTGATGTAGAAATTGCGCAGGTTCAGGTTGACCTTGGCGCCTTCGACGAAACCCGACTCCTCGGCGGACGCGGCGCCAGCTGCGGCGGCCAGGGCAACGGCGATCAGGCTGGGATATAAGTAGTGCGCAGTGGAAGGCGTCATGGGTAGGGGTCTCTCTATTTATTGGGGATGCAACGGGGAATGCCGCAACCTGAGGCTGCAGTTGAAGATGCGTATCGGGGGAGGTAGAGAAACGGTTTCAGCCGGACAGGGCAGGGCGCTGGGACATGGTCGAACCTGGAGGTTATTGGTTTTGTGGAGCGAATGGTGCGCGGAATGTACTAGATAGTTCAATCTGGGACTGAGGATTTTGGGCGATTATCGAACGATAAAGAATCAAAAGATCGCAGCCTTCGGCAGCTCCTACAGGTGTGCGCGAATGCCTGTAGGAGCTGCCGAAGGCTGCGATCTGTTGATCTTGAAGCCCAACAAAAAGCCCACCTGTCAGGTGGGCTTCGATATTGCGACAAGCGCTATCAGAACAGCTTCATCTTCGGTGCTTCTTCTTTCAGCGGTTCGTTCTGCGCGGTTTGCGCATTCCAGCCGCCACCCAATGCCTTGTACAGGTTGACCGCACTGGTCAGCTGCGCGAGGCGGTCGGTGATCAGCGCTTGTTGGGCGCTGAACAACTGACGCTGGGCATCGAGGAAGGTCAGGTTGCTGTCGACACCGATGCGGTAACGACGCTCGGCCAGGCGGTAGTAATCCTGGTTGGCCTGCACGAAGTCACGTTGCGCTTGCAACTGTTCGGTGTAGGTCTGACGCGCGGCGAGGCCGTCGGCGACTTCCTGGAAGGCCGTTTGAATGGACTTCTCGTAGTTCGCTACATCAATGTCTTTCTGGATCTTCGCCGCGTCGAGGCTGGCGCGCAGGCTGCCGGCGTTGAAGATCGGCAGGTTGATCTGCGGCGAGAACAGCCACGTCCCCGAACCACCCTTGAACAGGCCGGACAGGTCCGGGCTCAGGCTACCCGCGTTGGCGGTCAGGCTGATGCTCGGGAAGAACGCTGCACGCGCCGCACCGATGTTGGCATTGGCGGCTTTCAGGTTGTACTCGGCCTGGAGGATGTCCGGACGACGCTGCAGCAGGTCCGATGGCAGACCGGCCGGCACGTCGCTGAGCAGGTCGTCAGCCAGCGGTTTGGCCGCTTGCAGGTTGGCCGGGATACCGGTGCCGAGCAGCAGGGTCAGGCTGTTTTCGTCCTGAGCCACCTGGCGGGTGTACTTGGCCAGTTGTGCACGGGCGTTTTCCACCGACGTACGCGACTGCGCCAGATCCAGTGCCGAGGCGACACCGACTTCGTTGCTGCGGCTGGTCAGCTTGTAGCTTTCTTCAAAGGCACCGAGGGTGTCTTGAGTCAGCTTGAGCAGTTCCTTGTCCGCTTGCCAGGTCAGATAAGCATTGGCGACGCTGGCGACCAGACTGATCTGCGTGCTGCGACGGCCTTCTTCAGTGGCGAAGTACTGTTGCAACGCTTGTTCGCTCAGGCTGCGAACCCGACCGAACAGGTCGAGTTCGTAGGCGCTGATGCCGACAGTCGCGGAGTAGGAGCTGGTGATGCCCGCTTCACCGGTCTGCGAGGCACGCGCCGGAACCCGTTGACGGCTGCCAGTGCCATTGGCCGACACCGCCGGGAACAGGTCCGCACGCTGGATGCGGTACTGCGCGGCAAAGGCGTCGATGTTCAGCGCGGCGACTCGCAGGTCACGGTTGTTTTCCAGGGCCACCTGGATCAGCTGTTGCAGGACCGGGTCATGGAAAAACTGCTTCCAGCCCTGTTCAGCAGCGGCCTGACCTGGCGCCTGGGCCGGCGAATAAGCCGGCCCTTGCGGGTACTGGCTCGCCACCGGTGCTTCAGGCTGCTGATAATCGGGTATCAGCGAGCAGCCACCAAGTACGAACGCGGCGACTGCCAGGGAGAGTAGCGACTTGCTCATTGGCCAGCCTCTTTAGGAGTTTCAGTAGTGTCATCCGGGTCGGTTTTTTGCGCTGACCAATGGAGGACACGGTAACGAAGAACAGTGGTACCCAGAAAATCGCCAGGACCGTGGCCGTGATCATACCGCCAATAACGCCTGTACCGATGGCATGTTGGCTACCTGAACCGGCACCAGTGGAAATCGCCAGGGGCACTACGCCCAGGACAAAGGCCAGCGAGGTCATGATGATCGGGCGCAAACGCATGCGGCAGGCTTCGATCGCAGCCTCTCGCAGGCTCTTGCCCTGCTCGTGCAGTTCCTTGGCGAATTCAACGATCAGGATGGCGTTTTTCGCCGCCAGGCCGATAGTCGTCAACAGGCCCACCTGGAAGTAAACGTCGTTGGACAGCCCGCGCAGACTGGTCGCCAGCAGTGCCCCGATGATCCCCAAAGGTACTACCAGCATCACCGCAATCGGAATCGACCAGCTTTCGTAC
>NZ_JAEKEG010000173.1 GCF_016651255.1 Pseudomonas sp. TH10
ACCTGCGCGGAAAAGTGCGGGTACAAACCGACGGCGGCCTGAAAACCGGGCTCGACGTGATCAAGGCCGCAATCCTCGGCGCTGAAAGCTTTGGCTTCGGTACCGCGCCAATGATCGCCCTGGGCTGCAAATACCTGCGCATCTGCCACTTGAACAACTGCGCCACCGGCGTCGCGACCCAAAACGAGAAGCTGCGCAAGGATCACTACATCGGCACCGTCGACATGGTGGTGAACTTCTTCACCTACGTCGCCGAAGAAACCCGTGAGTGGCTGGCCAAGCTGGGCGTGCGCTCCCTCGAAGAGCTGATCGGTCGTACCGATCTGCTGGACATCCTCGAAGGCCAGACCGCCAAGCAGCAACACCTGGACCTGACCCCGTTGCTCGGCAGCGATCACATCCCGGCGGACAAGCCTCAGTTCTGCGGTGTTGAGCGCAACCCGCCATTCGACCAAGGCCTGCTGGCCGAGAAAATGGTCGAGATGGCGACCTCGGCGATCAACGACATGAGCGGTGCCGAGTTCGACCTGGACATCTGCAACTGCGACCGTTCGATCGGCGCGCGGATCTCCGGCGAAATCGCGCGCAAGCACGGCAACCAGGGCATGGCCAAGGCGCCGATCACCTTCCGCTTCAAAGGCACTGCGGGTCAGAGCTTCGGCGTGTGGAACGCCGGTGGCCTGAACATGTACCTCGAAGGCGACGCCAACGACTACGTCGGCAAAGGCATGACTGGCGGCAAACTGACCATCGTGCCGCCCAAGGGCAGCGTTTATAAGACTCAGGAAAGCGCCATCATCGGCAACACCTGCCTGTACGGCGCCACGGGCGGCAAGCTGTTCGCCGCCGGCACCGCAGGCGAGCGTTTTGCGGTGCGTAACTCCGGTGCTCATACCGTAGTCGAAGGCACGGGCGATCACTGCTGCGAGTACATGACCGGCGGTTTCGTCTGCGTCCTGGGCAAGACCGGCTACAACTTCGGTTCAGGCATGACCGGCGGTTTCGCCTACGTGCTTGACCAGGACAACAGCTTCGTTGACCGGGTCAACCACGAACTGGTGGAAATCCAGCGCATCAGCGGCGAAGCGATGGAAGCCTATCGCAGCCACCTGCAAAACGTGCTGAACGAGTACGTCGCGGAAACCGACAGCGAGTGGGGTCGTGAACTCGCCGAAAACCTCGATGACTACTTGCGCCGTTTCTGGCTGGTCAAACCGAAGGCGGCGAGTCTGAAATCTCTGCTCTCCAGTACTCGTGCCAACCCGCAGTGATATGCGCCTGAAGAGTTTGATGAGGTTTTGAAGATGGCCGAACGTCTCAGTAACGACTTTCAATTCATCGATGTCGGGCGCAAAGATCCGAAGAAGAAACTGTTGCGTCAACGCAAGAAAGAGTTCGTCGAAATCTACGAACCGTTCAAACCCCAGCAGTCGGCCGATCAGGCTCACCGCTGCCTGGGTTGCGGCAACCCGTATTGCGAATGGAAGTGCCCGGTGCACAACTTCATTCCCAACTGGCTGAAATTGGTGGCCGAGGGCAACATCCTCCAGGCCGCCGAGCTGTCGCACCAGACCAACACCTTGCCGGAAGTCTGCGGCCGGGTGTGCCCGCAGGATCGTCTGTGCGAGGGTGCGTGCACCCTCAACGACGGCTTCGGCGCGGTGACCATCGGTTCGGTCGAGAAGTACATCACCGACACCGCATTCGCCATGGGCTGGCGCCCGGACATGTCCAAGGTCAAGCCGACCGGCAAGCGTGTTGCGATTATCGGCGCGGGCCCGGCCGGTCTGGGCTGTGCCGACGTACTGGTGCGTGGCGGCGTGACCCCGGTGGTATTCGACAAGAACCCGGAAATCGGCGGCCTGCTGACCTTCGGTATTCCCGAGTTCAAGCTGGAAAAGACTGTGTTGAGCAATCGCCGCGAAGTCTTCACCGGCATGGGCATCGAGTTCCGTCTCAACACCGAAGTCGGCAAAGACGTGACCATGGAGCAACTGCTCGCCGAATACGATGCGGTGTTCATGGGCATGGGTACTTACACCTACATGAAGGGCGGCTTTGCCGGTGAGGACCTGCCGGGCGTTTATGACGCACTGGACTTCCTGATTGCCAACGTCAATCGCAACCTGGGCTTTGAAAAGTCGCCGGAAGATTTCGTCGACATGAAAGGCAAGAAGGTTGTGGTACTCGGCGGCGGCGACACGGCGATGGACTGCAACCGCACGTCGATCCGTCAGGGCGCCAAGTCGGTGACCTGTGCCTATCGTCGTGACGAAGCGAACATGCCCGGCTCGCGCAAAGAGGTGAAGAACGCCAAGGAAGAAGGCGTGAAATTCCTCTACAACCGCCAGCCAATCGCCATCGTCGGCGAAGACAAGGTTGAAGGCGTGAAGGTGGTCGAGACCCGTCTCGGCGAACCGGACGCCCGTGGCCGTCGCAGCCCTGAGCCGATCCCGGGCTCCGAAGAGATCATCCCGGCTGACGCCGTGGTCATCGCCTTCGGTTTCCGCCCGAGCCCGGCGCCGTGGTTCGAACAGTTCGAGATCCAGACCGACAGCCAGGGTCGCGTCGTTGCGCCTGAGCAAGGTCAGTACAAGCACCAGACCAGCAACCCGAAAATCTTTGCCGGTGGCGACATGGTGCGCGGTTCCGACCTGGTGGTGACGGCAATCTTCGAAGGCCGCAATGCCGCCGAAGGGATCCTCGACTACCTGGGCGTCTGATCACTTTCCAATAGCTTGAAATGCAATACCTGTGGGAGCTGGCTTGCCAGCGATGCAGACACCTCGGTTTGTCAGATTGACCGAGATGGCGCAATCGCTGGCAAGCCAGCTCCCACAGTGTTTTTTGGTGTGGCCAAAACCGCACTCCAGCGCGACAAATTGACCCGATAGACAAAAGGCTGACCTGCAACCGTGCCTTTTGCGTCGCGCTCTGAGAAAATGCCCGCACTTTTTTTCCGGATGCCGACATGACTGCCCTGAAGAACGACCGTTTCCTCCGCGCCCTGCTCAAGCAACCCGTAGACGTCACCCCCGTGTGGATGATGCGCCAGGCCGGCCGCTACTTGCCGGAATACCGCGCCAGCCGTGCCCACGCCGGTGATTTCATGAGCCTGTGCATGAATCCGGAATTCGCCTGCGAAGTCACCATGCAACCGCTCGACCGCTATCCCCAACTGGACGCGGCGATCCTGTTTTCCGACATCCTCACCATCCCCGACGCGATGGGCCAAGGCCTGTACTTCGAGACTGGTGAAGGCCCGCGCTTCAAAAAAGTCGTCAGCACCCTCGCTGATATCGAAGCCTTGCCGATTCCTGATCCGCACAAAGACCTTGGCTACGTGATGGACGCCGTCAGCACCATTCGCCGCGAGCTGAATGGCCGTGTGCCGCTGATCGGCTTCTCCGGCAGCCCGTGGACGCTGGCCACTTACATGGTCGAAGGCGGTTCGTCGAAAGATTTCCGCAAGACCAAAGCGATGCTCTACGACAACCCGCAAGCCATGCACCTGCTGCTGGATAAACTGGCGCAGTCGGTGACCTCGTACCTCAACGGCCAGATCATGGCCGGCGCGCAAGCGGTGCAGATCTTCGATACCTGGGGCGGCAACCTGTCGGCGGCGGCATATCAGGAGTTCTCGCTGGCCTACATGAAGAAAATCGTCAGCGGCCTGATCCGCGAAAACGACGGTCGCAAGGTGCCGGTGATCCTCTTCACCAAAAACGGCGGCCTGTGGCTGGAAAGTATCGCCGAGGCTGGCGCCGACGCGCTGGGCCTGGACTGGACCTGCGACATCGGCAACGCCCGCGCCCGCGTTGGCGACAAGGTTGCCCTGCAAGGCAACATGGACCCGACCGTGCTCTACGCAAAACCGGAAGCGATCCGCACCGAAGTCGGACGCATTCTGGCCAGCTACGGCAAGGGCAGCGGCCACGTGTTCAACCTCGGCCACGGCATCACCCCTGAGGTTGATCCTGAGCATGCCGGTGCGTTCCTGCGCGCGGTGCATGAACTGTCGGCGCAGTATCACGAGTGATCGCCACACCATAAAACACGCCCGGCCAAATGCCGGGCGTTTTTGTTTGGAACACGATCAAAAGATCGCAGCCTGCGGCAGCTCCCATACTGTAGGAGTTGCCGAAGGCTGCGATCTTCTGCTTTTAAGCTTTAACACCACCCAGCGGCGGCAATTTCGCCAACTTCAATGCCACCAGCAGCGCAATCACCAGCAAGGTACCCACGAACAACCCGATCCCGTTCCAGCCACCCAGGTGCCAGAACACCCCACCCGCCGTGCCGGCAATGCTCGACCCAGCGTAATAACTGAACAGATACAACGACGACGCCTGCCCCTTGGCCTTGGTCGCGCGGCGGCCGATCCAGCTGCTCGCCACCGAATGCGCGCCGAAGAAGCCAAAGGTGAAGATCAGCATGCCGATGATCACCAGCGGTAAAGGTGTGAACATGGTCAGGGCGAGGCCGACGAACATCAGCGCAATCGTCGCCCACAGCACCTTGCGCCGCCCCAGCTTATCGGCCAGCGAACCGATCTTCGCTGAGCTGTAGATCCCCGACAGATACACCACTGACAGCAAACCGACGAACACCTGATCAAGCTGATATGGCGCAGCCAGCAAGCGGTAACCGATGTAGTTGAACAGGGTGACGAACGCGCCCATCAGCACGAACGCTTCAAGGAACAGCAGCGGTAGGCCGGCATCGCGAAAGTGCATGGTGAAGCCATCAAGCAGGCTGCGCGGGTGCAGCGAGCGCGAGCGGAAGTTGCGTGACTCCGGAAGAATTTTCCAGAACACCGCCGCCGCAATCATCGCCAGACCGCCGATCACCAGCATCGCCGTGTGCCAACTGACGAAGTCGATCAGCACGCCGGTGATCAAGCGCCCGCTCATCCCGCCAATGGCGTTGCCGCCGATGTACAAACCCATCGCCAGGCCAATGTGCTGCGGGTGAATCTCTTCGCTCAGGTAGGTCATGGCCACCGCCGCCAGGCCGCTCAACGACAGGCCGATCAACGCGCGCATGATCAGTACGCCTTCCCAGCTCGGCATCATGGCACTGGCCATGGTGCACAGCGCCGCTGCGAACAGTGCGGTGACCATCACCGGCTTGCGTCCGACCCGATCGGAAATGGGCCCGGTGATCAGCAGGCCGATGGCGAGCATGCCAGTGGCCACCGAGAGAATCAGGCTGCTCTGGGCTGCATTGATCGAATATTCGTGGGACAGCAGCGGCATCATCGGCTGCACGCAATACAGCAGGGCAAAGGTCGCGAAACCGCCGCTGAACAACGCCAGCACCGTGCGCATGAACATCGGCGTGCCTTTTTCGATGTAGATCTCTTGCAGCTCGGCGACGACATCGTCCACCGCAGCAGGCGGGACTTCATGGGCCAGGGGGGCGACAGCTGTTTTCACTTCAGACCTCGGAGGACACGGCCAGGCAGGCAATGAAAAAATCATATAGCTGGCTAATGTTTCTATCCAATATATTGTTCGACCTGTTTGATAGCTTTAACGACCTAATGGGGTTTTCATGGAATTGCGTCATCTGCGCTACTTCATCGCCGTTGCCGAAGAACTGCATTTCGGCCGCGCCGCACAGGTGCTGGGCATCTCGCAACCGCCCTTGAGCCAGCAGATTCAGGCACTGGAGCAAGAGGTCGGCGCGCGGTTGTTTGAACGTACCAATCGTCGGGTCGAACTCAGCGAGGCGGGTCGGTTGTTTCTGCAGGAGGCGCGGCTGGTGCTGGCGCAGGTCGATAAAGCTGCCGACGTCGCCCGTCGGGCGCAATTGGGCGAGCTGGGGGAGCTGAAAATCGGCTTTACCTCATCGGCGCCATTCAACTCGACCATCCCCCAGGCGATTTTCGCATTCCGCCAGCGCTTCCCGGCGGTGCATTTGAACCTGCGGGAAATGAGCAGCACCCAGGTGGCGGACGCGCTGGTGGATGAGTCGATTGAAGTCGGCATCATGCGCCCGCTGGGGCTGCCGGATTCCCTGAGCGTAGTCGAGCTGATGAGTGAACCGCTGGTGGCGGTACTCAGCTCCAAACATCCGCTGGTGAACGGCAGCGAGGAGGGGTTGTTCCTGTCAGCCTTGGCCCTCGAACCTTTCGTGTTTTTCCCGCGCAGCTACGGCAGCGGCCTTTACGCGCAACTGCTGAGCCTGGCCCGCGACTCCGGTTTCAGTCCGCACTTCGCCCAGGAGGCTGGCGAGGCAATGACCATTATCGGGTTGGTGGCTGCAGGGTTGGGCGTCTCGGTGCTGCCGGCGTCTTATCAGCGGATGCGGATTGACGGAGTGGTGTACCGGCCCTTGCTCGATCCGGCGGCGGTGTCGGCGGTCTGGCTGGTGCAGCGCAAGGACCAGAAATCGCCGATGGCGCGGGCGTTTGTGGAGTTGTTGACGAGGAAGGTCGAGCCGCTGCAAGCGTGACTGCCTTGGCTTGAGTTCACTCCGTAGGAGCTGCCGAAGGCTGCGATCTTTTGATCTATATGTGTTTCAAGACCACCGCCGAAAAATCAGCGAAGTATTCACCCCGCCAAACGCAAAATTATTGTTCATCACATACTGATTACTCATCTGCCGGAATTCGCCGCGCAGGTAATCGAGCTTGCCGCAGTGCGGGTCGATGTCGTCCAGATTGAAGGTGTGGGCATACAGGTCGCGGTTGAGCATTTCAATGCTGAACCACGACTCCAGCGCCCCGCAGGCCCCAAGGGTGTGACCGAGAAAGCTTTTCTGCGAGCTGATCGGCATGTGTTCGCCGAACAAACTGCTGGTCGCCAGTGTTTCGGCAATGTCGCCCTGTTCTGTAGCGGTGCCGTGGCCGTTGACGTAGCCGATGGCGTCCGGCGTCAGCCCGGCGTCTTCCAGCGCCAGTTCCATTGCGCGGCGCATGGTGACTTGCTCGGGGCGGGTGGTGTGCTGTCCGTCGGCGTTGCTGCCGAAACCGACAAGCTCAGCGTGTATGTGCGCGCCGCGGGCGAGGGCGTGCTCCAGCTCCTCGAGCACCAGCATGCCGCCGCCTTCACCGATCACCAGGCCGTCGCGGCCTTTGTCGTAGGGGCGCGGGCTGGTCTGTGGGGCATCATTTTTCAGGCTGGTCGCATAGAGCGCGTCGAAGACCATGGCTTCGGTCGGGCACAGTTCTTCGGCGCCACCGGCGAGCATCAACGGCAGGCGACCGAACTTGATCGCCTCGTAGGCGTAACCGATGCCCTGACTGCCACTGGTGCAGGCGCTGGACGTCGGGATCAGACGCCCGGTGAGGCCGAAGAAGATGCTGATATTGGCGGCAGTGGTGTGCGGCATCATCCGCACGTACGAGTTGGCGTTGAGGCCCTCGGCCACCGAGTTGAGCAGCATGTTGCCGAACGCTTTGATCTCGTCGGTGCTGCCAGTGGACGAGCCGCATGCCACGCCCATGCGTCCGTCCTTGATCGATTCATCGCCCAGCAGCCCGGCATCGGCCAGCGCCTGCTCCGCAGCACCGACCGCCAGCCGCGAGACCCGGCCCATGCTGCGCAGCTGCTTGCGCGTCCAGTGCGACGGCACGACAAAATCATCGATCGGTCCGGCCAGACGCGTGTTGAGTTCACTGAAGCGATCCCACTCATCCATCCGGCGGATGCCGCTGCGGTTGGCCGCAAAGTTGCCGGCGATGGTCTCCCAGTCGCTGCCCAGCGAGGTGATGCCGGCCATGCCGGTGACGACGACGCGCTTCATCAGCACAAGCCTCCATTGACGGCCAGAACCTGGCGGGTGATGTACGACGCTTCCGCCGACATCAGGAAATTCACCGCACCAGCGACCTCTTCAGGGGTGCCCATGCGTTGCGCGGGGATCATTTTCATCAGTTCTTCCACCGGCACGTTTTCATCGAGCATCGCTGTGTCGATCAGACCCGGCGCGACGCAGTTCACGGTGATTTTGCGCTTGCCCAGCTCAATCGCCAACGCTTTCGCCGCGCCGATCACGCCGGCTTTCGAGGCGCTGTAATTGACCTGGCCACGGTTGCCGATCAGCCCCGAGACGGACGTGATGCAGACAATCCGCCCCGCGGCGCGGCGACGAATCATCGGCATCATCACCGGATGCAGGACGTTGTAGAAACCATCGAGGTTGGTGCGCATCACCACATCCCAATCATCCTCGCTCAGCGCCGGAAAAGCACCGTCGCGGGTCAGTCCGGCGTTGAGCACCACGCCATAATAGGCACCGTGAGTTTCTACGTCCGCTTCAAGGATCACCTTGCAGCTGGGGCGGTCGGACACATCGAATTGCAGTATGCGGGCTTTTCGCCCCAAGGCTTCGACCTCTTTCTTGACCGCGCCAGCTTCCGCCAGGCCACTGCGGCAATGCAGCACGATGTCATGGCCGGCCTGGGCCAGGCGCAGGGCAATGGCGCGGCCGATACCACGGCTGGAGCCGGTGACCAGTATGGATTCAGTCATGACTGGACTCCTTTGATTCATCAAGATATTGCGCGGCCTGAGGCGGGCGGAACACGTTCAGACGAGCGGTGGCGTGGATGCCGGGGGCATTGATATGACATTCGAATACACCCATGCCGTTCTCATCTTCCAGTGAGCGCAGCCCGTGTATGGTCAGCTCGGTGCCAACCGGGAAGTGTTCGACATTGCATTCGAACTTGCGGGTACCGAGCAGGAAACCCAGCTCGACCGCATCGCCGCGCTGGCGGGCGTGGCAACCGGCATAGGCGGCGACGCTCTGGGCCATCAGCTCGATGCCGACCCAGGCCGGCAAGCTGCCGTCGGGGCGGCTGAACAGGCCTTCAGGCCTGACCACCAGGCGGGTGTGGATCTGCTCCTCGTCGAACGACAGGATCTGTTCGATCAGGATCATGTCGCCAGCGTGCGGCAGCAGTTCGGCGAGCGGCCAGTCGATCATGGTGCGTCTCCGATTATCAGGCTGACGTTGTTGCCACCGAAGGCGAAGGAATTGCTCATCAGGTAGCGCGGTGCAATGGACGACAGGCGATCCGTGCCGGTCACCCAATTCAGCGGTGGCAGGTCCGGGTCGGGTTGGCCATCCCAGACATGCGGCGCCAAGGCGTGCTGCAGATTTTCCTTGCACAGGCTCAGCCAGCAGAACGCAGCTTCCAGGGCGCCCGCTGCGCCGAGGGTGTGGCCGGTAAGCGGTTTGGTCGACGAGCAGGGCACGCCCGCCGGGAACAGGGTGGTCACCGCCAGGCTTTCCATCGAATCATTATGGTGTGTGGCCGTGCCGTGCAGGTTCAGGTAGGCAATCTGGCCCGGTTGCAGATTCGCACGATCCAGGGCCTTGCGCATGGCCTGCAGGGCGCCGCGGCCAGCCGGTTCCGGCGCGGAAATATGGTGTGCATCGGAACTTGCACCGCTGCCCAGCAGCGCAATCGACGGGCTGCCGCCGGGCTGTCTGGTCATCAGGAACAGTACGGCCGCTTCGCCGATGTTGATGCCGTTGCGATTGACTGAAAAGGGGTTGCAGCGCTGACCGGACACGGCCTCCAGCGCAGAGAAACCGTTGAGGGTCAGTTTGCACAGGCTGTCGACCCCGCCGCACAGCACCGCATCGCACAACCCCATGTTCAACAGGCGCTGGGCGCTCATCAGTGCCCGGGCACTGGAGGTGCACGCGGTAGAGATGACATAGGCCGGACCGCTGGTTTGCAACCAGTCGGCGAGGAAATTCGCCGGCGCGCCGAGTTCCTGTTGCTGGTAGTTGTAGTCAGCGGGAAACACGTCCTCGCGAATGTAATGGGCCAGGCCGCGGCTGGCTTCGTCTATGCCTGAAGTGCTGGTGCCCAGGACCACGCCAATGCGATGGCGGCCGTAGGTCGCAATCGCCTGGTCAATGTCCTCGCGAATCTGCAGGGCGGCTTCCAGCAGCAGCTGATTGTTGCGGCTGGCTTGCTCCGTGAGTTCGACAGGGATGGCCGCGAGTTCGCCGCGCACAGCCGCCACCGGCACCGTACGATCGACAATCCAGCCGGCTTCGTCGCGCATGCCGGAGCAGTCGCCGGCAAACAGGTTGCGGCTGACTTCCTCCTTGCCCCGACCCAGGGCGCAGATCACCCCGAGGGCATTCAAATAGGCAGTCATGGCGTATCCCCGCTCAGGGGCGTGACCTGGTATTTCGGACCTTTGGGCAGGGTCAGATCGAAGTTTTGCGGTTGCGTGTAGCGCACGTCCCAACGCTCGGGCAATGACCGTTGCGGACCGTGTTGCCAGGCGGTCGGATAGTTGCCTTGCAATTGATCCCTGGGGGTCAGCGCAAACAGCAAGGCAGCGAACAGTTCCCGCGCTTCGGCATTGGGTGGCAGCAGGCCGTCGGCGTGCCAGGCGCCGTCGACCAGTTTCTGCCGGGCCTGGGGAATGCCCAGCAGGTCCATCATCGACCAGCGAATGCCCGGCCCTTCGCGCTGGATCACCAGCACCCAGTCCAGGCGCTGGTCGGCTTGCAGGCGCTGGATATGCAGTTGCATGGGCAGTGCCAGGTCAGGCGTTTGCTCGGGCAGCGGCGCCCGGCTGGTGCAGGCGCTCAGCAGCAGTGTACCGAGCAGCAAACATGTGGGAGCCAGCCTGCAGGAGGTGAATTGCGCGGTGTTGAAAATACTCATCAAACGGCACCTTCAAGCGGTTTGCGCGCAACCACATTGACCAGGGTTTCTTCTCGCTCACCAACGGCTTTTGGCCGTTGCAGGCCCAGGCGCTCCAGCAGGCCGAAATCCCTGGCGCGACTCCACCACAGGTAGGGGTAGGACACGTTCTGCGGGCCGAACTCGAAACCCTGTTGGCGAATCATCTGCAGATACCCGGCGGCACTTTTTGCACATGCATGGGATGGCGAAACAACCAGCGAATCACCCAGGTATCAATGTAAGCCTCGGTGGATTCGGCGAACAGCAGATACCCTCCAGGTTTCAATACCCGATAGAACTCGGCCAGGGCCAGGTCCTGCTCTACCAGATGATGGAACGTCTGGTGACAGAACAACAGGTCGACACTGGCGTCCGGCAGTTGAATGCTCGCGCAGTCACTGCCGATCAATTCCACTTCGATGCACTGGCGAGCGGCTTCTTCACGGCTGAGTTCGAGACTGTGAGGGTCTGCATCCAGGCCGGTCAGGCGTTGTGGTGCAAAGGTCTGGTGCAACAGCTGGAACGACTTACCCTGGCCACAACCGGCATCGAGCAGCACGGGATGAGCGGGTGGTGGTTCGCTGAACAGGCTGCGCAGGTCATTGATCGCCACCCGCAACACGTGGTGCTGCCAGGTGTGGCTGCGCAGGAACCAGAAACCGAAGCGGGTTTCCTCGACGTAATTGTCGCTCAGGAAACTCATGTGGCGTCCCTTGCACACAGTTCCGAGAGCATCCGCAGCCGGCGTTTGGGTTCGGCGACGAACGGGTTGCGTTCGTCCCAGGCATAACCGGCGAGGATCGCGCTGATCATGCGGCGAATGTCCGGTGAACTGCCCGGATGGTAGATCACGTCCTGGAAGGTTCCGGCATACCAGCCTTCCACGTAGCAGCGAAACGTATCGACGCCGCGCTTGAGCGGGGCGGCGAACTCGCTTTCCCAGTCGACATTTTCACCCTGCAGTTGGCGGTGCAGTACCGCAGCGGCCATGCTCGCCGAGCGCATGGCAATGGTCACGCCCGAGGAAAACACCGGGTCCAGGAATTCGGCGGCGTTGCCCAGCAGCGCGTAGCCGGGCCCGTGCAGGGATTTGACGTTGGCCGAATAACCACCAATGGTGCGCGCGGGGGTATCCCAGACTGCGTTGTCGAGCACGGCCGACAGGCTTGGGGTTTCGGCGATAAAACCGCGCAGGCAGTCGTCCAGATTGTCCGCGCGCCCCGCGAAATGTTCCGCCGCCGCGACCACGCCCACAGAGCACCGGCCATTGCTGAACGGGATGGTCCAGAACCAGATATCGCGCCGGGTCGGATGGGTGGTGACGAGGATTTTGCTGCGATCGAAGGCCGGGTTGTCGATATGGTCTTCGACATGGGTGAACACGGCCTGGCGCACCGGAAAATTCGACGGTGCTTCGAGGTCGAGCAGGCGCGGCAGGACCCGCCCGTAGCCGCTGGCGTCGAGGATGAATTGGGCTTCGATGCGGTACTCACTGCCATCTTCGCGCAGCACGCCGAGCTGCGGTTTGGCCGGGTCGGGCACCACGCTGACGATGGTTTCACCGTAGCGGATTTCGACGCCTTGCAGCGCTGCCTGGTCCGCCAGCAGCTTGTCGAAATCGGCACGCAGTACCTGGAAGGTGGTCGGTTTGCCGTTGCTGAAGGTGTCGCCAAAATCGAACGCGCTGTACTGCTCGCCCCAGGCGAAGGCCGCACCGGTTTTCAGTTGGAAGCCGGCGGCGTTTACTGCATCGAGCATGCCCGCTTCCTCGACGAAGTCCAGGCAGTGGGACAGCAGGCTTTCGCCAATGGAAAACCTCGGGAAATGCTGACGCTCGATCATCAGCACATCATGCCCTTTGCGTTTAAGCAAAGCGGCGGCGATGGCACCCGAAGGGCCTGCGCCGATGACAACCACCTGGCGACATTCCGTTTCAACTGTTGGCATGGGGGTTCCTTGCCGGGGCGGCGATGTTCATGGGGATTCGGTGCATGCCGACCAGTGCCGGCAGCAATGTCGCGATCAGTCCCATCAGCATCAGCGCAAAATACAGCGCCGGGCTGATGAGATGTTGTTGCAGCAGCAGGTTGAGAAAGACGATCTCGCTCAAACCGCGAATATTCAGCAGGACGCTTTCCCGCCAGCGACTGGCGCCTTCAAACGAAGCACCGGCCCAGCCCAGGCCCAGCCAGTTGCCCAGCAATTTGCTGGCTATCGGCAACACCAGCAATGCTGCCAGCTGCCCCCAGCCAAGGCTGGCCATGGCGCTATGGACGTCGATTTGCACGATGCCGAACGTGAGAATGAGCGGAATCGCGATGTTCGTCTGCAACCGGCTCATCCAGGCCGCCGGTAGCGGAAGGACTAATGGCACTTTCAAGGCCGCCATGCACAGCAGGTAGCCGATGCCGAGAATCAGTGCATTGAGCTTGAAGTGTTCGGCAACCACCAGCAGCGCGAAGAAACAGCCGCTGTGCAACAACGGTTGGCGCATGCCGAGCAGGCTCAGCAGTAACGGCAGGCAGGCTCCTGCCAATGGCAGCAGCAGACTGCTCAAGTGCAGGCTGCCCTGGGCGATGGCGAACAGGGTCCAGCACGTGAGGTCGATCAGGATGGCGGTCTGCACCAGGCGCCGCGTTGCAGTGCTCGGGTAGTTGATGTGCCGCAAGTAGAGGTACAGCACCGGGATCGCGGTAATGGCAAACACCAGGCCGATGGCCAGCGAGTTTAGCCACGGTTGCGCCGGCAGCAGCCAGCCTGCGACGGCGACGCCGCAGACAAACGGCACGGCAAAACTGGGCAGCGCGATTTTCACGCTCTGGCGATCCAGGCGCAGGTCGATCACGTCACTGAGGATGTGCCCGAGCAGCAGGGCAAAACTCAGGCTGTAGAGGTTCTTCAGCCACTCGGGGGCGATCAATTGTGCGCCGCTGAGTTGCCAGCCCGGCTCGATCCAGAAATACATCAGCAGTGGCAAGCCGAAGCTCGCCAGCAGTAACTGGCTGACAATCGGAATCAGACCCAAGTGACGGCCGATGCGGGTGGCCACGGCGAATAACGCCAGGGCCAGCAGCCAGAATCCGACGACCATCATGTTGTCGGCTCCGCAGCACTGACGCGCTGTTCATGGCGCCCGGCCCACGGCGCGAGCATGAAGCTGAACGCCAGACCGAGGCTGACCGACAAGCCGAAATTGCTCACCGCCGGTGTGCTGGAAACCGCCAGGAGCCCGAACGACAGCCATGTGGTCAGCGCCGCCAACAGCGTGCCGAGCAGACTCACCGCCGCACCGCCGACTTGCTCGCGCATGAGAATCGCGTAATCGACGCTGATCGCCGTGACCAGCAGCAGGCCGAACAGGCTGAACAAGGTCAGCGGCTGACCGAGCCAGCCAAGGCTGGCGAGACTGCACACCGCGGCCAGCAGCGGCAGAGTGACAATGCGCAAGGCGCCGCCAAGGCCGAACGGCAGGATCAGCACCAGCACTATCAGCACGCAGGAGGCCAGTTTCAACTCGGCGGCGCTGATCTGGGTCGCGGCGAAGACGCTGTTCAATTCACCCAGGCGATCGACCAGCTCCACACCCGGCAGGTCCAGGGCCTGAACCTGCAGCAACGCGGGGTTATTCAAGCCTTGCAGGCTCACCATAGCCGCTACGCCTCCGTCATCGGTCGAACCCAGCCACAGGGCGCGATAGGGCTCTGCCAGCGGGCCGCGTAGCGCCGTGTCGACATCCTGGATCGGCAACGCGCGCAAGCTTTCGATTTCGGCTTGCAGTGCTGCCACCGGCACGCCGAGATCAAGCAACGGCTGCCAGTGTTGCGCCAGTTTGTTCAGCGCTTCGCGAACCTGTACCTGTTCGCTGGGCGGGCTGACCAGTTGATTGAGGGACAGGTAACCCTGGAGTTTCTCCAGGTTGACCAGTTGATCGAGTCGCTCGCTCAGCGCGTTCTGGCGTTCGAGTAATTGCTGCTGATCGGCCGCGCGCACCAGGAAGAACTGGCTGGTGGGCTGATAACCGGTGATCCGGGCAATGGTCTGGGCTTCGTCCGTCAGCTGCTGGGGCGCGCCGACCCATTGGCGAATATCGTTCTTGCTGTCGAGCTGTAGCAGGCCGGCGACGCAGAAGGCGACCAGCACTGCCAGCAATACCGGGGTGCTGGCCCGCTTGAGCAGTGCTTCGCGGCACAGCAGCAAGCTTTCGCAAACCCTTAACGGCCATTGAGCAGGGCGCAATTGCACCCCCTTCAGCAATGCCGGTAGCAGGCATACCGCGCACAAGTAGGCGCCGATCAGACCCGCTGCGGAGAACACCGCGATCTGGGTCAGCGCTGGAAACGGAGTCCAGGCCAGGGCGAGGTAACCGATGCAACTGGTGATCAGGCTCAGCGTCAGGCCGGGCAAGGTCAGGCGCAGGGCTGGCCAGCTGCGCCAGGGTTTCAGGCTCCAGCTTTTGGACAGGTAATGCAGCGGGTAGTCGACCGCCACGCCGATCAGGCTCGAACCGAGCACCAGCGTCATCACATGCATATGGCCGAACAGGGCGACGCAGGCCACTGCACCGAAGAGCATGCCCACCAGCACCGGGACAAAGGCGAGCAAGACGCGCCAGCGCCGGAAGGCCAGCAGTAGCAATAATAGAATGCCGATCGTTGCGCCGCCGCCGACCCAGGTCATCTCGCGAGTGGCTTGCTGCTGGCCGTTTGCGGCATAGAGCAGGCCGCTCGCCGCCAACAGTTGTACCTTGGCCTGGGCGGCTTCGGCACGACTGTGCTGGAGCAAATCCGCGACTTTCAGTGGCAGGTTCATGTCGAAGGCATTGCCAGTGGTGCGTGCGCGCAGCAGCACCCAACTCTTGCCGTCGGCATCGGCGACCAACGCGCCGCTGCCGATGTCCAGTTGCACCGAACCGTGCTGCGGCTGGCTGTTCTGGATGCGTCCGGTCAGGCCCAGCCAATCGTCCTGGCTCGGCACCAGACTGAAACCGCTGAACGGATCGAACAGCGCTTGCACGCGTTGCTGAATAAAGACGTCGGGATGTTCGATCAGCAGTTGCCGATCATCCGCCGAGAGCATCGCCAGTCGTCCTTGCAGCAGTTGCGTGCGCAGGGCCGGGAGATCCGCTTGCAGGTTCCACTGCACTTTCTCGAACAATCCGCTGGCTTGCCATTGCTCGCCCAGGGTTTGCGCCATGGCCACCGCCTGCTGGCGATCAGCGTGGCCGACCAGCACCAGCATTTCGCGGTTCAAGGGTTCCTGCATGCGCTGCTCGGCGCGTGACTCCAGTGCATCCGGTGCCGTGCCTGGTACCAGCTCCATGAGGTTCGCCGACAGCGGCGCACCGTCGCGCCATTGCCAACCGGCCAGCGCACCGACTGCCAGTAGCAGCATCAGGAATAGCCAAGGCAGCCTGCGTTCACTCGGCAAAGTCATGTTGCTCCGAGTCGCTCAACGGTTGCGCGGCGGTACTGTCCTGCATGCGTAAAAGGGTGCTGTCGCCTTGGGTTTCCAGCAGTTCGATACTGTGCACCAACTCGGCCCCGGTAATGTTGATCTGGTTGAACACCTGCTTTAACAGCAGCGAACGCGGGATCAGGGTCAACTTCCAGTCCTTTGCATCGCCACTGAGCGACAGGTCGAAGTCTCGTTGCAGCCCGCTGCTGTCACCTTGCAGTACCGCGAGGAACAATCGGTTCTGCTCGGCTCCGGCGCTCTTGCCCGGCAGCATTTGCCAGCCGTTGCCGTCGCGCCGGGCGATGCCCTTGGCGGTGATCCGATAATCCTGCTGCAGCGGTGTTCTGAGCAGCCAGAGCAGGCCGTGGTTTTTCGCCAGGACGAATGTGCCCTTGCTGGTCAGCGGCTGGGGCAGGGCGCGCAGGTGTTTTTCCTGGATGAAACTGCCGTGGATCACGTCAGGTTTGCCCAGTTGATCGCTGAGCTGCTGCAGATCAAAAGCCTGGGCCAGTGAAGTACCCAGCAGCATGACGCCTGCCACCAGAAATTTGCAGCAGGTTGTCCGCCAGTTCATTCGAGCACCTTTTCCACTGCATCTGTAAAGATCTTCGGTGAAGCCAGTTGCATTTCGCGATTGCTCATATCGACGGCGACCTGTACGGATACGGCACGGGTCAGGCGTTCGCCGGTTTGCAGGTCAGTGATCAGGTAGTTGATCTTCAGGCGGTTTTCCCACTCGACCAGATTGGCCCGCACATTGAGCCGCTGACCGAACACCGCGCCACGTACATACCGCAGCTGCAGGTCGATCACCGGCCAGGCGTAGCCCGACTCGACCATGGCGCTGTAGTTGTGGCCGATGCGGTCCAGCAACGCACAGCGGGCGACTTCCAGGTATTTGATGTAATGGCCGTGCCAGACGACGTGCATGGTGTCGACGTCGAAAAACGGCACGAGGATTTGCGTATCGATGTGAAGCACGCCCTTGCTACGCATGCAGCCTCCAGTGTTGTTCGGCGATACGCTGCAGGCACAGGCGCAACTCGCTCTCCAGGGCCCGGTCCTCGATGACCGGCGGGAAATCTTCAGCCAGCTGCGCGTGCATGGCGGCAAGTGCCGGCGGCAATGTGCGCGCGTCCTCGGCTTTACTGCGTAACCAGACGCCCTGGTTGGCGGCCAGCAGCGTCGCGGCAGCCACTTGTTCGGTCAGCTCCAGCACGCGAATGGCATCCCGTGCAGCGATGGTGCCCATGCTCACCTTGTCCTGATTGTGACACTCGGTGGAGCGGGAAAAGACGCTGGCCGGCATGGTGTTCTTCAGGGCTTCTGCGGTCCACGCGCTCGTACCGATCTGCACCGCCTTGAAGCCGTGATTGAGCATCGCCCGATCAGCCGTGGCACCCGACAGATTACTCGGCAAGCCATGGTTGTAGCGCTCGTCGACCAATAGCGCGAGCTGACGATCGAGCAGGTCGGCGACGTTGGCAACCAGATTCTTCAGGCTGTCCATGGCGAACGCGATGTGGCCGCCATAGAAGTGCCCGCCGTGCAGCACGCGCTCGGCTTCGGCGTCGATGATCGGATTGTCATTGGCGCTGTTGAGTTCGGTTTCGATGAACGAACGCAGCCAGTTCAGGCTGTCGGCCAAGACGCCGAGCACGTGCGGCGCGCAACGCAGCGAGTAGCGATCCTGCAAGCGGTGCAGCGGTGCGGTTGGCGCGTCGATGGCCAGATCCTTGCGCAACCATGCTGCGACCTGCATTTGCCCCGGGTGCGGTTTGGCGGCGAACAGACGCTCATCGAAGTGTTCCGGATTGCCTTGCAGCGCGACCACATTGAGTGCGGTGATGCGGGTGGCCAGTTGCAGCAGGTAATCGGCTCGCGCGTAGGCCAGGCAGGCCAGGCCCGTCATGACGGCGGTACCGTTCATCAATGCCAGGGCTTCCTTGGGCCTGAGCACCAGGGGTTCCCAGCCCAGTTCGCGATGGACGTCGGCCGCTGGCCGGCGTTCGCCACGAAACATGACCTCGCGCTCGCCGGATAACGTCGCGGCGACATACGACAACGGAGTCAGGTCGCCGCTGGCGCCCACCGAGCCTTCCTCCGGTATCAGCGGCAGGATGTCGTGTGCAAGGAAGGCCTGGAGGCGTTCCAGCAGTTCCACGCGAACCCCCGACACACCCTGGCACAGCGACTGCAAGCGTGCAGCGAGCACCGCACGGGTGGCTTGCGCGTCGAGCAGTTTGCCCAGCCCGCAACCATGAAAGGTGTAGAGGTGACGCGGCAACGCTTCGACGTGATGCAGCGGCACCGCGACCACGCAGGAATCGCCGTAACCGGTGGTCACGCCGTAGATCACGCCTTCCTTGTCCAGCAACGAATCAAGAAACCGCGCGCCCTTGGCGATGCGCTCGCGATAGTCGGCGTCGCTCTGTAATTGCACGGGTGCCTGACGGTTGGCCAGGGCCAGCACGTCTTCGATGCGCAAAGGGCGTTCGCCGAAGGTTACCGGCTCATGGGTTGGCGTGGTCATCGGTCTTCCAGAAAGGGTAAAAGTTGAACCATTGTTGCGGCGCTTCGAGGCAATAGTGACTCAGACGCTGCGCATAGCGGGTGGCCCACTGATGAATGACCTGCTCGCGCTCGCTGCGCTTCCACACCACGGCGTCGGCGAAGGGTTCGAGGGTCAGGCGATAGTGGCCGTCCGGTTGTTTCAGGCACATCAGCAGATTGACCGGGCATTTCAGCAGGCCGGCCAGCAGCCACGGCCCTTGTGGGAGCGGTGCGGGGTGGCCGAGAAAATCGACGGTCACGCTGCGCCCGCCGTGCAGCGGCACGCGGTCGCCGGCGATCGCCAGCCACTCGCCGCGCTCGAGGCGTTCGTGCAGTTGCAGCATGATCACCGGGTCGAGTTCGCTGACCTGAATCAAGCGCAGGTTGGTCGCGCCGGCCTCGCCCAGTAAACGGTTGAACTGCTCGGCGTGCTTGGTGTGTACCAGCACGTTCATGGTGACTTTTTCGCCGATCTCCGCCAGTGCCCGGCAGACTTCAAGGTTGCCCAGATGTGCGCCGACCAGCAGTTGCCCGCGACTGCCGCGCAACTGCTTGCGCAGCAGCGCCGGGTCGATGATTTCGATCTGTTCGATACGCAGCTTGCCGTTCCATACGTCGAGCTTGTCGAGCATCGAATCGGCGAAAGCCATGAACTGGCCAAATACCCGCCAATGAGTCGGGCGCAAATCTTCGCGTTGACTGCAGACGGCCAGCCGTTGCTGATACTGCCAAGCGCTACGGCGCGCCGTGCGGCCGAACAGGAAAAAGTACAGGACGATGCCGTACAGCAACGGGCTGAGCAGACGCCGGCCAAGGACTTTGGCGGCGAACGCGGTGAATTTCATCAGCAGGAAACTGCCGCGCTCTTCGCGATCGGCCCAGTGCGCCTTGTTGTTGCTCATGTGCGCCACCGCTGCCAGAGCATCGCCGGCGCGCGCAACAACATGCCGAAAAACAGCCGCGTGTGCATGCTCGAAATCAGTACGTTGTCGTGGAGCAGGCGAAAGTGTGACACGCCATCCAGCGGATAATGCACCCGGGTGGGCCGCCACAGCATCGGTTGATTGCGCCAGGCCAGGCGCACCAGGATGTCCGAGTCGAAATCCATTCGCTTGCCGATTTTCGCCGAGTCGATCAAGGCCAGCACGGGCGGCAACGGATACACGCGAAAGCCGCACATCGAGTCGCGAATCTGCAGCGACAGGGTGTTGATCCAGACCATCACGTGGGTCAGGTAGCGGGCATACAGGCGGCCCTTGGGGACGCTGGCGTCGTATTGCGGGTAACCGCAGATCACCGCCTCGGGGTGGGCGCGAGACTGCTCGATGAAGGTGCCGATGTCCTGCAGGTCGTGCTGGCCGTCGGCGTCCACCTGCAATGCGTGAGTAAAACCCAGGCGCGCCGCTTCGCGCAGACCGGTCATGACCGCACCGCCCTTGCCCTGATTGGCGGCGAGGCGAATCAGGAATACCTTTTCGCGCAGCGCCAGGTGATCGAGCACTTTTGCACAGGACGGGGCACTGGCGTCGTCCACCAGGATGCAGGGAAGACCGCTGCCAAGTACCGCCTCGACCACGGTGGTAATCGCGGTTTCGTGGTTGTAGACCGGGATGACGGCGCAAGGGTTATGCATGAGCACGTCCCCTGGGCGATTGAGTGCGCAGCACTTGCCATAATCAGGCATCGCTCGCCGCCTCCAGCAGAATCCGTCCACTGGAACAGGTCGCGGTTTCATTGCGATAAGCGAAATACAGCTTGCCGCGCACCGGATCAAAACGCAGGTGCAACTGGACCTGATCCCCCGGGCGCACCAGTTGCTGGAATTTCAGGACTTCCATACCGGCGAATTTTTCCGGCAGGTTCATCAATCGTTGGCCCAGGGCGAGGGCCCAATCGACCTGCACCACACCGGGCAACACCGGTGCCTTGGGGAAATGGCCGCTGAAGAACGCCAGGTCCGGTGGCACCGCCAATTGCAGGCTCCACTCGCCATCGTCTTCGATCTGTTGCAGTACTTCTGGCAATTTCGGTCGAGCAGCCAGCAATAACCCCTCGACATCCGCTTGCGGCAGCTTGCCCTGGCTGTTGAACGGCAGTTGTCGCAGAAAACGCCAGCGTCGCGGCAACGCCAGGGTTTCGCAGTGCAGGCCCAGGTGCTGGCGCAGCTCCTCGGTAACGGCGCGCCGGCCCTGGTTGCGCAACGCGTGCAAGCCTGACTCGCTCAAGACCAGCAGCGCGCCCAGCGACGCGCGGTTTTCCTGCACCACACCCATGCGTGCTTCAGTCACCCAATCATGGGTGCTCAACGCCTGTTCGAGCATTGGAAGCGAGATACGTTTTTCTTCCAGTTTGACGATTCGGTCCAGCCGCCCCTGTAGCTCAAAACGGCCGTCGGCGGCAATTTGCGCGGCATCGGCGGTATGTTCAACGTGGCCTGGGGGCATGTAGGGAGAGCTGACAAGCAACGCACCGTCACTGTCCAGCGCCAGTTCAACGTCGGCAAATGGCTGCCAGGGCTCATCGGCCTGGCGCCAGGCAATACCGCCGGTTTCCGAGCTGCCGAGGATTTCCGTCGGCCATTGCTGCAGGCGCTGGTGCAGGCTTCGCGCCGCTTCGGCCGGCAAGGCGCCACCAGAAGAAAATACCCGGCGAACCGCACTCAGGGCGGGCCAGTCAAGGTTGTCGCCCATGCGCTTGAGCAGCGCCGGGCTGGCGACCCAGGCGAAGGTCGGGCACTCGCGGCTGGCGCGCTGCAGATCTTCCGGAAACGCCAGCTGCTTGCGCACGAACGGCCGACCGGCGCACAGCGGCCACAGCACCCGGAAGAGCAACCCATAGATGTGCTGGGTGGCGACGCTGCCGATGATGCAGGCCTGGCCAAGGTCGGCACCCCAGAGGGTCTCCAGGGCCTGCACTTCATTGGCCAACTGGCCCAGGGTTTTGTCGATGCGCTTGGGCTCGCCACTGGAACCTGAAGTGCACAGGCTGAGTTGGCATTGGTCCAGGTCGAACTCGACTGCACCCAGGGGCGCGCCCCGGTAATCCTCCAGATGGGCGTCGTCGGCCAGGTCGGTCAGCCACAGGTCGACTTCCGTGGACCAGCGTTGCCGGGTAACGGGTTGCAGGTCGGCCGGAAGTAGCACGCTGGCGCCGGCGCGCCAGGCGCCAAGCAGGGCGACGGCCAGGTCGGCGGCGTCTTCCAGGTGCACGGCAACGCGCCGTATGCCCTGGCTTTCGAGGCCGGCAGCCAGGCGCAGTGCGCGTTCGCACAGCTGGGCGTGGGTCAGCACCGGCCCGGCCGTCACGGCGCGCTCTGGTTGAGCCTTGAGCAGCAGTTGCTCAAGTTTAATCCAGTTCATGGGTGGCCTCGTACCCGTTGTCGTATCAGCCATTCAATGGCAAACATCAGGCCGATCAATCCATAGGAGATCAGGCCGGTGTACAACATCCACCAATTCAGCGGCGCCCACAGGGTCAGCAGGGCGGCGCACAAACCGTTGCAGAAGAAAAACACGCTCCAGGCCACCGTGACCTTTCGGGTGTAGCGAATCGCAATGTCCGGCAGTTCCGGCTCGCGCAACCGCGCGAGTCGCTCGACCATTGGCGGGCCGTATTTCAGGCTCAGGCCGAACAGCACCAGCATGAAGCCGCTGATCAGCACCGGATACCAGCGCAGCAACAGTGGACTGTCGAACAATGCCAGCAGCAGGCAAAAAATGATCGCGGTGACGGCCATCCACAGGCTGCCGGGTTTGCGTTCGCCGCTCAGCGCCCGCGCCAGCCACAGGCTGCCCAGCAGCAGACCGAACTGCCACGGAGCGAAGTGCTCCATGCCGAAATACACCGCAAAGGGGTAAAGCAGACCGGCCAGCAGCAGGCCGAGGCCGATCAATCGGCTCATGCGGCCGGTTGAACCAGGCGGTAGACCGCCTCGACCACGTCACCGACAGTGCGCACCGATTTGAATTCTTCGGCAGCGATTTTCTTGCCGGTCTGACGCTTGATGTGATCGATCAGATCGACCGCATCGATGCTGTCGATTTCCAGATCCTGATACAGATTGGACTCCAGGCTCACACGCGCCGGATCGAGTTCGAACAGCTCGACCAGGGCATCGCGCAGGGTGTTGAAAATGTCTTCACGAGTTTGCATGGTCCGGTCTCAAGCTGCCTGTTTTGCCGTGACGAACGCCGCAAGGCTCGCCACGTTGGTGAAATGGTTGCGGGTGTCTTTGGCGTCGGCGTCGATCTTGATGCCGTACTTTTTCTGGATCGCCAGACCCAGTTCCAGCGCGTCGACAGAATCCAGGCCCAGGCCTTCGCCGAACAGCGTCTGCTCGTCGCCGATGTCGTCGACGCTGATGTCTTCGAGGCCGAGGGCGTCGATGATCAGCGTTTTAATGTCACGATTCAGATCGCTCATCTTCGGCGAGCTCCTTAATAAAGTAAGAGTGCAAATAATCGTTGAGCTTGCGCGAGGCTTGCGGTGCAGGCCCCTGCGCGGCAAAGGTCTGTGGGTCTATATCGGCCCCGACCTGAAAACTGAAGTGCACGCGGCGATTGGGGATCCGATACCACGGTTCGGCTTTGGTCAGCGTGGTCGGGTTGACCTTGATGATCACTGGCGTGAGGATTTTCGCACCGCGCAGGGCAATCGCCGCCGCACCCCGATGAAAGGCTGGCGCCTGCCCCGGCTGGGTGCGCGTGCCTTCGGGGAAAATGATCAGAGTCTGGCCGTTTTGCAGGGACTCGGCGGCGGCATCGAGCATGTCCATGCTGCCGTCGTTGCTGATGTATTCGGTGCTGCGCAAGGGGCCACGGGTAAAAGGGTTTTCCCAGAGGCTTTTCTTCACCACGCAATTGGCCTGGCGCACCAGGCCGATAAGAAACACCACGTCGATCAGCGACGGGTGGTTGGCGATGATCATCTGCCCAGGACGGCCCAAGCGCTCGGCGCCTTGAATGTCATAGGTCAGCACACCGGTGCGGGCCATGAACCGTACGAAAAACCAGAACAGGCGACTGACGGTTTGCCGTGCGCGTTGGCGCTGTTTTAGCGCATCACCGGGCAGGCAGCCAAGCAGCGGAAACACCAACACACGCAGGCACAGCCCGCCAAGCCCGAACAGCGCGAAGCTGGCGGCGGTGGCGAGCAGGCGCCAGTAATAGGCGTCGCGGTGTTTCTCGGTCACGGGTTGCGTTGCCAGGTCCATACACGATTTTTCCACGCATGTTGGCAGGTAGTCTGCTGGCCGAGCAGGGTATGCAAGAGATTCAGGGCATGGGGCCAGTGAGCGTTTGACACTGTATCCGTAGCGCTGTTCAGGGACAGCTGCCAATCGTTGCCGGGTGTGATCAGAAGGCCCAGTGCATAAGGGAACGGCACGTCGTCGATCCACTGTGAATAGGCGGCCGGTGGTTGTTCTTCGCTGATCACCAGCAGTACCGCAGGTGCGCCTTCATTGAGCAGCGCTGCGGCTTCCAGCATGCCGTGCTCGAGGCCGTCGCCAGCCGCGGCGAGGGCGGTCATTTCGCTGGTTTCGCCGCGCATGATCGACCACAGGCCAATGATCGCGTTGTGCACGGAAAGGCTGAACTGAGTCGGTGACAGCGGCTGCTCGGTCGCTAGATCGCTGAGGATCTCGTAGGTGCGTGGGGTTTCGCCATGGCGAGAGACGAACACCAGCGGCAGGTTTTCCCGTCCGTCGGCCAGCGGCCAGCCGACACTGAACGCCATGCGTGCCAGGCGACTGAGACGGCGGCGTTGCATGGCCGGCAAGAATGACACATCGGGCGCGGCTTCACTGCTCTGGAGCGCGACTGGCTGTCTGCTCCAGGCCTGCCAGTCGTCCACGCTGTCGAGCCCAGGGGCCCACGCGCGCCATTGGGCGATGTTGAAGTTGATCACGGACATTCATCCCGCCCCTGCGGGCTTTCATTGACGCGGTGAGTCACGGAACCAGCGACAAGCATGGCGCGGCGTCAAGCGCCAGGTGGCGCGCATTATCCCGGTGCAGCCAGCGGGTAGCAAATGCTGGTTACATTTTGCTCAAGGAAAATGGACCGGCTGGTTCCTCGGTAAATATCATTTGGCATTATCCATATCGGCACCAGCGTGTATGTCGGCTCAATCCGATCATCCTGTCTGATCTTGGCCCTTTTTTATTCAGAGTTTTCGCATGACCCTGTAGTCCAATTCCCAACGAGGTAGCGAAGCGACGCTTGGGACCACTACACTCGGTCATTCTTTGATACACGGAGGTTTCGACATGCGGCGCGTGGTGTTCAATCAGAAAGGTGGCGTAGGCAAATCCAGCATTGCCTGCAATCTGGCGGCGGTCAGCGCCAGCGAGGGCTATCGCACCCTGTTGGTGGATCTCGATGCGCAGGCCAACTCCACTCAGTATCTGACCGGGCTCACTGGCGACGACATCCCGATGGGGATTGCCGATTTTTTCAAGCAGACGCTGTCCTCGGGGCCGTTCTCGAAGAAGAATCAGGCAGACATCTACGAAACACCGTTCGACAACCTGCACATCATCACGGCGACCGCCGAGTTGGCCGACTTGCAACCCAAGCTTGAGGCCAAGCACAAGATCAACAAGTTGCGGAAGTTGCTTGATGAGCTGTCCGAAGACTACGACCGAATTTACCTCGATACGCCGCCGGCGCTGAATTTCTATGCGGTATCAGCGCTGATTGCCGCTGATCGTGTGCTCATTCCCTTCGATTGCGACAGCTTCTCGCGCCAAGCCTTGTACGGCTTGCTTGCGGAAATCGAAGAATTGAAGGAAGACCACAACGAAGGTCTGGAAGTTGAAGGCATCGTGGTCAACCAATTCCAGGCCCGCGCCAGTCTGCCGCAGCAAATTCTTGATGAGTTGATTGCCGAAGGTTTGCCGGTGCTGCCGGTGTACCTGACCAGTTCGGTGCGGATGCGTGAGTCGCACCAGGCCAATACGCCGCTGATTCATCTGGACCCACGGCACAAGTTGACCCGGCAGTTTGTGGAGCTGCATAACCTGCTGGAAAACGCCTGAAGATCAAGATCGCAGCCTCGGCAGCTCCTGCAGGGTCCGATATGGACCATGGTTCTGTAGGAGCTGCCGAAGGCTGCGATCTTTTAGGCGGTGGTCAGATCCCCTGGCTACGCAACCAGCTCATCAACTGTGGCAATGCAAACGCCCCGCTCTGGCGCGCCACTTCCCGCCCGTTCTTGAACAGAATCAAGCTGGGAATCGAGCGAATCCCCAGTTGAGCCGACAACTGCTGGTTGGCCTCGCTGTCCAGCTTGGCCAGCCGGCATTTGCCTGCCAGCTGCGCGGCCGCCTGTTCGAACACCGGCGCAAATGACTTGCACGGGCCACACCAGTCGGCCCAGACGTCTACCAACAATGGCAAATCACCCTTGATCTGGCTGGCGTAATCTCCTTGCTTGAGTTCAAAAGGGCTCTTCAACAACACTGGCGCTTTGCAGCGACCGCATTTCGGCTGATCAGCCAGGCGCCCGGCCGGGATCCGATTGAGCCCGTTGCAATGGGGGCAGGGGATGAGCAGTGGTTCGGTCATGAGCAAGGATCCTGATAAGAAGCCGATTTGACTGATTTGGAGACGTTTACTCCTGTTTTCAATCGTGCAGCGTATTTCGGTGAAACCAGGCTGATTCAAACCGCAGCAGACTTATTTGATGCGCGAGCACGGCCTGAGTCAGAGCGAACGTGCGGGTGTGGGAGCGCAGTCGGTCGTGTCGGAAATCCTGAGCGGCAAGCGTCAGCTCAACCTGCGGCAGGTCCGCTGGCTGGCTGAACGCTTCGGGGTGTCGATCGAAACGTTTATCTGACAACCATCACGAAGAGCAACTGATCTCCAGATGCTTGCCCCACTCCGGTGGTCGCTCGGCATAACCCTCCATCCCCGGCTGCTCCTCAAACGGTTTGCTCAACACCGCATGCAGCCGACGCACCTCCGAATAATCCCCCTGCTCAGCCGCATCGATGGCTTTTTGCGCCAGATAATTGCGCAGGATGTACAGCGGATTGACCGCATGCATCCGCGCTCGGCGCTGTTCCTGATCAGCATCACCATCGCGGGCAACCCGGGCAACGTAGCGTTCGCCCCAGGCATCAAAACCCTTGATGTCGACGAAGTCGTCACGCAAACGGGCGACGGATTTTTCTGCTGATTCCTCTCCGAGTCGGCGGAAAAACAGCGTGTAGTCGACGCCGCTGTTCTGCATCAGTTGCAGCAAGTCTTCCAGCAGTTTCTGGTCATCTTCTTCTGCGGTGGTGAAACCGAAGCGCCGGCGCATCAGGTCGAGGTAATGCGCTTGGAACAGTGGCAAGTACAAACCCAGCGTTTCGCGCAGCGCTTCAACACTGATGAACGGTGTCAGCGCCTGGGCCAGCGCGCTGAGGTTCCACTGACCAATCGGCACCTGATTGCTGAACGAGTAGCGGCCCTGATCATCCGAATGGTTACAGATGAAGTTGGCGTCGAAGTCGTCGAGGAAGGCGAATGGGCCGAAGTCGAAGGTGATGCCGAGGATCGACATGTTGTCGGTGTTCATCACGCCGTGGCAGAAGCCGTAGGCCTGCCACTTGGCGATCAGCTCGGCATTGCGCTCGACGATCTCGCGGAACATCGCCAGATACGGTTCCGGCTGCTCCAGGCATTCCGGGAAGTGCATCGCCAGCACGTGCTCGCCGAGTGCTTTCTGCTGCTCGGGGCGCTTGGTGTAGTAGAAATATTCGAAGTGGCCGAAACGGATGTGGCTCGGCGCCAGGCGCAGCACCATCGCCGCGCGTTCCTGTTTTTCGCGCCAGACCGGGGTGTCGGAGCCGATCACGCAGGCGGCGCGCGAGGAGGGAATGTTCAGTCCGTACAAAGCTTCGGAGGCGAGGAACTCACGGATCGACGAACGCAGCACTGCACGGCCATCGCCCATGCGCGAAAACGGCGTCTGCCCGGCGCCTTTGAGATGCAGGTCCCAATGCTCGCCAGCCGCGTTGTACACCTCGCCCAGCAGCAAACCGCGGCCATCGCCCAGTTGCGGTGTATAGCCGCCGAACTGATGCCCGGAATAGACCATCGCCCGTGGCTCGGCATCGGCCCACAGTTTGTGGCCACCGAACAGTTCGGCGAATTCCCGGGTTTCGGCGGTTGCCGGGTCGAGATCGAGCAAAGCCATGGCCGCCGGGCTTGCCACTACCAGACGCGGGTTGTCGATCGGCTCGGGCAGCACGTGAGCGGAGAACGCATCGCCGAGGCGGGCGAAGCGATTATCGAAGGTCAGTTCGTCGAGGGCTTTCACCGGCCATCTCCAGCAGAATGTCCGAGCATTCTGCTAGGGATAGGCGGGTTAGTCGAGCTTGGCGGCAGGCGGTTCTTGCGGCGGTTTGCCATCGACCAGCGGCACAATGGTTTTGGCTTCCGGTTCAATCGGCACCATCTTGTATTCCTGGCCGTGCAGGTTCTTCAAGTAAACCTCCATCTGGCGGAAGGAGATATTGATGTGCTGCTTCTTGAACTCACGGTTGATGAAGCGGTTGACCTCGTCGATCACCGGGTTGCGGTCACCGAGGTCGCGCACGTGCATGCGCAATTCATGGTCGAGGGTGCTTTCACCGAAGTTGAGGAAGTACACGTGCGGCTCGGGTTCCTTGAGCACGCGCGGGTTCTCGCGGGCGGCCTTGAGCAGCAGCTCTTTGACCAGATCGAGATCCGAACCGTAGTCGACCCCCAGTTTCAGCGTCACGCGGGTAATGGTGTCGGTCAGCGACCAGTTGATCAGTTGTCCGGTAATGAACGTCTTGTTCGGGACAATGATGTCCTTGCGGTCGAAGTCGGTGATGGTCGTCGCGCGGATGCGGATCTTGCTCACCGTGCCCGAGAGGTTGCCGATGGTGATGGTGTCGCCGATGCGTACCGGGCGCTCGAAGAGAATCATGATGCCGGAGATGAAGTTGGCGAAGATCTCCTGCATACCGAAACCAAGGCCGACCGACAGTGCCGCCACCAGCCATTGCAACTTGTCCCAACTGACGCCGAGGGTCGACAGGGTCGAGACGAAACCGACACCGGCGATCACATAGGACAGCAACGTCGTGGTCGCATAGGCACTGCCTTGCGCCAGATTGAGCTTGGACAGCACAAACACTTCAAGCAGGCCCGGCAAGTTGCGTGCGAGGGCGAAGGTGATGCCGATGATGATCAGCGCGCCGAGCATGTCGCCAATGCTGATCGGCACCATGCTCATGTTGGCGCCGGTGCCGCTGGTGTATTCGTAGAGGGTGATGTTGTCGAGGTAGGAGAACACTGAAATCAGATCCGACCAGACCCAGTACAGCGCGGCGATGAAACCGCCGAGCAAGGCCAGACGGATCAGGCGCAGAGACTGTTCATTGACCTTTTCGATGTCCAGGGTTGGCTCTTCGATTACCGCCTCGCCATCGCCGGCCTCTTTTGCTGCCTGACGTTTGGCCAGGGCGCGTTGATAGGCCAGGCGCCGTGCCGCGACCGCGAGACCGCGGACGAAAGTGGCTTCGATCACCAGCCAGAACATCAGCAGGTAGAGGGTGTTGATCAGGCGGTCGCTGAGTTTCAGTGCCGTGTAGTAGTAGCCGAAGCACACCGCGACGAACAGCGCGATGGGCAGCGCGGTAAACAGGATGCCCACGGCCTTGCGGAACAGCGAGGCGTTCTGGTGAGTCGGGCTGCTGATCAGCAGGCGGCTGAGCAACCAGGCCATCAGCGCATAACAGGTCAGCACCACCGGCATGCCCAATACGTCGTCGGCCAATGCCGCCGGTTGCAATTCAGCCACTGCGACCACGGCCACCAGCGCCAAAACCACCAGCCCCAGTCGACGCACCCAGCCCTGGAGGAATTCGACCTGGGGTTTTTCCCAGCGGAAGTGCAGTTCTGCCACGCCACCCGGCGCCAGAATCCGGTAGGCGGTGTAGAACACCAGCCACGCCTGCCCCATTTGCAGCAGTGCCGCGCCCATGTTGGCGTTCTGCCCTCGGGCGTCGATTTGCAAGGCCAGACCACACAGCGCCAGACCCAGCGCCACCGGCATCGCCAGCAGAATGTTGATCAGGATCGCCTGCGGCGTGTGCCACTGGCTGTCACGCTTGAAGTGACCGATGTCCTGGTGAACCTTGTTGAGTTTCCCGTAGAGACTTTTGCGCCGCCACAGCAGTGCACCGATCAGCAGTGCCAGTGGCAGGAACAGCAGCGGTCGCTGGATCAGGCCGTCGGTCAGTTCGCTCAGGCTCGAGGCCCACGGCAGGGTGTCGACCTGACGCTTGAGGCGCTCCGGCACACCGCGCATCCATTCGAAGTCCAGCGGCTTGTTGCTGGGAATCCAGAACATCTGCTCATCGAGGGTCGCGCGCAGACTTTGCGCAGTGCTCAGCAACTGCTTCTGATTGAGTTGCAGGGTGATCGATTCGTTGAGTACCGCGCTTAGCTCGCGGTTCAGCCGCTCGAGCAAGTCAGCGCGGGTATTGGCCAGATCCAGCAGGCTTTTGCGCAGTTGCGGGGTGACTTGTTCCGGCGGCTGTGTGGCGAGCAGGTTATCGACGTAGGTCGAAGGATTGCTGAGCAATTCACGCTGCTGGCTGACTTCGAACTGATACAGACGAATGTCGGCGATCTGGTCCGCCAGGTCGCGGTCGACCTTGAGGCGCGGCAGGGCTTGTTTCTGTTTGTAGAGAATCTTCGACAGCAGCAGGCTGCCCTTGAGCACGTTGATCTGCTCGTCCAGAGCGGAATCGCTCTGGGTGACGCTGTCGAGTTGCTGTTTGGTCTGCAGGTTCTGTTGGGTGACGATGTTGAGACGGTCGGTGGTTTTGAGCAGGTAGTCGGACAGCTTCAAGTTGATCGAGCTTTCCGTGGCCAGCAAACTGCTGCCCCCGGCTTTTTGTGCCTCGATGGACTGTTGCGTCACCGTCTCCTGGGACTGTGCCAGGCGCTTCTGGTTGATCAGGTTCTGCAGCTCCTGGATTTCCTGATCCAGGCGATCCGATTTCTCGGTAAGCAAGTCATGCTGGCTGTTACCCAGGTCCTGCAACTGGCTGTTGCCCGCCAATTCCTGGCGACGCAGGGGGATCAGCGCGTTGAGTGCCGCAAGTTCGGCGTTGAGCTGGTCGCGCTGTTCGCCGCTCAGGGTTTTACCCGCGTCCTTGCCGGCCTTGAGGATGTTGTTGATCTGCTGGATGCGGGTCTGGCTGGCGGAAATCTCCGCCTGGGCGCGCTCGGGGCGCGTCTGCGCGGTGATGATCAGGCTGTTGGCGTCGGCCAGGGCCTTTTGCAGATCACTTTGCTGAGTGGAGCGATCGGTGAGGATTTGCTCCAGTTGCTGGATTGATTCCCTGGGGAAACGCTGCGCCACCGGCACCACGCTGCTGGCCTTGAGGCGCGTCAGCTCGCGGGCGTTTTCAATCGTCTGCTTGGGTGCCGTGGCCAGTTGCTGCTTGAGGTCGACCAGCTTCTGCTCGTAATCATTCTTGTTGTTGAGCTGGTTGAGCGTGTTCTGCAGAACGGTTTGCAGGGTCTTTTTATCAGCGTCCGGCAGTTTGCTGTCGGCGAGTTTGTCCAGACTGGCCTGCACGGCTTCGCTGGACGGTGGTTCGGCGGCGTAAAGCGGGCCGACAGTAAGACTCAGGCCCAGCAGGGCCGCAGCAAAAAAGGAGCGCAGGGTAGGCATAGAGACCGGTCGAGCAAGTGAGAGTGGACGCAGTTTAGAGGAAGAGTCCGGGGCCCGGGCGACTTCCTTCGGGGAATCTGACGCCGACTTTGCCGATCTTGTTCCCGTCCATGACCGCGACCGTCCAGTGGGTGTTGTTCCACTCGACCTGGTCACCAACGATCGGTGCACCACCGACCTTGTGGGCGATAAAGGCGCCCAGCGTCGTGTCCGGATCGATGCCCTCGGTCGGCAAGCCATAAAGCGCCGCAACCGCTTTAAGCTGGGCGTCTCCTTCGAGTACGAAGTCGCCGAAGAAACGCAGATCGAGGCCGCGTTGCGGTGCCTGGCTGAAGAGTTTTCCGAGGGCCGACAAGTTGTGTTCATGGCCGATAACACACAGCAAATCATCGACTTCCAATACCGTACTACCCGACGGATGGAGCAATTGTTGGCCACGAAACAGCGCGGCGATGCGTGTGCCTTCGGGCATTTTCAGCTCGCGCAGGGGTGAACCGATGCACCATTTCTCTGCGCCGAGCTTGTAAACGAACAGCTCCCACTCACTGGTGATGTGCACTTCCAGCGCGGATCGGGAGATCGGCGCGGGCTCCGGCGGCACCGTCACCTTCAACAGTTTGGCGACCCACGGCAGGCTTGTGCCCTGCACCAGCAGCGACACCAACACAATGAAGAAGGCGAGGTTGAAGTACAGCTGCGCATTCGGCAGCCCGGCCATCAGCGGGAACACCGCGAGAATGATCGGTACCGCACCACGCAGACCCACCCAGGAGATGAAGGCTTTTTCACGGCCGTGGAACGCCTTGAATGGCAGCAAACCGACGATTACCGACAACGGCCGCGCGAACAGAATCATCCACAGCGCCAGACCGAGGGCGGGCAGGGCGATTGGCAGCAAATCGTGCGGCGTGACCAGCAGCCCCAACACCAGGAACATGCCGATCTGCGCCAGCCAGGCCATGCCGTCGAGCATGTGCAGAATGCCGTGGCGGCTGCGCACCGGACGGTTGCCGATCACCAGACCGCACAGGTACACCGCGAGGAAGCCACTGCCATGCAGGGCGTTGGTCAGGGCAAACACCAGCAGACCGCCGGCGATCACCAGAATCGGATAGAGACCGGCAGCGAGATTGATCCGGTTGACCAACTGCAGCATCAGCCAGCCGCCGCCGAGACCGATCACGCCACCGATACCGAATTCGCGGATCAGGTGCGTCAGCAGGCTCCAGTGCAGTCCGGTCTGGCCGCTGGCGAGCATGTCGATCAGGGTCACGGTGAGAAACACCGCCATCGGGTCGTTACTGCCGGATTCGATTTCCAGGCTGGCGGTGACCCGTTCGTTGAGGCCTTTGCCGCCCAGCAGCGAGAACACCGCAGCGGCGTCTGTCGAACCGACGATGGCGCCGATCAGCAGGCCCTGAATCATGTTGAGGTCGAACAGCCACGCGGCCGCCATGCCGGTCAGCCCGGTGGTGATCAACACGCCGACCGTGGCCAGCGACAACGCTGGCCATAACGCCACGCGGAAACTCGACACCCGTGTGCGCAAACCACCGTCGAGGAGGATCACCGCAAGTGCGAGGTTGCCGACCAGATAGGCCGTTGGGTAGTTATCGAAAATGATCCCGCCGCCATCAACCCCGGCGGCCATGCCGACGGCAAGGATAATGACCAGAATCGGAATGCCGAGACGGGAGGAAAGTGAACTGACAAGAATGCTCGCACCTACCAGCAACGCGCCGATCAAGAACAGGCTGTTGATGGTCGTCGCATTCAAAGGCAGTACTCCAGGGACGTAAAGACGGGCACAAACTGACCATGCAGTCTGCGTGCCAGCGATTCTAACCTGTTGAAATGTGATGCTGTCAAAAAGGTTTTGCGGATCAATGCCCAACAGCTGAATCCGCCTTGGCGTGTTAAAGGTGGAAGCGTCCCACCATTCCATTCAGATCCAGCGCCAGGCGCGACAGCTCATTACTCGCTGCACTGGTCTGATTCGCCCCTGTCGCCGATTGCACCGACAGATCCCGGATGTTCACCAGGTTGCGATCCACTTCCCGCGCCACCTGCGCCTGTTCTTCCGCCGCGCTGGCGATCACCAGGTTGCGCTCGTTGATCTCTACGATCGCCGTGTTGATGGTGTCCAGCGACAGTCCGGCTCCGCGGGCAATGTTCAGGGTCGATTCGGCACGCTCGGTGCTGTTGCGCATCGAATTCACCGCATGCTCGGTACCGCTCTGAATGCTGCCGATCATCCGCTCGATTTCGCTGGTCGACTGCTGAGTGCGATGCGCCAATGCGCGAACTTCATCCGCCACCACCGCAAAACCGCGACCGGCCTCACCGGCGCGCGCCGCTTCAATCGCCGCGTTCAGCGCCAGCAGATTGGTTTGATCAGCCAGCCCACGAATCACATCCAGGACTTTGCCGATATCCCTGGACTCGTTGGCCAGGTCGCCGATCAGGCTTGCGGTGCTCTGCACGTCGGCGCTCATGCGTTCAATGGCGCTGACGGTTTCCTGAACCAGGTCGCGGCCGTCGCCGGCAGAGGTGGTGGCGTTTTTCGACGCTTCGGAGGTGCTGACCGCGTTGCGTGCAACTTCTTCAACGGCGCTGGTCATTTCGTTCACCGCAGTGGCGGCCTGTTCGATTTCGTTGTTCTGCTGGGTCAGGCCGCGGGCGCTTTCATCGGTGACGCTGTTGAGCTCTTCAGCGGCGGAGGCCAGTTGAGTCGCCGAACCGGAAATTCGCTGCAACGTGTCGCGCAGTTTTTCCTGCATCTTCGACATGGCCAGCAACAGGCGGCCGGCTTCATCTTCGCCATCGACGGTGATCGGGCGAGTCAGGTTGCCCTCGGCGATGGCTTCGGCAGCCTCCAGGGCATTGGCGATCGGCTTGGTAATGCTGTTGGTCAACAACCAGGCGAACAGCAGCGTCAGGCCTGAGGCCAGGACCAGCAGCCCGACAACCAGGTTGAATGCTGAGGAATACTGCTCGGCAGCTTCGTGGCTCGTTTCAGCGATCTGCTGGGTATTGATCTCCAGCAACCTGGCGAGTGCCGTGTTGACCGCCTCGGAATTGGCCAGCAATTCGGTGTTGAGCATTTTGCGCAGGTCTTCGACCTGATTGTTGCGCGACAGGCTCTTCATCTGCTCCTCAAGCTGACGGTATTGCCCCAGCAGTTGCAGGTACTGGTCGTAGGCTGCCCGCTCGACCGGCCCGTCGATCAGCGGTTCATAGACTTTCTGCGCCGCGCGGATCTGCTGATGACGCAGCTCGAACAGCTCATAGGTTTTCTGCTGCACGTCGGGTTCGCGGTTGGTCAGCAAGCGGTAGGACAGGACCCGCAGGCGCAGCGTCAATTGCGTGAACTCGTCGAGGCTTTTCACGCTAGGCACGCTGGCGGAGGCGATGTCTTCGCCCGCCGCGCGGATCTTGCTCATCTGGTTCAAGGCAAACACCCCCAGAACCAGCATCAAACCGCCAATCAGGGCAAAACCGAGGAAGGCCCGCGGAGCGATATTCATATTACGAAGAGACATGGTGTGTACCGGAAAAGGCGCATCCATGCGGCGCTGAGACTGTCGTATGGAGGGCTTATCGGTCATCAGACTGAAGTCTTGAGTGCCTGTGCGTATTTGTCGCATCCACAGCACACTTCCTGTAGGAGCTCGCTCGCGATGGTCGTGAACGATGACGCGAGCATCGAGGGATATGCGGTGGTCTTTCGTTCGTTGCGAGCAAGCTCGTGCCTGCAACAAGGGTTATCGACGAAGTGCAGGAACCAGATCCGCCAATCACAGTCTTTAAAGCTCGCGAGAAGGGTCGCCCGCCAGGAAAATCAAGGCCTTGCGCCTGAATAACCCTGGCATCCGTGGTGACTTTTCTTTATCGTACGCGCCCTTTGAAAAACGCTTGGAAGATCAAAATGTTGGAAGCATCCCTCAGCCAATTGGAACAGCTCGTCAGCGACCTGGTGCAACAGAACCAGACCCTGGCACACACCAACCAGACCCTGACCACGGAACTGGCCCAGGCCAAGGATGAAAACGAAAGCCTGCAACTGAACCTGATGGAACAGGAAGAAAAGCACGGCGCCACCGCCGCGCGCATTCAGGCCCTGGTTGATCGCGTCAACGCCGGTCCTGTCAGCGCATGAACCACGGCACAGCAGGGGTAAAAGTCATCTCCATTCTTGGGGAGGACTATTCGATCAAGGCACCGGCCGGGGAGGAGCAAACCCTGCTGGACGCCGCCATGATGTTGAAGGCTGCACTGGCTGACACGAAGAAGAGGTACCCGACGCTGATCGGTGACCGGCTGCTCGTGCTGGCGGCGATGAACCTGTGCTCTCAGCAGATCGAGATGCGCAAGCAGCACCAGGAAGAACTCGACCGTTACCAAGAGCAAGTCAGCGCCACGGTCGACACCATCGCCAAGACCATCAATCAGGGCTGATGGGTTTGCGCACAACCAAAGAATAGATTGTTGATTGAGTTGTATACAATCGGCACGGCTGTTGCATCGTTTCGGCCACTTATTCTTTGGGGGTGCTCCATGCAGTTGTGGCGACGCAGTATTCAATGGCAGCTGATCCTCAGCATGGGCACCGCCCTGCTGGTCAGCATCCTGATCGTGGTTGGCATTTATACCCTGGTGGTCAACCGCCTCGCCCAGAGCTATCTGGTCGAGCAAGCATTGCCGTCGAGCATCGAAGCGACGCGCAACGACATCGAACGCATCCTCGTGCAACCGCTAACGGCGGCCAAAGACATTGCCAGCAACACCATGGTTCGCGACTGGCTCGCGTCGGGTGAAGACAGCGGCAAAACAGCAGCCTTTGCGCAATATCTGGAAGGCATCCGCGCCGAACACAAAGCTTTTACGGCGTTGATCATCGGCACCGAATCCAATCATTACATCACCGAAAAAGGCCTGGATCGCACGCTCAGTCGCGCCAAACCTGCCGATGCCTGGTTCTACTCTTTCCTCGACAGTCAGCAGCCGCGCACCCTCAATATCGACAACGATGGCGCGACCGGCGAGTTGGCGCTGTTCATTGACTTGAAGGTCGAGCAGGCTGGCAAAGTGGTCGGCGTTGCCGGACTCGGCTTGAGCATGAAAGAGCTGTCCGAGCTGATCCACAACTTCAGTTTCGGCGAGCGCGGCAAGGTCTATCTCGTGCGTTCCGATGGTTTGATCCAGGTGCATCCCGAGGCGCAGTTCAGCGGTAAACGCACCCTTACAGAGCAGATCGGTGCCTCGGCCGCGCAGGCCGTCATGGGTCAAAAAATTGCCGTAAGCAGCAGTTTCCAAAGAGCGGGAGAGGATTTCCTCGCCTTCAGCCTGCCCTTGCGTGATCTGGGCTGGACCCTGGTGGCCGAAGTGCCGCAGTCGCAGATCTATGCCGAAGCCCGCAAAGCGATGTGGATGAGCGGCGGCATCGGTCTGGCCGTGGCGCTGGTGTGCCTGGCGTTGGTGGTCTGGCTGGCGCAGGGTTTGGTGCGGCCGATTCGTCAGGTAACAGCCGCGCTGGTAGCAATCGGTAGCGGTGGGGGAGATTTGACCCATCGGTTAGATTCCAGTCGCGCTGATGAACTGGGCGATCTGGCGCGGGGCTTCAATCGCTTCCTCGATAGCCAGCGGGGGATGATTGCCGAAGTGCTGACCACCAGCGAGCGTTTGCGCACGGCTGTCGGGCAAGTGGCCAAGGTTGTCGATAACACTGCCGAGCGCTCCGGCCGTCAGCAGGAAATGACCGACATGGTTGCCACAGCCGTTCATGAAATGGGCCTGACCGTGCAGGAAATCGCGCAGAACGCCGGCAACGCGGCGCTCGCCTCGCAAACCGCGCGGGATGAGGCCATGCAGGCGCGGGAAGTGGTTGGTGGTTCGATTCGGCACATTGAAAGCATGTCCGATGAGATTGGCTTGGCAGCGGGCGCGGTGGGTGAGCTGGCGCATCAGGTAGGGTCTATCGATCAGGTGTTGGCGGTGATTCGCGGGGTGTCCGAACAGACGAATTTGCTGGCTTTGAACGCAGCTATCGAAGCCGCGCGTGCCGGAGATATGGGGCGTGGTTTTGCAGTTGTTGCTGATGAAGTCCGAACGTTGGCACGGCGGACTCAGGCGTCCACTGACGAGATTCAGCAGATGATCGGCAGCCTCAAGCAGGGAGCGGAAAACGCCGTGTCATCGATGCGCACGGGGCAGGCGGCGACGGGCACCGGGGTTGAGTCGAGCCAACGCACCGGGGCGTCGTTGACGGCGATTACCGGGCAGGTCGAGCGCATCAGCGACATGAACCATCAGGTGGCGACAGCGACGGAAGAACAGTCGGCGGTGACTGAAGAGATCAACCGCAACGTGCAGGGCATTTCCGATCTGGCGCGGGCGACGGCGGGGGAGGTTCGGGCGTGTCGTGAGGATTGTCAGATGTTGCAGCGACTAGCGGATGATCTGGCGCGGCAGATGGGTGGGTTCAAGCTGAGCTAAGTGTTCAATCAGAAAAGCCCCTCACCCTAGCCCTCTCCCAGAGGGAGAGGGGACTGAATGTGGGATGCTTGAGAAATACACCGACCTGAAAGTACTGTACTGAATCCATAGTCGACGCGGTTTTTCAGGTCGATGTATAGCGTCTGACACCTCGGTCGGCCCCCTCTCCCAGAGGGAGAGGGCTGGGGTGAGGGTAGGTTTTCAGAACCACGCATCCTGCATCGCCAGACACGTATCATCCCGCGCCTCCAGCAACGCCAGCTCATGATGGCAGCCCGGCACTTCCCACGTCAGAAAATAGCGCGCCGCCTGCAACTTGCCTTTATAGAAGTCGACGTCCGCCGCTTTGCCCTTGGCCAACCCTTCCTCCGCACGAATCGCCTGCTCCAGCCAGCGCCAGCCAATCACCGTGTGCCCGAACACTTTCAGGTACAACGCCGAATTCGCCAGGCTGCTGTTGACCTTGCCCTGTGCCAGATCGGTCAGCAAGCCAAGGGTCACCGTTTGCAGGCGAGCTACCAGTTTCTCCAGTGGCTCACGCAATGCGGTCAGCGATTCGTACGCGGTTGCGCGCTCTGCGGTGTTGGCGATCAGACGAATCAATTGCTTCAGTCCCGCGCCACCGTTCTGCGCCAGTTTGCGCCCGAGCAAGTCCAGTGACTGAATGCCGTGAGTGCCCTCGTGGATCGGGTTCAGCCGGTTGTCGCGGTAATACTGCTCAACCGGGTATTCGCGGGTGTAACCGTGGCCGCCAAGAATCTGGATCGCCAGTTCGTTGGCCTTGAGGCAAAACTCAGACGGCCAGGATTTGACGATGGGCGTCAGCAAATCCAGCAACTCATGCGCCTGTTTGCGCTCGGCTTCGGTCTCAAGCGTCGTGGTGTCATCGAACAGTCGCGCCGCATACAGCCCGAGGTCAAACGCCCCTTCGACGTAGGATTTTTGCGTCAGCAGCATGCGTCTTACGTCGGCGTGCTGAATGATCGCCACCGGCGCGGTGCTTGGGTCTTTGCTGTCCGGCACTCGACCTTGCGGACGCTCGCGGGCGTATTCCAGCGAGTACAGATAACCGGCGTAACCGAGCATGACTGCGCCCATGCCCACGCCGATCCGCGCCTCGTTCATCATCTGGAACATGTAGCTCAAACCGTGATGCGCCTTGCCCACCAGATAGCCGACGCATTCACCGTTATCGCCGAAGTTCAGCGCTGTGGAAGTGGTGCCGCGCCAACCCATCTTGTGGAACAGTCCGGCGAGCAGTACGTCATTGCGTTGGCCGAGGCTGCCGTCATCGTTGACCAGAAACTTCGGCACGATGAACAGAGAAATGCCCTTCACCCCCGGCGGCGCGTCCGGCAGTTTGGCCAGGACCATGTGCACGATGTTTTCCGAGAGCGGGTGATCGCCGCCGGAAATGAAGATCTTGTTGCCCTTGAGCCGATACGTGCCGTCGGACGCCGGCTCGGCGCGCGTACGAATATCCGACAGCGATGAACCGGCGTGCGGTTCGGTCAATGCCATGGTGCCGAAGAAACGGCCGTCGATCATCGGCTGCAGAAAACGCCGCTTTTGCTCGTCGGTGCCGAAGCTTTCGATCAGGTTGGCTGCGCCCATGGTCAGGAACGGGTAAGAGGTGGACGCCGCGTTTGCCGACTGGAAGTGTGCGAAGCAGGCCTGGGACAACAGCGTGGGCAATTGCATGCCACCGGCTTCGAAACTGCGCGCGGCATTGAGGAAACCGGCTTCGAGGAAGGCATCGACTGCCGGTTTTACTTCGGGGATCAGAATCGCTTTGCCATCTTCATAGCGCGGCTCGTTCTCGTCGCCCTTGCGGTTGTGCGGCGCGAAGTACTTTTCGGCGATGTTGCGCGCAGTGCCGATGGCGGCATCGAAGGTCTCGCGGTTGTGCTCGGCAAAGCGCTCGCGCCGGGTCAGGCCCTCGGCATCAAGGACTTCATACAGCTCGAAAGCCAGATTGCGGGAACTGAGCAGCGTCTCGGACATGGCGGCTTACCTTTTTTTGGATTGGGCCGAGTCTAGGCGTGGGGAGGGCGGGGTGAACAGGAAGATTGATTCTGGTGATGGACAAGCAAAAGATCGCAGCCTTCGGCAGCTCCTGCATGAGAATGCATTTCCCTGTAGGAGCTGCCGAAGGCTGCGATCTTTTGATCTTGCTTCCAAACACCAGGCACCCCCAAAGGGTGCCCGGCTTATCGGTTAACCGATCGTCATCAGGCTGGCGTTACCACCTGCCGCGGCGGTGTTGACGCTCAACGCCCGCTCGATCACCAGACGCTCCAGGGCAATGCTGGTTTCGCCCTGGGACAACCCATGAACGCCAACAATCGCGCCTGCACGCTTGGCCACCTGCTGGCAGACCGCACGCAGCTGGTCGGAATGGCCGTGATGCAGAACCGCATCAAACACCACTTCGTCCTTGCTCCAGTCGGAAACCAGCTTGATGCGAGCCTGTACGTCCTTCGGCAGGCGTGCGAACACGGCCCTCGTCAATTCGGCTTCCGGCCACACGGCCGAACCACCGACTGCCAGCACGGCCGCCAGTTGAGTCAGCAGGTCGCCTTCGACTTCCGCCAGGCACAGTACGTGTTCGCGCGGCAGGATGGCGTAGCTGTTGCGCTCGCCGGTCGGGCCCGCCAGAACACGGGTAATACCGCTCTGCGATTGCGTCGCGAACTGCACGCACAAGGTTGTCAGGTCGGCGAACTTGTTGCTGTCGGCCCAGGCTTTCAGGGCTGTCAGCGGCTTGCTCATGGCGTCACGCAGGCGAACGTCCGGTGCTGCGAGAGCATCGCCCCGAGCAAAGGATTGTTCGATCGCGTCGGTAGGACGAGTCGACAGTAGGCGGTACAGGTACAGCGGACCACCGGCTTTCGGGCCAGTGCCCGACAAGCCTTCGCCGCCGAATGGCTGCACGCCGACCACAGCACCAACGATGTTGCGGTTAACGTAGACGTTACCGGCGTTGACGTTGTCGATCACCTTGGCGATGGTCTCGTCGATGCGGGTGTGCACGCCGAGGGTCAGGCCGTAACCGGAAGCGTTGATCTGGCCGATCAGTTGATCGATTTCTTTACGCTTGTAGCGGACCACGTGCAGCACCGGACCGAAGATCTCGCGTTGCAGTTCGTCGAAGCTTTCCAGTTCGATCAGGGTCGGCATGACGAAGGTGCCGCGTTTGACTTCTTCGGTGTCGGCAATCGCCACCTGGTACACGTTGCGACCTTTGTCGCGCATGCCCTGGATGTGCTTGTCGATGCCAGCCTTGGCTTCGGCGTCGATCACCGGGCCAATGTCCACGGACAGACGCTCAGGGTTGCCGAGACGGCTTTCAGCCATGGCACCTTTGAGCATTTCGATGACGCGATCAGCGGAATCTTCCTGCAAGCACAGTACGCGCAGTGCCGAGCAACGCTGACCAGCGCTGTCGAAGGCCGAGGACACCACGTCGATCACCACTTGTTCGGTGAGTGCCGAGGAGTCGACGATCATCGCGTTCTGGCCACCGGTTTCGGCGATCAGCGGAATCGGGCGGCCCTGGCTGTCGAGACGGCCAGCGATGTTGCGTTGCAGCAGACGCGCAACTTCGGTGGAACCGGTGAACATCACGCCTTTGACGCGCTCATCACCAACCAGACCGGCACCGACGGTTTCACCGCGCCCCGGCAGTAGTTGCAGCACGCCTTCCGGAATCCCGGCTTCGAGCAGCAAACGCACGGCTTGTGCGGCAACCAGCGGAGTTTGCTCTGCAGGTTTGGCCAAAACCGGGTTACCGGCAGCCAGTGCCGCAGCGACTTGGCCGCTGAAGATTGCCAGCGGGAAGTTCCACGGGCTGATGCACACCACCGGACCCAGTGGGCGGTGGGCGTCGTTGCTGAAATCGTTGCGTGCCTGCACCGCGTAATAACGCAGGAAGTCGACGGCTTCGCGGACTTCGGCGATGGCGTTGGCGAAGGTCTTGCCGGCTTCGCGAGCCAGCAGGCCCATCAACGGCTGGATCTCGCCTTCCATCAAATCAGCGGCGCGTTCCAGAATCGCGGCGCGTTCGGCCGGCGGGGTGGCCTGCCAGATCGGTGCAGCGTTGAGGGCGCATTGAATGGCGTTGTCGACGTCTTCAACCGTGGCTTCTTGAACGTGGCCGACCACATCACGGTGGTCTGCCGGGTTCAGCACAGGTGCAGGTGTTTCGGTGCTGGAAGCGCAACCGAGCATCGGCGCGGCTTTCCAGTCGTTGTGAGCGGTGGCGAGCAATGCGCAGGACAACGAGGCCAGACGATGTTCGTTGGCCATGTCGATGCCGCTGGAGTTGGCGCGTTCAGAACCGTACAAGTCACGCGGCAGCGGAATGCGCGGGTGCGGCAGGCCGAAACCACCTTCCACGGTCGCCATCTGCTCGATCTGCGCTACCGGATCGGCCACCAATTCCTGAATCGAAATCGACTGGTCGGCGATACGGTTGACGAACGAAGTGTTCGCGCCGTTTTCCAGCAGGCGACGCACGAGGTACGCCAGCAGGGTTTCGTGGGTGCCGACCGGCGCGTACACGCGGCACGGACGATTCAGCTTGCCTTCGGAAACTTTGCCTACAACCTGCTCGTACAAAGGTTCGCCCATGCCGTGCAGGCACTGGAATTCGTACTGGCCGGGGTAATAGTTCTGACCGGCAATGTGGTAAATGGCCGACAGCGTATGGGCGTTATGCGTGGCGAACTGCGGGTAGATGACTTCCGGCACCGACAGCAGTTTGCGTGCGCAGGCGATGTAGGAAACGTCGGTGTACACCTTGCGGGTGTAGACCGGATAGCCTTCCAGGCCCTCGACCTGAGCGCGCTTGATTTCGCTGTCCCAGTACGCGCCTTTCACCAGACGAATCATCAGGCGATGACGGCTGCGGCGAGCCAGGTCGATCACGTAGTCGATCACGTATGGGCAACGCTTCTGGTAAGC
>NZ_JAEKEG010000174.1 GCF_016651255.1 Pseudomonas sp. TH10
GTAACCTGGAGGGCAGGTTCAGCCCCCGCAGGACAGCCGAATCGTAGCCGTACACATCGGGCTTGAACGTCACTCGCCCGTCATTACTCAGGTCTACCGTCCAGTACGCCAACAGCACCGGCACCTTCACCGGCAGCCGAATATTTTCGGTCTTGCCCTTGGCCAACTGTCTCTGGATACCGGCACTGTCCCAGCGCACCGGATCGTTGAACAACAGTTCCACCAGCTGCAAGGGGTTTTCCACGCGAATGCAGCCGGAACTGGTGGCGCGCATCGACTTGGAGAACAACTCGCGATGGGGCGTGTCGTGCAAATAAATCGCATAGTCGTTGGGAAAACGAATCACCACCTGCCCCAGCGAACTGTCGGGCCCCGCATCCTGGCGCAGGCTGACGCCACGCGGGTTGCTCCAGTCGACGCTCGACGGATCCAGCACCGCACCCTCGCGATCGATCACGCGAATGTGGTTGGCGGCGAGATACCCGGGATTCCTCTGGATCTTGGGGATCACGTCTTCCTTGAGGATGGTGGGGGCACCGTCCAGGTCGGGTTAAACGTGACATAGGTGATCTCGGACTGGAACACCGGGGTATTACGGAACGGCTTGCCTACCTGCACCCGCGAGCGCCAGATGGGCTTGCCGTCGCGGTACATCGCGACTTTATACCCAGCGATATCAACAATCACGAAGGTGCCTTGCAGCTTGTACAGCAGCCAGCGCGCCCGCTCCATGTTCACCCGGACCTGATCGATGCGCGCGTCGACCGACACATTCAGCGCCGCCAGCGTGGTCGCCCCGGCCACACCATCAGCCCCCAGGTACTGCTCGGCCTGATATTTCTTCACTGCCGCAATCACTGCGCCGTCATATTTGGTTCCACGGGCCAGGCGCGGTTCGAGAAAACCACCGGCCACCAACCTGGCCCGCAACTGGGCGACGGCGGGGTCATCCATGCCCGGCTTGAGCGATTGACCTTCGGCCACTTTTGGCCAGCCACCCGCGTCGTGCACCTTGCGCAACTGCGCCAGGCCTTCGCGCAAGCCGCGATACACCGCCTCTTGCGGTGGCGCCTGGGCAAAGGCGCCGGCCACGTCATGGGCATTCAGGGCGATGAAGAATTTATTCACGTCTTCCCGGGGATCGACGTCCGCAGGGTCGAAATTCCAATGGATATCCAATCGGGAAGGATCGACCTTGCCGCGACGCAACTGCAGCAATGCCGTGAGAAAAGTATGAGTGGCCGCCACATCGAATGCCGCACGCTGTTCAGGTGTCGCCGAATCAGCCTGCATCAATGTCCGCGACGCAGCCAACTCGTCGATATGAAAATCCGCCGGGTTCAAGCCATCGACCTGAGTGGCCCGCAAGCTGGCAAACAATTGCGCGGTATCGCCCTCGTTGGTCCACGCCGCGCGATAGCCGCGATGGGAGTAGAAATCCAGGACCATGCGGCTGACATCGACCCGCTTATGCCGCGGTGCAGTCAGTAACGGAGGAAAAGATGTCGTCAGCGGCGACAGGTGTGCCTGGATCGCCAGCCCGACGTTGTCATCCGCTGCCGCATCCCTTTGGATGATGGGTGCAATTACCTCCTCGTTCGACGAATTTTCTCCATGCGCAGCACCGCTGATCAGAAAGACCATAAAAAAGACGCGGCTTATGACGAATAACCTTGTTAATTGCACCATGGATAATCCTTAATCTCCCGATTTCAACGGCTAGCTTCCCGCAAACAGCTAGACTCGAACCTATCACGATGAGACATCTATATGGCGCCAGCTCGCATTCGTCTGCTTATCTCGGCCCTGCTGCTGACATCCTTTTCAGTACCGGCAGCCTACGCCGATTCGCTTGCCGCCGCCCTCGTCAAAGCGGCTCCAGATGCCAACGCCACCGTTATAAACCTGGCAGTACGTGCTTCACAATGTACGCAGGCCCAGGGTTCAGCTCCAGCCCAACGCTTGGCAGTGATCGATTACTCCCTGCCTTCGACCGAACAACGCCTGTGGGTGTTCGATCTGAAAAAGAGAAAGTTGCTGTTTCGTGAACTGGTCGCCCATGGCCGTAACAGCGGCGAGAACATGGCGGTCAACTTTTCCAACCAGAACGAGAGTTTCGCCACCAGTTTAGGGTTGTATCGCACCCAAGCCAGTTACGTCGGACAGAACGGTTACTCCCTGCGCATGCAAGGCCTGGACCCAGGCTTTAACGATAACGCGTTTGACCGGGCAATCGTCATCCACGGCGCGCCATACGTCAGCCCGGTACTGGCCCGCGCCAACGGCCGGATTGGCCGCAGCCTGGGCTGCCCGGCCGTGAGACCTGCCGTTGCACGCCCGTTGATTGACTCGATGAAAAATGGGCAGTTGTTGTTTTCTTATTATCCGGACCAGCGCTGGCTGAAGTCATCGCCTTATATCAACTGCAGTGGCGCTACGGTTGCTTCGGCGGGCAAGGCTACGTCTCGGAAGTAGGTGGGGCGCCCTCCCGAACTCGTTGCAAAAGTGTAATCAGCGCTCGCGAAGCGTGACCTGCCGGCCCTGACTATTTAAACTCCCGGGGCGCCATTACTTTCTTTGGCCTGCCCGGGAATCAAGCATGGACCTTCAGCATCGCAACAACGTAACTGTGCTGGGTGACGGTCCGTCGACACTGATCCTGTCTCACGGCTTCGGCTGCGACCAGAGCATGTGGAACTACCTGTATCCTCACTTTACCGGGCGTTTTCGTGTGGTGATGCTTGACCTGGTCGGTGCCGGCCGGTCGGATCTAGGCGCCTACGATCCACAAAAATACAGCTCGCTGGCGGGTTATGCCCAGGACCTCAACGAAATCATCGACGAGTATGCCCAAGGCCCGGTGATCCTGGTCGGCCACTCCGTCAGCGCCATGATCGGCGTCATCGCTGATCGCCAATTGCCTGATCGAATCGCCGCCCACGTCATGATTGGCCCATCGCCCTGCTACATCGATTCCGATGACTACGTGGGCGGCTTCAAGCTCGAAGACATCCATTCGTTGCTCGACACCCTCGACAGCAACTACCTTGGCTGGTCGAGCACCATGGCGCCGGTCATCATGGGCGCACCGGGGCAGCCGGACCTGAGCGAAGAACTGACCAACAGCTTTTGCCGCACCGAACCGGAAATCGCCAAGCAGTTCGCCCGCACCACCTTCATGTCCGACAACCGCAAGGACGTCGCAGGGCTGACCACGCCCACCTTGATCCTGCAGTCCACCGACGACCTGATCGCGCCTGTTGCCGTGGGCGAATACCTGCGCGCCGTAATCCCCAACAGCCGCTATTGCCTGGTGGACAACGTCGGCCACTGCCCGCACATGAGCGCACCGGGAGCCTGCTCCATCGCCATGGACGATTTCCTGCAGCCCTGGGCCGGAACCGATGACTGAAGAGTCGTACCTGCCGGATGCCCACTCGCTGTTTGAAGGCGCCCCTTGCGCCCTCGTGGTCACCCGCGAAGATGGCAGCATCCTGCGAGCCAACCTGACCTTCTGCACCTGGATCGGTTTCAGCCAGGAGGAGCTGTGCGGGCGCCGCTTCCAGGAACTGCTGACGATGGGCGGGCGGATCTTTCACCAGACCCACTGGGCACCGCTGATGCGCATGCAGGGCTCGGTCGCGGAAGTGAAGCTCGACCTGGTTCACCGCGACCGGCACATCATTACCATGCTGCTCAACGGCGTCCGGCGCGAGCACGCCAGCGGCGCCTTCTACGAACTGGCATTGTTCGGCACCACTGACCGCGACAAATACGAGCGCGAACTGCTCAACGCCCGCAAGCTCGCCGAGGCCCTGCTGAAAGAAAAGACCGCCACCGAAGCGGCTTTGCAGCAAGCACAGGACGAACTCAGCGACGCCTACGAAAAGGCCCAGCGCCGCGCCCAATTTGCTGAACAGATGGTCGCCATAGTCAGCCACGACCTGAAAAACCCGCTCACCGCAATCAACATGGCCTCGGACATCCTCGCCCGCAGCGAGCGCACCGCCCGGGAAACCACCCTGCTCGGCCACATCAGCCAATCCTCCGAACGCGCCCAACGGATGATCGCCGACCTGCTGGACTTCGCCCTCGCCCGGGTCGGCCAAGGCCTGAGCATCGCCGTCGCCCCTGCGGACCTGCACGGCGTCACCCGCCTGAGCGTCGACGAACTGAGGGTGGCCTTCCCGGCCGCAAACCTCATCCACCAGGAAAGCGGCAGCGGCAGCGCCCTGCTCGACGGCGACCGAGTGCAGCAAATCATCGGCAACCTGGTCGCCAACAGCGTGGCCTATGGCGATCCGCTGCAGCCGGTCATCATCACCTCACGCATCGAACACCATACCGCCATCCTGTCAGTGCACAACCAGGGCCCCGCCATCCCGCGCTCCCTGATGGACGTCTTGTTCGAACCCATGACCCGCGGCACCGACAGCGACAGTGAAGTGCGCAGCGTCGGCCTGGGATTGTTTATCGTCCGGGAAATTGCCAAGGCGCATGGCGGCGATGTCGGCGTGCAATCCAGTGAGGAAGGCGGGACTGAGTTCAGCGTCTATTTCCCACACTCCCTTTAGCGGCTGGTGGCGTCCTGAGGACTGGTGACGGTGGCGCGCGAGGTGAATGATTCGGCAGGCGGCTTAACCCTGATAAACTCCCATCTCCCAGCCCTGTCGATTCCAGATTCCCCCGATGCCTTCAGCCATTGCCACACCTGCACCGCTCTCCCGCCGCTTTTCCGTCGCGCCCATGATGGATCGGTAAGAATAATCCTTAAAAATCAATAACATACAAGGCGCCATGTGCACGGCATGTGCACGGCATGTGCACCTCAGCGCAACGCTATGATGCCCTTCTCTTGCCCCAAAGGACACCTTCTCATGCCACGCCTGATCAAGTACAAGGATGTCAAAATCAACCGCGCCCTATACAAGGCCTTGGCATCACTATTTCAGAGTTGGGGAGGCATCGGCGAACGCACGAATGACAACGCTGAACGTGGCAAGAAACCCGAGAATACGTTGGCGCATCTCATTGCTCATCAAAGTGCATTAGAGGAGAACATTCGCGCAGGAGGTTTAAATAGGTCGCAGACCTCAGCTGAAAGAAAAACAACCGTAGAACGCTATCTAAACGCGCTATCCAATGCGCGGAAAATCTGGATGGAAATGGAGAACGATGATCAGCGTTCACTATCTCGAAGCATGTCGGAAATTGATTCTGGCCATGCCATTGTAGATGTGCTGGGGTTAAAACCTTTCATAACTTCTTTCAATCCAACAGACGATATTGCGCCATGGCGCAAAAAAGCAATAAGACAAAACAAGCATGAATTCTGGGGGCTAGACTCTGAGATGCTTGATCTTCTTATCGGAGGTGCCCAGCGGTGGATTAGTACAAAGGCTCCTGAGAGTTACTCGAAGATCGATCCTACTCTCTATGCGGTAATTTACATGGGTGGGCAATGCCAAAGATTTGGTTTAGAACCATCTCCTGCAACCTCAAGCCAATTTACACAGGTCGTAGATATCTATTTCAGACATACAAACACCGGTAGTGATAATAGCAACCGTACGAGCTACAAAGACTTGATCCAAAAAGCGAACAAAATCCGAGAGCGCGACTATAAAGATTCCTTCGAAATCCCGAACGTGCCTGATTTTCCCATCCATACCTAATGCCCCCTCGACACCAAAGAAGACAGGGACTGCCTATCATCAGCGAAGAAACAAGACACCGGCATAACCGGCGCCGGTTGGTAGCGCACCCTAAATCGCGAAATTGATGATTTCCCTAACCATTATTTTTCGCTAACCGATGCAAAAACTCGCCAAATATCTGCTTCCCTTCCGCAATATTTTTATTATAAATATCCAAATAATCCTCACTCTCTATATCAAGGTCTAGCTCGTTTCTAATAGCTAAAACTGCTGAAGGGAGCAGCATAGAGATTTCAAAAAACCTGTCCATACATTCCCTGGTAAACTCAAGATGCTCCATATTTTGGATACCCCATAGCTCATCCAATCTAACTTGATGAGTGTCGTACTGCCCCTGCTCAAACTCTATATTGCGATTAAGTGTATCCCACAAATATTGATCTGTATTCGCTTGCAAATTCAGGTTCTTCATGATTGATATATATCTATCAATCTCTTGCTGAGCTTTATCCCGCAAAGACTCGTACTGGTGAATTGAATTAATTCTTAATACCAATTGGCTTCTCTTCAGCATTAAATCCAAAAGGGCCTTTCCAACTTCAGCCATAAACTTGGTAACAGCTTTTACAGTTGCCTTCCCACCCACCACCTGAATTTTTGCTATTTTGCCTGCATCGGATCTCATGTTTGAGACAATTTGCTCTTCGCTCAGATTCAGACTGCAAAACCCAGTAATCATATTCAAAGTACGCGTTATAGATTCTACAGCCTCCATGTACACTTCTTTTTTTGTGTTTTTTTCACGCTCCACCGCAGCAAACTTCAATTGATGGTTACTTTTAACTTCCTCTAGGAGATGATTGTAATCCGACCTTACCGACTCAACCTTATCTGTAATTAACGCTATATCTTCTTTAGAGGCGAGATTTTTTGCTTTCTCAGATAAATACGAAGACAGGTATGATTTTATGAATAGATAGACAATTCCTCCACCAAATATGGCGCCAACACCAAAACCACCAAACATAGAAATCAACTTCTCAATTTCTGAATACCCCATAGTAACCTTCCTCCCAAAAATACAGCATCTACTCATCCGGAAATGCATTCCGCATCTGTTTCGATGCGATTGGCATCCTTAACCTCGCCACTCAATTCTTCCATAGTTGACCCGAATCAATCCACTCGGGCTCTTCTATTCCAAACTGCTCTAGAAATCTTCGTCGGCCAACTGAATACGCCGAGGACGTGGAAACACAATCGACGACGTCTGTTTACTGGCAGTAAGCCTCTGAGCTTTGATGTCTCATCGGTCAAAACCTTGCTGTCGGTGATCAGGCGCGCTGCGATCCCCCATAGGTACTCTACAACTTCGAATGTACGAACCTAGCAAAAAAAGGTATGGGAAGCAGGACTTTCCAAAAAATTTTCTGATTTCTCCGCCGCTGCAAAAGCTAAATAAATCATCACTGTGAGCCCCACCTAAACGACGGAGCTAGCAGTGATGAATGCCACAACTTTTCAAGTTCCAGTTGAAAAATTTCTTTTCTCACTAAAGCACGCAGACCTTCCGGAAGCTCGGCTTCTATCACCAGATTTTGTTCGCCTCTACGCAAAAATAATCGCCGAAGGCTTTGCGACCAACCCTCCCACCCCAACAAAAACAGAGAAAGGCTATGAATATAAAACTGAAGTATATGGAGTAATCATAACTTCCAACATTTTAAATGCAGTGAAAGCTCGCGCAAAATGTAAAAAATTCTGGGCAAGAACAATTGAGAAGAAATCAAATGAAGGGCGGCTTGCGCACGAAGCAAAGAACAAAATTGTTGGCAAAACCCGGTGCAAATCAAAAAAATCGGAAGTACCAGCTCAATTGTATTGTTCCAACGAAACCCTTAAGCGAGACATAGAAAAAAAACGCCGCAATGAAAGCAGCCTTTCTAAACACACAGTAACAAACATGAAAACCAAAAAATCAGAAAACCTTCTGACAATCGTTAAAAAAAATGAAGAAAACAAAGTATCAGAAACTTATCACATCGCAAAAAACCTGGAGCATCTCGCTGAGCAAAATAACTTCAGATGGTTATTTATCACACTAACAGCCCCCGCCAAATACCACCCAAACCCCACAAAAGGAAAGTGCAACTATGACCCTGAAATAAGCATAAAAGACAGCCATAAATACATTGGACTAATGTGGGGCCGTATAAAATCAATATTAAACAAAAGAGGAATACCGGCAGCTCCTAACTCTTACTTTGGGATCAGAACTGTAGAACCCCATAAAGATGGAAGCATGCACTGGCACATATTAATTTTCACCAGCGACAACCATCTCAACGAGATCATCAAAGCGATTCGTGAAAAATTTCAAACCGATGTGGCCGCAACAATAGTAATTGGGAGAGACTCAAAAGATAAAGGCTGCGCAAAAGCAGCATCATACCTTTACAAATACATAGCCAAATCGCTTTCAAAAAAAGAGGAAAAACAAAACAAGCAAGAAGAGACATTGGATAAGGCTCGCGAAGCGAAAGACCTCGCAACTACTAAAAACAAAAAACGCGTACAAGCAGCCATAAAAGCGATCAGCGCGCGCCAATATCAACTAATAGGAGTAAGCAATTTGAAAACCATGTATAGCAAAATAAACAAACTAGACCTAGCGGACGTAGTGACCACTCCAAAAAGTCCATTGGAGTTTATAAAAAACAACATATGGAGAAACAAACTTGGCTTCTATCACATGCTAAAAAATGATGGGATGTTTAAAAAAGGCGGTAGCGTATCCCTTCTCACACAGCCAACTAATAATAGCTATGGAGAAATCAGACAAAAAATAATCGGCATAAAAATAGGAGACGTAGTTATCAGCAATGATTCAATTTACAAAATCGAAAAAACCCAACAAAAAAAACATAGTTAGAGTTGTACATAGTTATCCAAGAGAAACAGAGCTCAGCCTTCACTAAATCCAACCACAGCCCCAACAAAATAGTTGTTGGGAAATCATTGGCGCAGCAGCAGCTGCCGCTGGGAGAAGAAGCATGATGTCTACAGATGTGAGTTTTCGATATATCGCGGCGATGACCGATGCGATGTACAAAATTTCCGATTGGGCTGACCTGCGTAGAAATTCTGCTGCGCAACAGGATGTAGCGGATGCGCTGGAGCGGATCGTCAATGCGTTTGTTAAAGAAGTTACAGAGTTGCAGGTTGAGCACAGTGGTGGGGAGTAACCTCAATGCCTTCAAAGTTTGATTTAAGCCCGATGGACTACTGCCACTTGCAATGGGGGCCAGTATTAGATCACCTCAAGCAAAGCAATGAAGACACTCTGAAAGTCGCGCTGCAATCGTACCCAGGGCCGTTCGAGGGCTACAAAGTGCGTGAGTTCCCCGTTACTGACTTCGAGCTAATGACCGACAATGGCGACCTGTGGTTGACCAGGGACTTCGAGCCACTCCGACCTTCATGCTTGATCATTGGCACCGTTCAGCAGCCTGACGGCGATTATCATTTTACTACGCGCTACTGCCGTTGTCCGGACGGCACTGTCCTGTATTTCGACTAACCCAAACCAGAGGGCTCCGTAAGATGTTTGATGACGACGACTATGACGATGTTGGGAACTGCGAGATCTGCGATGAGGACACGCCCTCGACGAGGGTCAAGATCTGCAGTAGGTGTGAGCTGCAGGAGTACATCGATAACGACGAAAATTTCGATCCTCGCGGCTAACCGAGCGTGACTGAGTCGTCGTGATTGAGCCCCTTCCGAGGGGCTTTTTTATGTTCATCTGGTTTACCTTGAAGCATCTCCAAACGAAACGTCAAGGCGTCTCTCTCAGCCTCAAGGGCGAAGACCTTGTACTCAACTGCGCTGACCTCTCTTTCACGCTCTGAGAGGATCCTTGAACGACTCTCCAGCTCGTCCCGGTCGCTGCGCAGCATGATTTCTTTTAAGCACAAATCCTCTGTTTTTTCTCCAGGGCATCGGCCTGTTTTTTCACCGCTTTCGCCTTCGCCCAGGTGGACTTTTTTGTCTTCGGCTCGCGTGCGGCCCTGACCGCGTTGGCCTTGGCCAAGTCTTCCGCCTGGCGCCAAGCTTCAGTCTTAATCCCCATCGCGGCAGCGGCGTAATCCTTTGGCTTGAGAGCCGGCGCCTCGTTGGCAGCTGTCATCGTTGCGTAGAACGACGACATGGTTTCATGCTTCGCTTTTGAGCCTTCCACGCCTCTCTCTAGGCATCGAGGCGCTCCTATCTTGGCATGGAAGTCGGTTTGCATCGCTCGCAGCTTCTCGGGGCCTCCGAGGAAGTCCCGGCAGCTGAGTCGCTTGTCCGCTGTCATTGGCACCACATAAGCGATCATATGCGGCGTCGACTCGTCCAAATGGATCGTCGCGCTAATAACGTTCATCCTGCCGTGTTTGGCCTGTAGCCATTTTAAGGCATCCGCAAAATAGCCGTCCCCTGTGTCATCAAGCCGCCCTCCGTGCCGCTTAAAATCCTCCGGGGACGCGGTTACTAGATACTCGATGGCCAATACCGCATCCTTCCGCCTTTTAGTAGGTAGGGTGCGTTTAAGGGCCGCGAGAACCTGATCTGCCCCCTTTGCTCCGACCGTCTTGTTTAGGCGAGTCATAGCGGGGTCAGCGTTCGGTGTTGGCTGCTCCCTGTGGGTGTGCCTGGCCGAACGAACCACCGCTCCAAAACTCTTCAGTTTTTTCGCTCTCAAAATTGCGTAACCCATAGCGCTTCCCCGATGATTCGAAATTCACCGGGTAAACCCGTCATCATTGTGCTCAATGCGAGGTTGCTGCTTGTGCCAGGAGGGGACGCATTTTTGAGAAATAGGGGGCATCACAGGTGCCTCTGTCGTGCCAGGCGAAGTGCCCTTTAAAGCTCCGTCGAGGACACGCAATAAGACATCCAGAAGCATCGCGATGGCCTGCATGATTAGATCAAGAAGAGTTGCTTCGATGCGTAAAACTTCACGACATTCGTCGTTGTCTTTGTCGACCACTATATGCCGTTTGGCTGATCCGGTGCCTTGCAGTTTTAGAAGTGCATCGAAAGCATGCGGAGCATCAAATCGCCGAATTTCATAAAAATCGGTTGACGGTTGATCGACAGGTAAGTAAGTCAAAGCTCGCTTTACAACTTGGTTAAGTTGTTCGCCTGGAAAAATAGTACCAGCTTCGGCCCACATCATTCTCTGGTCATCGTTTAAAAAAATAGCGTTTTGCATAGCTGCGGTTTCCCCGTCTAGTTGTTCTACTTGTAGTCTGCCGATGGAGCAAAGGGCACCGCAACACTTTGTGTAAATCGCACACTTTGTGTAACCCACTACACTTCCGTTCCGGAAGGTGGGCCAGCGTGCCGCTGGACTGCCCGGCGTTCACGCCTCAAAACCGCGCCCTCTTTGGGCGCCCCAGCCCAGGTATCGCCCTGGACACTCGGGGAATGGGGATAAGAGCGTTCCCCATCCCCTCGGCCAGATTGCGATCTGAATGGCGTAAAGGGTTCGCTGCGCCACGATCCTCGCCCGGTCCTGCTTGCTTCGCTGCGCAGGCTGCGGCCTCCGGTCATGCCCTTGACCCCACCCTGTTAGCTCCGAAAACCCCTCAGACTTAAAGATGGAACTTCAACATTTAAGCTACGCTGTAACTATTCACCTATAACATCACACACTATCGACCTCTATTTTTTTCCGAGCATTTTTCTGATTTTTATTCTTAGCTTTCTTTTGCTTTACTTTACTTTGTTTTTTCTCATCATTACTCGAAGCAAAAACATACGAGGATGCATTTCCCGCAACAACCGGAAACTGATAACTACGACTCTCCTTAACCTTTAAAGAATCAGCATAGATACCTAATTGCTCTCTCAGAACTTCGACGCGAGCGCGTTCATCCTCCGGATACTGATCACATATAAACACACACAAATCTTCTGAGCCACCAGGATACGTTTTTTCTGGATGATCAAACCCAAGAGCAATAATAGTTACTGCCTTTTCGAATTTTAGCTTCGCGCATTGTGCATAAGCATAAAGCATCCCTGCACGAAACTGCCTGTACTCCTCGTAAGTTTGACCTTCGAGCTTAGGACACAGCAAAAATATATATAAAAGCTCAGGTGATTGCTTAGTCATTAGGGTGCGTGCCCTCCTGGTCGGAGGCTCGCCTCTCGCACGTTCAAGCAACTCAATAAAATTCCTAACTAATTCCCGCCTCATAAAGCGGGTTTCCGAAGCCATTAACCTCAACGCGTGCTCTGTTTCATGATTTTCTTGAGCGCGCCCGAATTCAATCAGTGATGGATCACCAACACTAATAAATTTTTCAATGAGAAAATCCCAAAAATTACTTTTCTCATTTTGGGCATGCATCTCTTTATATTCAGGGCGTGCCTGTAACGCAGGGTATAAAGTCTCGTCAAAGCTAACGAACCCCGGAACATCATCTGTCGAAGGTAAAAACGAAAACGTTTCACCTTCCCCCGAGTGCGTCAGAAATGCGGCAATAAGCTGCTCCTCCCCAGCGCTGACAACCACCATATCAGGACTAAGGAGCAAATCTTTTCTAGCGCCTATATAATCAATGAAATCCTTTATCGTGCTCATTTCACTCATTAGAACTTCAAGCGAGAGCTCGTCAAAAACATGAACAAACTCTTTTCCTGCATCTAATGGCCCGGTAGTGAATGGCATTTCAGGATAAACAGTATGATCCACCGCCGTATTTATCATATGAGAGCCCATACTACCCGGGTAGTATTTCTCACATGCTTTTGCGCTACCGCGAGTGATCGCAATAAGATGGAAACGCGCTTTGGAAACATCAGGCATTTTTACTGGTACAGGCCGAGTGCATTTTGAATCGAGAAATACTCTAGATGGAAATCTTTCAAGCCAACTCTTTGCACCGTACAACTGTTTAGCTGAACTTAATACTGCTCGTTTATACCAACGTTTCCAGGCGAGGGTAGCATCGACCTCGGATTGATAAACTATGTGTTTATCGGAAAAAATAACTATATCATTTCCGAACACCACTAACACGTCAGCGAATTCCTTAGCACTTCCTTTTCCGTCGCGCATGTCCTGATCAGTATGCAAGTTAGCATGCGCCCACAAGCTCAGGAACGACCGCCTGCAAAGCCTCATCAACAAGCGCTCTGACTCATTCACCCCGTCTGCATCTGATATGTCGAAGACACCTGACCTTTCCGCACTAGGCATTTCAATCCTCCCTTTATGTGTACGAAATCTAACAGAATCGGGCGCAATGAGTAATGGCGGGAGGAGATCAGTCGGACTCTGTAGCCAAGTCTGTGCTCAGGGACAAGAAGGCCATGAAACCCCGATCATCTGTAGCTTTTCGGAATTAACAAGCCGGGTTGTGGCCAGCGTGCAGCTGGATAAATTGCATGGAGCAAAGCACCTTACGAAACCGAGTCACTTTGGCGTCCCGACCAGCGGATCGCTCCAGAGGCTCACGACTGGGTAGATGAAGCCTTGCTTCAGCCGCGATAAGTGTGCGTTCTGATTTGAGTTTGAGGATACGCTACGGCTCGCCTATCACCCGCGCCTGGGCTGCGGCCTCAACGCGAGCCCTTGACACCTTTTGCTACCAGCATCAAAAGTACAGGTTCTGTCCCGGTATTCAGACAATAGAAACGGAATTTACAGATGATTTTCTACAGATTCAGATCAACTGACAGACTACTAGCAGGCAATCAAGAACTTTCAAAGCAATCTATATTTTTCGCCCATCCAGAAAGCCTCAACGACCCCATGGAGGGATATCGAGAGATTTATTGGCACGGTGATGAAATAGCCTGGAAAAATCTATTCAGGCATTACCTACTCTGCCTTGAAAGAACCTGCATATTAACCCTTCTTTGCAATGAAGATCAGAATCTAACTACAAAAGATATACCAATACACATAAACATGAATGACTTCCATACTGCCGAAGCCAAACAATATTTCTTGGAAATAGTAGAAAAATTCTTCAAAAACGAATACATCACACTACTGCTGGAGGCCATTCTAACCAGAACCACACCAACAAGAAGGGACGAACTTACATTCTACCTAAGTTCTGTACACCCTTTGGCAGTCGAGCTGATCTTGGAGAAACATGAAGAGCTAAACTTAATCCCTTCAAGAACTCAAAAAAACCTCTATGCAGACGCGCTAATAAAAAATCTAGCGGAAGCCAACTTCATAGACAACATCGAACAACTAATCAAGAAAAACAGCACGCACTCAAGCCCAGTAGAACTTATATTTTCAATACAAAAAAACGCCAAATCCCAAGTGAATCTAATTTCACGCTACAACAACACCACGCAAAGCAACGCTTCTAACAAGCACCATATAATCAAAGAGTTCCCTGAGGATTACACAAAAAGGCTAGCCGACCTAATTTATCCAGAATGGTATACAGCCTGCTTTATGTCTTCCTGTGAAAACTCATCCGTATGGGGTCACTACGGCGACAACCATAAAGGTGCGTGTTTAATTTTTGAATCAGATGATGATATAGAAGGAAACTTTCTACCTCTGAGAGGAATTAATGGATGGGGTTCCAATGGCCCATCATATGGAAATATAAGATTCAAGTTCGAACCCATCAATTACGAAGAAGGCTTTGGAGAGATAGATTTCTTCCGCTCCTTAGGCCGCCTAACTTACCCAACATTGAATTCAACATGGCATACTTTAGATGGAAAATTTAGCATCTGCGCAGAGGAAATGAATAAATCAGAGGAAAACTGGAGAAATATTTATTGGCAACAATTTTACCGAGACATCAAAGTAAAATCCCCTGACTGGAATTATGAAAATGAACACAGACTAATACTATGTGACATGATGAACAGCCACTCAACCACAGAGGACAGGGTGTTAACCTATAGTTTTTCCAATCTAAAAGGAATAATTTTTGGCATCAACACGTGCACAGAAGACAAAATTGAAATAATGCGCATAATTGACGAAAAATGCACTACCCACAAACGACAGGATTTTAAATTTTATCAAGCCTATTATTCAGCACAATACAAATGCGTCAAACACACAGAGTTATCTCTAATAAAATATTCCCCCCAGCTATGTAATACCGTCAATTTGATTACAAGGCGTCGCTGACATGACGCCTAGAGCCACTCACCTCCTGCCCTTTAGAATACAGCGCTTCGAGAAATCGCTTAACTTCAAAAATAGGGTACAAGGGGTTATTCCCAAACTGAATATGCTGTGGCCCTTGCTTTCTTTTCCTCCATGCCTCCAGGGTCGAAATTTTAACATCAGCAAGAACAGCCAAATCCCCCACCGTCAGAAATCCAAGAGCCCTTGCAATTTCTTGATGTTTTTCATGCTCTACAATTTCATCGGCTTGCATTCGACACTCCTTCTCACTAATTCACCATGTCAGTTTGAATAGTGAGTGCTAATAAGAGGAGGAGGAGAATCAAAAAAATCCTCGATTCTCCTTCTTGTCGTTTAGTAAGGTATCAGGCGTGACCGAGCAGCATGCACATCCGAAGCATTAATCTCGGTATAACGCTTTAGCATCGCCCAAGTTTTATGCCCAGTCATCAACGCAACATATGGTATCTCCAAACCAGCGCGAAAGAAGTCTGCGGTAGCTTTATGCCTGAGATCATGAAACCTCAAATCTTCAATGCCAAGCTTTTTGCAAGCTCGCGTAAATGCAGTGCTCACCGAAGCTGACTTGACATTAAAAATGTCACCGCTATTACGGCCTGAAATACACGAAACCACTATATCCCAAGCTCCATCAAACAGCGGGACAATCTGATCATTGCCATATTTTTTCTTTGGATCTTTTCTGTCCCTGATCAAAACCGTTCTTGCCTCGCTATTAACATCCTCCACTCTAATTCTTGTAATTTCCCCTTGCCTCATCCCGGTAAACAGGGCGAATTTCACCAAGGTTGACATATCAATAGATTGCCTAGGATTGGCTTCCCAGTATGCATAGAGAGTTTTCAATTCAGTTTCTGTAGGCTCACGTGATCGCTCGAAACTCCTAGTCTTAAGCCCAACATGCTTCAAACTTGCTCTAACGTCCAGCGCCAGACGTTCGGGAACGTCAAGACGTCGCGAATGCCGCGCCCACTTAAGTACAGAAGACAGATAAGACAAATCCGACGCAATTGTTACTCCACCTGCACCCTCCTTAACACGTAACTCTACAAAGTCCCGCAAAACCAGTGCATTTAACAAGTTTAGCCTGACAGCACCAACCCTCTTAATTAACATATTAAGAGTTGCTGTTTTCGTTTTGCCAAATTGTTCAACAGACACTTCCAAGTACTTATCTATTAAGTCCTTTACAGTTGCCTCTTTTGGCGGCATAGCGTAACCGACAGCAGCAATATATGTCGCCTGCCGCTCAATAGCTTCTGCCCATCTCTTAGCGTCGTTTTTTGTCGAAAATGTGGCTCCTCGATAAGTGCCGGATTTTCTGACCTGTACTCGCCATTTTCCACTGGGTAATTTCGCAAAAGAAGCCATTCTTCATTCCTTAGTCGTTAGCGTTTGTTTTGCTTGCCGCCATGATTTTGGAAAATCCTTGCCCAATCGAAGAGACTGTAAATCGGAAAAAAAGCCGATTTCACTCCAGCGAACCTTCCACCTTTCAGTCAGACCAGGCGTGCAATCGGTGCACAGTGCAATGCACCTGTATAATGCCGCCCACATGTGCCTCTCATGCCCACCGTGTGCACCTCATGTGCATCAGGCGCCAATAATTAGCAATTTTTCGGCCGTAACCATGAATAAAATCCTTTTAAATCAAAGTCTTATCAGTAGAAGATTTAGTGTTGCCCCCATGATGGATTGGACTGACCGCCATTGCCGTTTCTTCCTACGCCTCCTATCGAAGAACGCCCTGCTCTACACCGAAATGGTCACCACCGGCGCGCTCCTCAACGGCGATCACGAGCGTTTCCTTCGTCACAACGAAGCCGAGCACCCGCTGGCCCTGCAATTGGGCGGTAGCGTCCCGCTGGACCTCGCTGCCTGCGCTCGCATGGCCCAGGAGCACGGCTATGACGAGGTGAACCTGAATGTGGGCTGCCCGAGTGATCGGGTGCAGAACAACATGATTGGCGCGGTGTTGATGGGGCATCCGCAGTTGGTGGCGGATTGTGTGAAGGCGATGCGTGATGCGGTGTCGATTCCGGTGACGGTGAAGCACCGGATCGGCATCAATGGCCGGGACAGTTATGAGCAGTTATGCGACTTCGTAGGCACTGTGCGGGATGCCGGGTGCACGAGTTTTACCGTGCATGCGCGGATTGCGATCCTGGAGGGGTTGTCGCCGAAGGAGAACCGCGATATTCCGCCGCTGCGTTATGACGTGGCGGCGCAGTTGAAGACTGACTTCCCGGATCTGGAGATCATCCTGAATGGCGGGATCAAGACGCTGGAGGCCTGCCGTGAGCATTTGCAGACTTTCGACGGGGTGATGCTGGGGCGTGAGGCGTATCACAATCCCTATGTGATGGCTGAGGTGGATCAACAGCTGTTCGGCAGCACTGCTCCGGTGATCAGCCGGGCTGAGGCGCTGGCGCAGTTGCGGCCGTATATTGCGGCGCATATTGCTGCGGGTGGGTCGATGCACCATATCACCCGGCATGTGCTGGGGTTGGGTACGGGATTCCCGGGGGCACGTAAATTCCGTCAGTTGTTGTCGGTGGATATTCACAAGGCCAAGGATCCGTTGGCGTTGCTGGATCAGGCTGCGGAGTTGCTGGAAGGCCGTTGATGCGGGGGTGATCGCAGCCGTTTTTAAAAGATCGCAGCCTCGTTTCACTCGACAGCTCCTACGCTCCTACGCTCCTGGGCTCCTGCGCTGCTACGGCTTTTGCTGCTTGGTCAGCTCGGTTGAACCAGTTCCGCATTTCGGCATCGTATTTATCAACACCGCGCCCCACCTTTCAAACAGCCGTTTTCAGGTTGTTGCCGCTGGGGCCTTCGATAGGTACACGCGCCCTTGAGTGGCTGTCAGCGCTCGGGTAATGTCATCAGATCCAAAGGACAGAGCACGCCCATGACTTCCAAGCTGGAACAACTCAAACAGTTCACCACCGTTGTGGCCGACACCGGCGACTTCGAAGCGATCTCCCGGGTCAAACCGGTCGACGCCACCACCAACCCTTCCCTGCTGCTCAAAGCGGCGGCCATTCCGGCGTACGCCGAGCTGCTGAACGCCTGTGTCAGCGACTGCAAGGGCGATGTCGGCCTGGCCAGCGACCGTTTCGGCGTTGCGGTAGGTCAGGAAATTCTCAAAGTGATTCCGGGCCGTATCTCCACTGAAGTGGATGCGCGCCTGTCGTTCGACAAGGACGCCGTACTCAAGCGAGCGCATCGCCTGATCGAGCTGTACGACAAGGCCGGCATTGGCCGCGACCGCGTACTGATCAAGATCGCCTCGACCTGGGAAGGTATTCGCGCTGCTGAAGTGCTGGAGAAGGAAGGCATTCAGACCAACCTGACCTTGCTGTTCTCCTTCGCCCAGGCCGCCGCCTGCGCCGATGCCGGCGTGTTCCTGATTTCGCCGTTCGTGGGCCGCATTTACGACTGGTACAAGAAAGCCAACGGCAACGACTACACCGGCGCTGATGATCCGGGCGTGCAGTCGGTGACACGCATCTACAACTACTACAAGGCCAATGACTACAAGACCGTGGTCATGGGCGCGAGCTTCCGCAACCTCAACCAGATCGAGCAACTGGCCGGCTGCGACCGCCTGACCATCAGCCCCGACCTGATCGACAAGCTGGCGGCCGATACTGGCAAGCTTGAGCGCAAACTAGCGCCAGGGCATGCCGGTGAAGCGCGTCTGAACCTCAACGAAGCGCAATTCCGCTGGTTGTCGAACGAAGACGCCATGGCTACCGAGAAACTGGCAGAGGGCATCCGTCAGTTTGCTCGCGACCAGGAGAAGCTTGAGGCGTTGTTGCAAGCCAAGCTCTGATCTAGTCCAAGGCAGTGCAAAAAGGCGAACCCTAAGGGGTTCGCCTTTTTTGTGTGTGAATTCCAGTGTGGGAATGTGACAGTATCAGTGGCGCTCGAGGGCATTGACCAGATCATGAAACGCTTCACGATTGGAGTCGTTCAGGCCCATGAGGATCTTGTGCGCTTCAAGCACCTTGATTCGCACAACCTCTTCCGACTGATCCTGATCCGGCAGGTCGTCCAGGCACTCCGGGCAAGGTACGGGGTGGTTGACGATATTGAACACCTGCTCGAAACCCATCGATTGCAACAGACGGGTGATGTCATCGTGGGTGGTGACGACGGTCGGCAGCAGGCCGACCTTCTGCCGCGACAGGATCGACAACTTGGCCAACAGGCCCAATGTCGTGCTGTCGATGCTGCGGGTTTCGGTCAAATCGATCACGATCGCGTTGAAATTCAACGCGGTGAAGATTTTCTCAATAGTCGCATCCAACGCCGAACACAGGGTCAGGCGAACTTCACCGACGAACTTCAGGACGAAGGTGCCATCCTGCTCGGCGAACTGGATTCTACCGGTACTCATTAAAGATTCCTGCTCAACACCAACAGGGCGATATCATCCGGCATCTCCCCTAGCGTGGCCAATCCAAACACTTGCCGCAGACCATCCAGGCTGCCGCCCGCTGACTTCACCCGCTGGGGCAAAGCAGCTTCTTTTTCTTTGAGCGTGGGTTCTGGCAAAAGGTCCAGAATGCCATCCGACATCAGCGTCAGGCTGAACGTCGGCGGCAGCTCAAGCACGTGGTCTTCGTACGTGGCTTCATTGAAGAGCCCCACCGGCAGACCACGTCCTTCCAGATAACGAACACTGTCAGGCGTGTACAACACAGGCAACGGCAGATGGCCGCCGATGCTATAGGTCAACAAACCGGTCTCCTCGTCGATGACTCCACCGACCATTGTGACGTGTTTACCCAGCTTACAACTGATCAGCCCCCGGTTGATATGACCAAGGACTTCCGAAGGCTTGAATTCCGGCAATGTGCCGTTGCGCTTGGATTCAAACAACAGGCGCGTGGTCATGAATTTCAGCAACACGGTAACAAAGGCTGAAGACGCGCCATGACCGGATACATCCGCCAGGTAGAACGCAACCCGGCGCTCGTCGACACGGAAATAGTCGACAAAATCACCCGACAGGTACAGCGAAGGGATGATCTGGTGAGCAAACTTGAACTCGTCAATGCTCCACGGGCTTTCCGGCAGCATGTTCATCTGCACCTGGCGACCGGCATTCTGGTCTTCCTGGAGCAGGTTAAGACTGGCCGCGAGCTCACGGTTGGCCTTTTCCAGCTTCTCGCGGTAGCGCTGGTTTTCCAGCAGCAGACGCGCACGATCCAGGGCCCGGCGCACGGAGTGCTCGAGCACAGCCAGATCTTCGAGAGGCTTGATCAGGTAATCCGCCGCGCCGAGGCGCAGGGCCTCGACCGCGTCGTTCATCACGCCAGCACCCGAAACCACAATCACCGGGGTTTGCGGCGACAGCTCGGTGACCTGACGGATGAGTTCGAGACCGCCCATCTGCGGCATGCGCAGATCGCAGATGACCAAGTCGGGCTTGTCTTGCTCGAATACCTGAAGACCCTGTTGGCCGTTGCTGGCCTGCAGGACGCTGAAACCACTGTCTTCCAAATAGGCCGCGAGACTCGCGCGCACTACTTCGTCATCATCGATTATCAGCAGCGTGGCACTGGTTTTTGGCATGTGGGCAAACGGCGCCAGAATTAGGTTGGCGTAGCAGGCGGGGTTCAGACCCGGCTCTCACTACTGGATTCGCTTTCTAGCCTCTCTGACGCGCCGGCTTCAGGCTTTTGCCCTACGCACAGCTCACACCAGAGGTGCCCTCTAAGGCGCAGACGGTACTCCCATCCGCTGGGCGTTTCAAGCTCGTGGCGAAGGTCACTTGAGGACTTTACCTGGCAAATGACCAGTAGTTATAAGAACCGCTAAAACCGTAACTCAATGTTAGGTAGGACTCGGTGCGCAAATCGCATGCCCAGCCCCGTAAAACCTGGAGTTTGCGTGATCCGGACAATGAAAAAGGCGGCACAATGGCCGCCTTTCCTATGCCTGGTCGAAATCAGAAATCGTCTTCGACCTGACCGTCCTTGACCTTGAATTCACGATTCTGCAGGTAGGCGTTACGGATGAACACGTACTTGTCGCCGTTGATCAGCTTCTCGGCCGACAGCAGGCTGGCGCGGGCATCGACTACATCCAGCGCCATGAACGAGTTGCGCACGGCGACATCGTCGACATAGCGATAGGCGCCGACATAGGAGTCCGGGTACCTGGCCGGTGCATCGCGCAAGGTGCTCGGGCCGAGTAACGGCAGCATCACGTACGGGCCGCTGCCGACACCCCAGTAGCCGAGGGTCTGGCCAAAGTCTTCGTCGCTGCGGTGCAGGCCCATCTTGGTGCCGACGTCGAAGAAGCCGAGCAGACCGAAGGTGGTGTTGAAGATCAGGCGCGCGGTGTCGACGCCGGCTGCTGCCGGTTTGGCCTGCAAGATGTTGTTGGCAAGGTTGGTGACATCACCGACGTTGCGGAACATATTGTGGATGCCGTCTTCCACGAATTGCGGTGTGACGAATTCATAGCCCTGCGCCAAAGGCTTCAGTGCGTAAGTGTCGACAAAATCGTTGAACTGGAAGATTGGGCGGTTAACGCTTTCCCAAGGGTCTTCTTCCGTTGCCGCCTGAGTGGCAAACGGAGCCAGCAACAGGCCGGCACATACACAAAGCTGAGCGAGCGGATTGCTCCAGCGCATAGAAAACTCCTTGGAATTGTACTGTCGCGGGCTCTGGGCCCAAGCGTTGAGCTGGCTAGTATAAGACGTAAAGGCCGTTTTAGGCAGCATCGCCGTAAGCCCGCGCGCAAGTACAGGTGGCCTTACGGTCGATAACAGCAGTGTCACTCAACTGTCATCCGCGTCCAATAGCCTCGGTACTATTTCAAGGATGCTGAAATGCCGCACGCCGAACCCTTGCCCCTCGCTGTGCCCAGCCTGACTGCCGTGTTGTTCGGACTCAGTGGTTGTCTGGTGGATTTTGGCGCCCGCACCCGACAGCTCACCAGCGTCTTGCCTGAACACGCCGAAGCAACTCCCGGTGCGCTGGACAGTTTGCACAGCCTGCAACGCCAGCAGATTCCCTGCGCCTGGATTGACGAACTGCCCCCTGCCCTCGCCCTGCAGCTGTCGGCTGCGTTGCCGACTTGGGTGAAACCGTCGCAACATTCAGCAACAAACAATCCATGGCCCGCCCCCAGCGCCTGTTGGCAAGCGCTGATGGGCTTGAACGTCGATCGTCTGGACGGCTGCGTCCTGGTCAGCGGTGAGCCGCGACTGCTGCAAGCCGGCCTGAATGCCGGGTTGTGGACCATTGGCCTGGCCTCATGCGGTTCACTGTGCGGCCTGGCGCCGGCCGAATGGCAGGCCTTGACGCAGAAAGAACGCGAACAACGGCGCGGCAAGGCGACCGTGCAGTTATTCGGCCTCGGCGTGCATTCGGTGATCGATCACCTGGGCGAGCTCGACACCTGCCTGGCGGACATCAGCCTGCGTCGGTGCAAAGGCGAAAAGCCCTGATCGGGATCATGCAGGTTGAACGAGAGTGGATTAATCTAAAGGTCAGCCATAGACCTTTGGCGCGCGGCTGCGGTCAATGCCAGTGCCTCTCGATAAAAGGAAAACACCATGCCCGCCCAAGAACTGCAAAAACAGCTCGATACTCTGCGCGAGCAGCTGGATCAGAATCCACCGCTGTCGGAAGTTGAGCGCGAGGATCTGCATGCGTTGATGGCGCAGATTGAATCGGAAATAAAACTGGAAACTGCCACGCAAGATGCGAGCATCGCCGACGGCGTGAACCTGGCGGTTGATCGCTTTGAACTTGAACACCCGGCCATCGCCGGCACCCTGCGCAATATCGTCAATGCGCTGGGCAGCATGGGGATCTGATTCCCAAAATCAAAAGATCGCAGCCTGCGGCAGCTCCTACAGATATTCAATGTAGGAGCTGCCGCAGGCTGCGATCTTTTGATCTTACTGACGCACCAACCGATGGTTCAGCAGCTGTACGCTTTCGGTGCTGCGATACGGGTTGATGTCCAGACCACCGCGACGCACGTAGCGTGCAAACACCGTGAGCTTCTCAGGTTTCAGCAGCCGCTGCAGATCAAGGAAAATCCGCTCCACACACTGCTCATGGAAGTCCGAATGCTGGCGGAAGCTGACGATGTATTCCAGCAAGCTCGCATGATCCAGTGCCGAACCACGATATTCCACCACCACCGTGCCCCAATCCGGCTGACTGGTGACGGGGCAGTTGGATTTCAGCAAATGGCTGTACACCGTCTCCTCGACGATCCGCGAATCATCGCAACGCAGCAGTTCCGGACGCGGGTGCGCGTAGTCGCTGACGCTGATATCCAGATCATCGATGCACACACCCGGCAGCGCCACGACGCCTTCGGCCTCAACTTCTTTGAGACTGCGAACCCGTACGCCCACCGGTTTGCCGGCAGCGGCGGACAGATCCTTGACCAGCGTCGCTTCCAGCGTGGCGATGTCGGCAAACGGCGTCTGATTCAGCGAGTTCAGGTACAGCTTGAACGACTTCGATTCGATGATGTTCGGCGAATCCGCCGGAATGCTGAATTCGCCGATGGCGACCACCGGTTTGCCGGATGGCAGCAGCCACGACAGCTCGAAGCAGTTCCAGAAATCCACACCTTTATACGGCAGGGTTTCGGCGGTCAGGCCCAGTTCGGCCCATTTCGCGGTGCGCGGAATCGGGAACAGCAAGGACGGCGTGTACGTGGCGATGTATTCGCTGGATTTGCCCAGCGGCGAATGTTCGGCTGCGGGATGCATGGCGGAAACCTGACTGAAGAATCAGCGGATTCTACCAGTGTTCAGGGGTTTTGTTGGGGGTTGGGGATTGGGAATTGGGTGGTTTTGGAAAGATCGCAGCCTCGTTGCACTCGACAGCTCCTACGCAGCTCCTACACAGCTCCTACACCGCTCCTGCGCAGCGGCTACGGGGCTTCGATGGTTAGTTTGCCGACCATGCCGGCCTGGTAGTGGCCGGGGATGTTGCAGGCGAACTCGAGGCTGGTGGGTTTGGTGAAGGTCCAGGTCAGTTCGGCGGTTTTGCCAGGCTCGACCAGCACGCTGTTGGGGTCATCGTGCTTCATGCCATGCCCCATGGCAGCGTGATCCATGGCCTTCATGCCGGTCGGTGTCAGCATGCCGCTTTGCTGCATCTGCAACATGGCCTGTTGATGTTGGGCATGCATGGCTGCATCGCCGAGGTTGAACTCGTGCAGCAACTGGCCTTTATTGACCAGCACGAAGCGGACGGTCTCCCCCGCCTTGATATTGATCGCCCGGGGATCGAACGACATATCGCCCATCACCACTTCAATACTGCGCGTGGCCTTGGCAGCCGGCGCTGACTGGCCGAAGTCATAGGTGTGCGCTGGCGCGGCTGACACTGGCGCACTCAACGCCAACAGACATGCGGTCAAAGCCAGGGATGTGCGCAAAAACATGGTCGTACTCCAACAAGATAAGGTTCAGCCTGTGGGAAACTTTAGCCGGCCCGTGCTGGCATCCACCTGACAGGCAGATTACAACTTTGTCAGTTTGGCGCCTGGCGCCGGCTCTCACGGTATAAAGCTTTCATTCCTGCAACCGAGTCCCCCATGAAACTGTTGATCGTCGAAGACCAAGCGAAAACCGGTCAATACCTGCGCCAGGGCCTGACGGAGGCCGGGTTCAATACTGAGCTGGTGGCTGATGGCAACAGCGGCCAGCAACTGGCGTTGAGCGGTGAATACGCGCTGTTGATCCTCGACGTGATGCTGCCGGGGCGTAATGGCTGGCAGATTCTGCACGCGGTACGCAGCGCCGGGCTGGATACGCCGGTACTTTTTCTCACAGCCAAAGACGCTGTGGAAGACAGGGTTCATGGCCTCGAACTCGGTGCCGACGATTATCTGGTCAAACCGTTCGCCTTCTCGGAATTGCTGGCACGAGTGCGCAGCCTGTTACGCCGTGGCAGCGCCCCGCCCCAGGACACCAGCTTGCAACTGGCTGATCTGCGTCTGGACCTGATCCGCCGCCGCGTCGAACGCTCGGGCCAGCGCATCGACTTGACCGCCAAGGAGTTCGCCCTGCTGGAGATGCTTTTGCGGCGTCAGGGTGAAGTACTACCAAAATCGCTGATTGCGTCGCAGGTCTGGGACATGAATTTCGACAGCGACACCAATGTCATCGAAGTGGCGATCCGCCGTTTGCGTCTGAAAGTCGACGACGAATTCCCCAATAAACTGATCCACACCGTGCGCGGCATGGGTTACGTGCTTGAAGAGCGTTGCGCCTGATGCGCCGTTTGTCCCTGAGTTCGCGCCTGGCCCTGCTGTTTGCGGCTTGCACCGCTGTGGTTTCGCTGTTCGCCGGTATCTTGTTCAACCGCGCCAGCGAAGCGCACTTCATCGAGCTCGACCAGCAACAACTGGACGGCAAACTGATCGGCCTGCGTCGGGCGCTGCACGACATTCAATCGAGCGACAGCCAGGCCAGGCTCGCCGATGAATTGAGCCGCCAGGCCGACCTGGCACTGCGCATCACCGGGGCTGACGGCCGGCGCTGGTACGACAGCTCGGCGCAGCTGCCGGAACAACTTCCACTGACCGCGGGCTTGTCCACTACCCGCCACGCAGGCACCGACTATCGAGTGCTCAGCGCCCCGCTCTATCCGGGCCAACCCGACTCGCCGCAATTGACCCTGCTGCTCGACATCACCCATCACCAGCACTTCCTGCAGCGCATGCAGCGCCTGATCTGGCTGACGGTCGGCCTCTCGGCGCTCGCCACGGCGCTGCTTGGGGCCTGGGCGGCGCGCAGTGGCTTGCGGCCGCTGCGGCGCATGAGCGAAGTGGCGCGCGGGGTGTCGGCCCAGTCGCTGAACGCCCGATTGCCCGA
>NZ_JAEKEG010000175.1 GCF_016651255.1 Pseudomonas sp. TH10
TGGCATGTTGGCTGCCCGAACCGGCGCCGGTGGAGATCGCCAACGGTACAACACCGAGGACGAAGGCCAGCGACGTCATGATGATCGGTCGCAGACGCATGCGGCAGGCTTCGATCGCCGCGTCACGCAGGCTGCGTCCCTGTTCATGCAGTTCCTTGGCGAACTCGACGATCAGAATGGCGTTTTTAGCTGCCAGACCGATGGTCGTCAACAGGCCCACCTGGAAGTACACGTCGTTGGACAGACCGCGCAGGCTGGTGGCCATCAGAGCACCAATGATCCCCAGCGGCACCACGAGCATGACCGCGATCGGAATCGACCAGCTTTCATACAACGCCGCCAGACACAGGAACACCATCAGCAGCGACAGGGCGTACAGCGCTGGCGCTTGCGAGCCGGACAGACGTTCCTCGTAGGACAGACCGGTCCAGGAGATACCGACACCGGCCGGCAGCTTCTTGGCAATCGCTTCGACTTCGGCCATCGCTTCACCGGTGGAATAACCCGGCGCCGGAGAACCGAGCACCTCCATCGCTTCCACGCCGTTATAACGGGCCAGTTTCGGCGAACCGTAGATCCACTCGCCCTTGGCGAAGGCGGAGAACGGCACCATGGTCCCGACGTTGTTGCGCACGTACCACTTCTTCAAGTCTTCAGGGCTCATGCGAGCACCGGCCTGACCTTGCACGTAAACCTTCTTCACCCGACCACGGTCGATGAAGTCGTTGACGTAGCTACTACCGAAGGAGATCGACAGCGTGCTGTTGATGTCGGAGAGGCTCAAGCCAAGGGCCTGGGCTTTCTCGTCATCGATTTCCAGATGGTATTGCGGCTCGTCGTTCAGGCCGTTCGGACGCACCTGATAGAGCACTTTGCTCTGCGCTGCCAGACCGAGGAACTGGTTACGCGCTTCCATCAGTTTTTCGTGACCGATACCGGCACGATCCTGCAGGAACACGTCGAAACCTGTGGCGTTACCCAACTCCAGTACGGCTGGCGGAGCGAAGGCAAACACCATCGCATCGCGGAAACTGAAGAAGTGTTGCTGGGCACGCTGCGCCAGGGCAAACACGCTGTTACCCGCGTCACGCTCGCCCCACGGTTTGAGCATGATGAACGCCAGACCCGAACTCTGACCACGACCGGCGAAGTTGAAGCCGTTCACGGTGAACACCGAGGACACGGCACCCGCTTCTTTATCCAGCAGGTAGGAACGCATCTCGTCGATCACCACTTGGGTGCGTTCGGCGCTGGAGCCGGCCGGGGTTTGCACCTGAGCGAACAATACGCCCTGGTCTTCTTCCGGCAGGAATGCAGTTGGAATGCGGGTGAACAGCCAGATCATACCGACGACGATCAGCAAGTACGCCAGCAGATACGGCGCCTTGCGTTGCAGCATGTTGCCTACACCGCGCTCATAGCTTCTGACACCGCGGTCGAAGTTACGGTTGAACCAGCCGAAGAAACCTTTTTTCGGCGTGCCGTGCTCACCTTTCGCAATCGGCTTGAGCATGGTGGCGCACAGCGCCGGGGTGAAGATCAGTGCAACCAGTACCGACAGGGCCATGGCCGAGACGATGGTGATCGAGAACTGCTTGTAGATCACACCGGTAGAGCCGCTGAAGAACGCCATCGGCAGCAATACCGCCGACAGAACAAGGGCGATACCGACCAGTGCGCCCTGGATCTGGCCCATGGACTTTTTCGTCGCTTCCTTCGGTGACAGGCCTTCCTCGGCCATCACCCGCTCGACGTTTTCCACCACGACGATGGCGTCGTCCACCAGCAAACCGATGGCCAGCACCATACCGAACATGGTCAGGGTGTTGATGCTGAAACCGGCGGCGGCGAGGATGCCGAATGTACCGAGCAATACCACCGGCACGGTCATCGTGGTGATGACGGTAGCGCGGAAGTTCTGCAGGAACAGGAACATCACCAGGAACACCAGCACGATCGCTTCGACCAGGGTTTCAACCACACCCTTGATCGACTCGGTCACTACCGGAGTGGTGTCATACGGGAAAACCACTTCCATGCCTTGCGGGAAGAACGGCTTGAGGTCGTCAATCGTCTTGCGCAGCGCTTTGGCGGTGTCGAGAGCGTTGGCACCGTTGGCCAGTTTTACCGCCAGACCGGAAGCCGGGCTGCCGTTGAACTGGGCGGAAATGCTCGAGTTCTCACCACCCAGGCCGACATCAGCGACATCGCCGACACGTACCTGCGAACCGTCCTGGTTGACCTTCAGCAGAATCGCCTTGAACTGCTCGGCAGTTTGCAGACGTGTCTTGCCGATAATCGTGGCGTTCAGTTGCTGGCCAGGCAGCGCCGGCAAACCGCCGAGCTGACCGGACGAGACTTGAACGTTCTGCGCCGAGATTGCGGTGCTGACGTCAGACGGGGTCAGGTTGTACTTGTTCAACTTGGCCGGGTCGAGCCAGATGCGCATTGCGTACTGGGCACCGAAGACCTGGAAGTCACCGACACCGGCAGTCCGCGAGATCGGATCCTGCATGTTCGACACGATGTAGTTGGACAGGTCGTCCTTGTTCATGCTGCCGTCGCGCGACACCACGCCGATCACCAGAAGGAAGTTCTTCACTGCCTTGGTTACACGGATACCTTGTTGCTGCACTTCCTGCGGCAACAGCGGGGTGGCCAGGTTCAGCTTGTTCTGAACCTGTACCTGCGCGGTGTCGGAGTTGGTGCCTTGCTCGAAGGTTGCGGTGATGGTCATGCTGCCGTCGGAGTTACTTTCCGAGGACACATAACGCAGGTTGTCGATACCGTTGAGCTGCTGCTCGATCACCTGGACCACGGTGTCCTGCACGGTTTGCGCCGAAGCGCCCGGGTAGGTCACGGAGATCGCAATGGCCGGTGGCGCAATGCTCGGGTACTGGTTGATCGGCAATTTCAGGATCGAAAGTGCCCCGACCAGCATGATCACCAGGGCAATTACCCAAGCGAAAATCGGACGGTCGATGAAGAATTTTGACATGAGTTACTCCCCTTTGCCGCCAGCGGCTTTGTCAGCTGCCTGAGCGGGGGCCGGGTTCTTTTTGCCCACGTTGGTGGCTTCGGTCGGATTCACCTGCACACCTGGGCGCACGTATTGCAGCCCTTCGGTGATCAGTCGATCGCCGGCTTTCAGGCCGTCTTCGATCAGCCACTGGCTGCCCACGGTGCGACTGGCCTTGAGCTGGCGCAGCTCGACCTTGTTGTCCGGGCCCACGACCAGTGCCGTTGGCGCGCCCTTGAGGTCGCGAGTCACGCCTTGCTGGGGGGCCAGGATCGCTGCGCTGTTCACACCGGCCTGCAGCTGGGCGTGAACGAACATGCCGGGCAGCAGGGTGTGGTCAGGGTTGGGGAACACGGCGCGCAAGGTCACCGAGCCGGTAGTCGGGTCAACCGTCACTTCGGAGAATTCCAGCTTACCGTCGAGTTTGTACAGACTGCCGTCTTCCAGCGTCAGCTTGACCGCTGCCGAGTTGTCGCCGGATTTCTGCAGGCGGCCGCTTTCCAGCTCGCGGCGCAGTTCCAGCAGCTCAACCGAGGATTGCGTCACGTCGACGTAGATCGGGTCCAGCTGCTGGATTACGGCCATGGCGTCGGTCTGGCCGTTGCTGACCAAGGCACCTTCAGTGACCGAAGAACGGCCAATGCGCCCGGAGATCGGCGCGTAAACCTTGGTGTAACGGACATTGATCTGCGCGCTCTGCAAGGACGCTTCCGATTGCAGACGGTTGGACACGGCAGTGTCGTATTCCTGACGGCTCACGGCCTGCTCATCGACCAGTTGCTTGTAGCGATCAGAGATCGACTTGGTCGAACGCAGGTTGGCTTCGGCGCTTTTCAGGGTTGCTTCATAGACCGACGGATCGATCTGATACAGCTGTTGGCCGGCTTTGACATCGCCGCCTTCCTTGAACAGACGCTTGAGGATGATGCCGTTGACCTGTGGTCGCACTTCCGCGATGCGGAACGCACTGGTGCGGCCCGGCAGTTCCGACGTGAGGGTGAAGGCTTGTGGTTGCAGGGTGACGACGCCGACCTGAGGAGGCGGAGCGGCCGGTGCCGCTTCTTCCTTTTTACATCCGCTGAGCAGCGATGCCAGGGCGACGGCAGTGACCAGAGCGGTAACAGCTGGCTTGAATTGCATGAAGATCCTCGGGTCAGGCGCGCAAAAAGCGCACAAGAAGTGTGGAAGGGTAAAAAAATGCTGCCGGGTGGATAAGTAGCTTGCTAAGGAATATACTTACGTTCATGGTTGTTTGTAAATACCTTGGCTTCGTACCCACCCTGTTACAAAAGTCGTTGCAAGGTTTGAAATTGTAGGCCGGGGAACCGATTCACGAGAGATCGCCCCCTCTTTATTCAGCGGATATTCAGCCATCCCTGAAACATCCTGTTTGAGGTTTTACTGCCATGGTCCGTCGTACCAAAGAGGAAGCTCAAGAAACTCGCAGCCAGATCCTGGAAGCGGCAGAGAAAGCCTTTTATGAAAGGGGCGTCGCTCGTACGACGTTGGCGGACATCGCGACCATGGCCGGTGTCACCCGGGGCGCTATCTATTGGCATTTCAGCAACAAGGCCGATCTGGTCCAGGCCATGCTCGACAGCCTGCATGAACCGCTGGATGAGCTGGCCAAGGCCAGTGAGAGCGAGGACGAACTCGATCCGTTGGGTTGCATGCGCAAATTGCTGATTCATTTGTTTCATCAAGTTGCGCTGGACCCGAAAACCCGGCGTATCAACGAAATTCTGTTTCATAAGTGCGAGTTCACCGATGAAATGTGCGATCTGCGCCAGCAGCGCCGGGCGGCCAGTCTCGATTGCAATCTGCGTATCGGGCTGACCCTGCGTAATGCGGTGAATCGCGGCCAGTTGCCGGAAGATCTCGACACTGCCCGTGCGGCCATCAGCATTCATGCTTATATCGATGGCCTTCTGTATGGATGGCTTCTGGCGCCGGACAGCTTTGAGCTGCATGCCGAGGCCGAGCGTTGGGTCGATACAGGGTTGGATATGCTGCGCCTGAGCCCCAGCCTGCGCAAATGAAACAAAATGCGTAATTGGCACAGCTTATGTCAATTGGCCTGCTTTTATATACGTTCGCGGTGCGGGAGTTTATACGTAGCGAGCTACGCATTTTGTAGGGAATTTGTGTCGTCTGTGTGAATGAGTGTGAGCCGATTGCCCTCACCCTAACCCTCTCCCAGAGGGAGAGGGGACTGACCGAGGTGTTCTTTCGAGGTACGCCGACCTGAAATATTCGGTTGAACTCAGGTTTCGAACATTCCCCGGTCGGCTCCACGAAAAAAGCCCCCGACTCTCACAAGTCGGGGGCTTTTGCGTTTCTGCTGCCTTGTACTGAATAGCGCTTACAGCGTCGGGTAGTCGATATAACCGACCGGGCCTTTCGCGTAGAACAGCTCCGGACGCGCATCATTCAACGGCGCATCCGCCTTCAAACGAGCTGGCAGGTCCGGGTTGGCAATGAATGGCACACCGAAGGCGACGGCGTCAGCCTTGCCGCTGGCCAGCCATGCATTGGCGCTGTCCTTGGTGAATTTTTCGTTGGCGATGTACGGGCCGCCGAAAGCTTCTTTCAATTGTGGGCCGAGGCTGTCAGCGCCTTCTTTCTCGCGGGAGCAGATGAACGCGATGCCGCGTTTGCCCAGCTCACGAGCAACGTAGGTGAAGGTTTCCGCCAGGTTGTCATCGCCCATGTCGTGGGAGTCTGCGCGTGGTGCCAGGTGCACACCGACACGGCCAGCGCCCCAGACTTCGATCGCTGCGTCAGTCACTTCCAGCAGCAGGCGTGCACGGTTTTCCAGGGAGCCGCCGTAGTTGTCGGTGCGCTGGTTGGTGCTGCTCTGCAGGAACTGGTCGAGCAGGTAACCGTTGGCGCCGTGGATTTCCACGCCGTCGAAACCGGCTGCTTTGGCGTTCTCGGCACCGGTGCGGTAGGCGTCGACGATGTCGGCGATCTCAGCGGTTTCCAGTGCCCGCGGGGTTGGGTAGTCGGCCATTGGACGCACCAGGCTGACGTGACCTTTAGGCTGGATGGCGCTCGGCGCAACCGGCGCTTCACCGTTCAGGTACGACGGATGAGAAACCCGGCCGACGTGCCACAGTTGCAGGAAGATCTTGCCGCCAGCGCCGTGAATGGCTTTGGTTACGTTGGACCAGCCGCGCACTTGATCGTTGGACCAGATGCCCGGAGTGTCAGGGTAGCCGACGCCCATTGGCGTGACCGAAGTGGCTTCGCTGAGGATCAGGCCGGCGGAGGCACGTTGTACGTAGTACTCGGCCATCAGTGCGTTTGGCACGCGTCCTTCGTCAGCGCGGCAGCGGGTCAGCGGCGCCATGATGATGCGGTTGGCCAGCTCGACGTCGCCCAGTTTGATCGGATCGAAAATAGTTGCCATGTCTACAACCCTCGTAAGTGAAAATTAATCAGTTGGTAGCAGGGGCCAGATCGGCATCGCCGTTCTGACGGAAAGTAATCAGCGTCACCAGCAGGGCGAGCACCGCGAGGGCCGCCGCTGCGAGCGGCACACTGGTCAGGCCGAAGCCATGGGCGATGACGCTGCCGCCGACCCAGGCGCCGAGGGCGTTGCCGACGTTGAACGCGCCGATGTTCAGGGTCGAGACCAGGTTCGGCGCAGCTTTGCCGAAGGTCACGACGTTGATTTGCAGTGCCGGCACTGCGGCGAACGAGGCGGTGGCCCAGAGGAACAAGGTGATTTCGGTCGGGATCAGCGCCACGCTGGTCCAGGTCAGCACGGTGGAGACCACGGCCATCGAGATGAAAACGCCAATCAGGGTCGCTGCCAGTCGCTTGTCCGCCAGCTTGCCGCCGATGATGTTGCCCACGGTAAGGCCCAGGCCAATCAACAGCAGGGTCCAGGTAACGCCTTTTGGCGAAACACCAGTGACATCGCCGAGCAGCGGTGCGACGTAGGTAAAGAGAGTGAACATCGACGCGGCGAACAGCGCGGTCATGCTCAGCGACAACCAGATCCCCGCGCCTTTGAGGGCCGCCAGTTCGGCGCGCATGTCGAGTTTCTCTTCATCACGCTTGGCTGGCAGGAAGCGGATCAGGCCGATCAGCGCGATCACGCCAATGACCGTCACCGCCCAGAAGGTCGAACGCCAGCCGGCTTCCTGACCCAGCGCGGTGCCCAGTGGCACGCCGAGAACGTTGGCCAGGGTCAGACCGGTGAACATCAAAGCCACTGCCGAAGCACGTTTGTTGGCTGGCACCAGATTGGCCGCCACCACCGAACCGATCCCGAAGAAGGCACCGTGGCACAGCGCGGTGACTACCCGGGCGATCATCAATACGTTGTAATCACTGGCCAGTGCGCAGAGCAGGTTGCCGACAATGAAAATGCCCATCAATGCCACCAGTGCTGCCTTGCGCGGCAACTTCGCGGTGGCCAGTGCCATGAACGGCGCACCGATTGCCACGCCCAGGGCATACCCGGTCACCAGCCAGCCAGCGCCGGGGATCGATACACCGAGGTCGGCCGCCACATCAGGCAGCAAGCCCATGATGACGAATTCGGTGGTGCCGATGGCGAAAGCGCTCAAGGCGAGTATGAGAAGCGAAAGGGGCATGCGGGGTTCCTTGTCGGCTGGCTGACGTTAAGGGTCAGAGCTCTTTACTGAGGGTGCTGAGGAACGCCTGAATCACGTCCTCGTTACGTTTGAAAAAATGCCACTGACCCGCCTTCTGGCTGCTGATCAGGCCGGCGCGTTGCAGCGTCGCCAGATGCGCGGAAACGGTCGACTGCGACAGGCCGCAGCGTTGGTCGATCTGTCCGGCACAAATGCCGTACTCGTGGTTGTGCAGCTGTTCTGGAAACTCGGCTTTGGGGTCTTTCAACCAGTTGAGAATGTCTCGTCGTACTGGATGCGCCAGGGCTTTTATTATTTCGTCGAGGTCAAGGTTCATGGCTGGGTGCTCGTGATGTGTACAACGCTATATCGCGATGAGGCGAACTTTAAATCGGTATTTCGCGATATACCAATATGATTTTGATCTGACGGCAGAACAAATCGGTATATCGGGTTATAACGATATGATGGTGTGAGGATTGCAGGGCGCGGTGCTAAGCTGCGCCCATGAACTATCTCGCACATTTGCACCTCGGTGGCCAGCGCCCCAGTCAATTACTCGGCAGCCTGTATGGCGATTTCGTCAAAGGTCGGCTGCAAGGGCAGTTCGCGCCGGAGGTGGAAGCGGCCATTCAACTGCATCGACGGATTGACGTATTCACCGATCGCCATCCGTTGGTGGACATCGCATTGGGGCGATTTACCGAGACACGGCGGCGTTACGCCGGGATCGTCATCGATGTGTTTTTCGACCATTGCCTGGCGCGGGACTGGCGGATGTACGCCGATCAGCCGCTGGAGGTCTTTACCGCTGACGTTTATCGGGTGCTGACCCATGAACGGCAGTTGCCCGAGCGACTGGCGAAGATTGCGCCGCACATGGTTGCCAATGACTGGCTGGGTTCGTACCAGGAGTTTGAAGTGCTGGAGCAGGTGCTGCGCGGCATCTCGCGGCGGTTGAGCCGACCGGAGGAACTGGCGGGGGCGATGCACGAATTGCGGGTGCTGTATGAGCCGCTTAGCGAGGATTTCCGGTTGTTCTACCCTCAGCTTCAGCGCTTTGTGCAGAACCATCCAGCAAAATAGACCTTGGGGAGACCCTGCTCGCGATTGCGGTCTGTCATCCAACAGAGTTGTCGACTGATACACCGCTATCGCGAGCAGCGCTCGCTCCCACAGGAGATTTGTTGTTTCGGGGAATGGTGTCAGGCAGCTATAGCAGGGCGCATCGGCCTTTGCTGCTGTTCCGGAATCGCCCCAAACAACGCCTTCTGCACCGCCTGCTGCGCCTCGAACGCCAGCGCCGCGCGCTCGCGGCCCTGGCAGGCCATCGGCTTGAGCAGGTGCACTTCGACATCGCCACAATCATTGCCGAACAGGCGCATCAGGTGCGACAGCAAGTCATCGTCGCCAACAAAAGGCGCCAGCGAATCGATCTCGCCATCGCGCAGATAACGAATCGCCACCGGTTGCAGCATCACCTCGGAATCAATCGCCGCCGCCAGCAAGCGACCATGAAAGGTGCGCAGCGAACGGCCGTCGGTGGTGGTGCCTTCCGGGAACATCAGCAGCGCATGTTCGGTTTGCAGGTGACGGGTCATCTGCTTGCGGATCAACTGGCTGTCGCCTGAACCGCGACGAATGAACAAGCTGCCAGCCTTGGCCGCGAGCCAGCCCGCCACCGGCCAGGTGCGCACCTCGGCCTTGGACAGGAACGACAGCGGGGTGAGCATGCCCAGCAGCGGAATGTCGGTCCAGGACACGTGATTGCTGACCCAGAGCATCGGCTGCTGCGGCAGTTCGCCGTGGACGGTCACACGAAAGGGCAGGGCATTGGCCAGGCGCGCCATGAAGAAGCGCGACCAGCGCTGACGGCGTTCCATCGAATGTGCGAGGCCAATGCGTTCAAATACGCCGAAGACGCTGGCCATGGTCAAACCCAGCGACACCACCAACAACACTCGCGCGATTCGCGCGTACACCCGCAGCCGGCTCATTACACGGCCGCCTTGAAGTGCTTGGCGTAACGCGGGCAGAGTTCGTCGCGCTTGAGCAGGATAAACACGTCGGCGACCTGGAAGTCTTCATCCCAGCATGGCTCGCCGCAGATCTTCGCGCCCAGGCGCATATAAGCCTTGAGCAGCGGTGGCATTTCAGCGATGACGTTGGAGGGAATATCCAGCGTCGGCAGCGGCTTTTTCGGCTCGGCGCGCAGGTGTTCGGTGCACAGGTAGCGCTCGCGCAGGCGCTGCATGATCGCATGGGCCTGGATTCCGCCATCCTGCATCGGGATGCTGGCACAGCCCATCAGGTAGCTGTAGCCGCCCTGGTTCAACACTTCGGCCAGCTCACCCCAGAGCACGGCGATGGTGCCGCCGTTGCGATAGGCGGGGTCGACGCAGGTGCGCCCGATTTCCAGAATCGGGCCCTGCAAGTGGACCAGGCCATGCAGGCTGAACTCCTCTTCGCTATAGAACCTGCCCAGGCTGCTCGCGGCCTGGTGGTCAAGCAGGCGGGTAGTCGCTACCAGGCGGCCGGTGTTCAGGTCGCGCACCCCGATGTGGGCGCAGTGAACGTCGTAGTCATCCATGTCCAGACCCCACTCCGCGCCCTTCAGCTTGGCGTTGAACTCGCCGCTGAAGACGTTGAATCGCAAAGCCTGGGCTTGCTGCAAGGCTTCGGCGCCGATCAGGCGTTCGGCTTGCAGGCGACGTTCATTGCCGGTGTCGCGGATGCGGGCGATCTGAGTCATGTGAATCTCCGTACGGGCCTTTAACCCGTCGTGGGTTGCAGCCGATCGACTTTCTTTATGCAGCCGTGTTGTGCAAAGTCAGGCTATGTAGCCCCGGTGTCATCGCCATGAAGCTTTGGTGATGCTTGTATGACAGCCCTTGAGGAGCCTTCAATGCCTTGGCAGAACCTGTTGAAACGTTGTGATCGAGTGCCGGCCAGTGCGGACCTGGCGGAAGGCTTTGCCAATCTTTTGCAGCAACTGGGGAGTGTCACGCCCTTCGAGCTGGCAGTGGCGGGCGGGCGATTGATGGCGACGCCGGGGCTGGCATTTCTGGTGGGGTATCAGGCTGCGTTACGCATGCTCTGGCCAAGCGCGCCGCTGAGCCTGGGCGCCATGTGTGCGACCGAGCAGCGCAGCCTGCGGGTGGCGGACATGCAGACTCGCCTGGGCGATCTACGTCTGAGTGGCCGCAAGGATTTCGTCACTGCGGGCAATGCCGCTGACTGGCTGCTGGTGGCCGCGCGTAGCGAGCAGCCCGGCGAAGCGCCTCGCCTGAGCCTGGCGGTGGTGTATCCAGGCGAGCCCGGAGTACGCCTGGAGCACCTGCCGTCGATCCCGTTGATGCCGGATATCAGCCACTGTCGGCTGTATCTGGAGAACGCCCAATGCGAATTGCTGGCCGGGGACGGTTGGGACGCCTACGTCAAACCGTTCCGCACCCTGGAAGATATCTATGTGCTGAGCGCAATGACCGCCTGGCTTTACGGTATAGGGCAGGACAGTGACTGGCCACGGTCCCTGCAACTGCGCTTGCTGGCGTTGCTCGCCGGATGTGCGGAAGTCAGCCGCCAGGCGCCGAACAATCCGGCAGGGCATGTGCTGCTGGGCGGTTTGTTCGCCCAGTTCGATCGGGCTCAAGGTCGAGATCGGCCTGGCGCTGGCGGATGGGCCGCCGCACTGGGCGGCGATGTGGCAGCGCGATCAGGCGGTGATGGATCTGGCAGCGGTGGCGCGGGACAAGCGGTTGGCCAAGGCATTGGCGTGAGCTGCGCTGGATTGAATGGCGCCATCGCGGGCAAGCCTTGCTCCTACAGGGATTTGCAGTGCACACGCGACTCTGCGCGACGTAGGAGCTGCCAGGCGAAACGAGGCTGCGATCTTTTGATCTTGCTGGTGGCTAAACCAGGTCAAAAGATCGCAGCCTCGTTTCACTCGTCAGCTTCTACCGTCTGGTCTGCCCCCAAAAGTGATAATTGATGTCTAGCATTTTGAGGCAGACCAGTCAGCGGTGTGGCCACTGACCTGTGGGAGCAAGGCTTGCCCGCGATGGCGTCTCAAAGGTCCCACTCAACTTAAAACTGTAATTAGCTTCAACTAGGCTTAACAGGTTCAACCTCCCGAGCCCTCACCATGTCCAAAGGTTTGTCCCTGTGTTTCCTGGTGATGCTCAGTGTCTGCGCCCGTGCCGAAACCTGGCCCGGGGAACAGTGGTCCAGCGGCCCGAGCCTGAGCGGGCCAACGCTGCAAGCCTTGGAGGCCTACGCATTCGCGCTCCGTAATGACAACACCCGGGCAGGTATACGCACCGATGCGCTGTTGATCATCCGCGACGGCCAGATCATCTACGAACGCTACGCCGGCCCAACCAGCGCGCAAACCCCACACCTGACCTGGTCGATCAGCAAAAGCCTGATGGCCGCCGTCCTCGGTGTGGCGTACGGCGAAGGCCTGTTCAAGCTTTCGGACCCGGTGCTGAAGTTCTATCCGGCGCTGGGAAAGCATCCGGCCATCAGCATGGCTGACCTGCTGCACTGGGCCTCCGGCCTGGACTGGCAGGAAGACTACGAGTACGCCCCGCTGAAGTCCTCGGTGGTGGCGATGCTGTATACCCGCGGTCATTCGAATATGGCCGCGTTCACCGCCTCCCATGACGCGTACGCCGAGCCCGGCCAGGTGTTTCGCTATTCCAGTGGCGACAGTAATCTGCTGTCCGCCGCGCTGAAAAACATCGTCGGGCCGGCGCGTTATCCGGACTATCCATGGACCGCCTTGTTCGAGCCGCTGGGCATCCGCGACGCGACCTGGGGAGGCCGACGCCAGTGGCACTTTCGTCGCATCCTCCTATGCCTACCTCACCGCCCGCGATCTGGCACGTATCGGTTTGCTGATGGCGCGCGACGGGCGCTGGGGCGAGCGGCAATTGCTGCCCAAAGACTGGGTTGCCTTCAATCGCGAGCCCTTCACGCGGTACAAGGCCCACCAGGACGCCACGGTGCCGGGCGGACATTGGTGGCTTAACCGCGCCGTCGAGGGTGCCGCGCGACCCTGGCCCGATGCACCTGCCGATACTTTCGCAGCACTCGGCCATTGGGGGCAGGCGCTGTACGTGATCCCCAGCGAAAACCTTGTGATCGTGCGCTATGGTGATGATCGCGATGGCAGCTATAACCACAACACATTACTCAGGCTGGTGCGCCGGGCAGTCGCCGGACAGGTGCAGCCGTGATTCGCCGCAGCTTTGTACGCCGCCGTCCTCTCACCACGCTGTGGTTGATTGTGCTTTTCGCCCTGCTTGGCTGGGTGTGGCAGGAGCGGGTGGCGCTGTGGGCGTTTCCTGACATCATCAGCGCCTACACGGCGAAGGAATATTGCTCGTGCCGTTACGTGATGAACAACCCCGCCGAGTATTGCCACCGCTATGTGAAGCAGTGGCTGCCGACCAGCGGTTTCGCGGATGACTCCGCCAGCAAGACCGTCTCCGTCAGTGGCTTGGGTCTCAGCAGCAGCGCGCAGTGGCTCGGCGCGCGTCAGGGCTGTCGCCTGATGCCCTGAAACCGGTAGCAACTGGAGAAACACTGCAGGAGTGAGCCTGCTCGCGATTGCGATCTGGCATCCGCTGCCAATGCTGGATGTGAAACCGCCATCGCGAGCAGGCTCGCTCCCACAGGATTTCGACTGCGATGTTTCGACGCCACAGTTTGCAATGCGCTCAGGGGCGGTTAAGGTTCGCTCAGGTTTATCTGCCCCACGAGTCTTTATGTTCAAGCGGTCCCTTTGCAAAACTCTCGCCTTTCTGTTGCTGGCCGGCGCTACTGCGTCGGCCCAGGCCAACTGGTACCTGGACGGCGAATCCTCGCGGCTGTCTTTTATCAGCACCAAGAACGCCAACATTTCCGAAGTGCAACGCTTCCTCGTGCTGCACGGCAAGGTCAGCCCCAAAGGCCTGGCGGAGGTCGAAGTCGAGCTGGACTCGGTGAACAGTGGTATTCCATTGCGCGACGAACGCATGCGCAAGGAGCTGTTCGACACCAAGACCTTCCCCGAAGCCCTGATCACTACGCAAATTGATCTGGGCCCGATCAACTGATCTCGCCTCCGGTGCCCAGCTCGAGTTGCGCCTGCCGGTGACCGTTAACCTGCATGGCAAGACCCACGAATACAACGCCGAGCTGTTGGCGACTCGTCTTGATGACCGGCGATTTCAGGTAGTGACGCTGGAGCCGCTGGTGATCAACGCGGCGGACTTCGACCTGGCGCCGGGGCTGGAAAGCTTGCGCAAGGTCGCCGGCCTATCGGCGATCAGCCTGTCGGTACCGGTGGGTGCGGTACTGATCTTCACGGCGCGCTGACTGCCATGGCCGGTGCGATCTTCCCCTGGCGTGAAGGCAACAGCTTTGAGCTGTTGATCGATGGTCCGCAGTTCTTCCCGCGAATGCTGGTGGCGATCGCACGCGCCGAGGAACAGGTCGAACTGGAGCTGTATCTGGTGGAGGCGGGCGCCTGCGCCGAAGCCATGGTGCAGGCGTTGACCCAGGCCGCCGAGCGCGGAGTGCGTGTGCGCTGCCTGTTCGATGACTATGGCAGCCTCGCATTTACCCAGGCCCTGCGTCAGCGCCTGATAGCCGCTGGCGTGGAGTTGCGCTTCTACAATCGCTTGAGCTGGCGGCGCTGGGTGGGCAATCTTTATCGTGACCACCGCAAACTGCTGTTGGTCGATCAGAGCCTGGCGGTGGTCGGCGGCACTGGCGTCACCGATGAGTTCTGGAGCCCGGGGAGGACGTCAGCGAGTGGCACGAGGTCATGGTGGAAATTTCCGGTCCTCTGGTGATCGACTGGCAGTTACTGTTTGACCGCCAATGGATCGCCAACCGCCATCGCCGCGCCTGGAGGCCTGCGGCGCATTTCGGTTTGCCGCGCCTGCCCAAGGTGCCTTCCACGGGCGAGGGCATGGGGCGGGTGGCGTACGCTGATGCGCGCCAGCACCGCGATATCCTGCAGTCGCTGATCCGTGCGCTGAACAGCGGGCAGAAACGTATCTGGCTCGCCACGCCCTATTTCCTGCCGACCTGGAAGGTCCGTCGCTCGCTGCGCCGCGCTGCGTCGCGGGGGATCGATGTGCGGCTGCTGCTCACTGGGCCGCGCACCGATCACCCGTCGGTCCGCTACGCCGGGCATCGTTATTACCCCCGGTTGCTGAAGTCTGGCGTGAAGATCTTCGAGTACCAGCCCTGTTTCCTGCACTTGAAAATGGTCCTGGTCGATGACTGGGTCAGCATCGGCTCGTGCAATTTCGATCACTGGAATTTGCGTTTCAACCTGGAAGCCAACCTTGAAGCCCTGGACCCGGGGTTGACCCGAGCGGTGGTGGCCAGTTTTGTGAAGGACTTCGGGCTGAGCCAGTTGGTGAGTCTGGAGGCGTGGCAGCGCCGGCCGTTGTGGCGGCGGGTGAAGCAGCGGATCTGGGGCTGGGTGGATCGGGTGGTGGTGAATTTGCTGGATCGGCGGGGGTAGTCGTAAATTATTGTGGGAGCGGGCTTGCCCGCGATGACGGCCTGACAGTCAACGTAGATGTTGGATGTTATGGCCTCATCGCGAGCAGGCTCGCTCCCACAGGTGTTTTGCGGTGTGCTCGCTGTTACAGCAACTCGAAGCTCTGCTGGGTCACGTCCTGCGAATCCAGGCCGATCTGCACGTTGAACTTGCCAGGTTCGGCCGCGTATTTGAGCTGGGCGTTGTAGAACTTCAGGTCATCCTCGCTGATGGTGAAGTGCACGACTTTCTGTTCGCCGGCCTTGAGCAGGATTTTCTGGAAGTTCTTCAGTTCTTTCACCGGGCGGATCATCGAACCGGTGACGTCCTGAATGTACAACTGCACCACGGTTTCGCCGTCCCGCTTGCCGGTGTTTTTCACCATGACACTGGCGTCGAGCTTGCCGGTGGCGTTCAGCGTGGTCGACGACAGCGCCATGTCGCTCAGGGCAAAGTCGGTGTAGCTCAGACCATAACCGAACGGGAACAGCGGCCCAGTCGTGTCATCGAAATACTGCGAGGTGTAGTTGCCCGGCTTGCCCGGTGTAAACGGCCGGCCAATGCTCAGGTGGTTGTAGTACGTCGGGATCTGGCCCACGGAACGCGGGAAGGTCAGGGGCAGTTTGCCCGAGGGGTTGTAGTCGCCGAAGAGCACGTCGGCGATGGCGTTGCCGCCTTCCGTGCCGCTGAACCAGGTTTCCAGAATGGCATCTGCCTGGTCCTTTTCTTCAAGGATCGACAGTGGACGCCCGTTCATCAACACCAGGACCAATGGCTTGCCGGTGGCCTTGAGGGCCTTGATCAGTTCGCGCTGGCTGGCGGGGATGTTCAGGTCGGTGCGGCTTGAGGACTCGTGGGACATGCCACGGGATTCGCCCACCGCTGCCACTACCACATCGGCGTCCTTGGCCGCTTTCACGGCTTCGTCGATCAGCACTTGGGCCGAGCGCGGATCATCCACCACTTCCGGTGCGTCAAAGTTCAGGAAGTTAAGGTAATCCAGGACCTTCCTGTCGCTGGTGATGCTGGCGCCGCGGGCGTAGATCAACGTTGCCTTGTCGGCCATGGCCGCGTTCATGCCGTCGAACAGGGTCACTGATTGCGCGGGTCTGCCGGCAGCGGCCCAACTGCCCATCATATCGATTGGCGCCTTGGCCAACGGACCGACCAGGGCGATCTTCGCGGTTTTCTTCAGCGGCAGGGTTTCGTTCTGGTTCTTCAGCAGGACCAGACTGCGGCGCGCCACTTCGCGGGCGTCGGCGCGGTGCAGACGGCTTTCGGCGTAGGTGTCGGCCGGATCATCTTCAGCCTTGCCGATGCGCAGGTACGGATCCTTGAACAAGCCCATGTCGTACTTGGCCGCGAGCACTTCGCGCACCGCGTTGTCGATGTCTTGCTGTTCGATCTCGCCGGACTTGAGCAGCCCCGGCAGCTCTTTGCCGTACAGGGTGTCGTTCATGCTCATGTCGATGCCGGCCTTGATCGCCAGCTTCGCCGCTTCACGACCGTCGCGAGCGACGCCGTGCTTGATCAGTTCGAAGATCGCACCGTGGTCGCTGACCGCCAGGCCCTTGAAGCCCCAGTCCTTGCGCAACAGGTCATTCATCAGCCAGGTGTCGGCGGTCGCCGGTACGCCGTTGATCGAGTTCAGTGCCACCATGACTCCGCCGGCGCCAGCATCAATCGCGGCGCGGTACGGCGGCAGATAGTCCTGGTACATCTTGACCGGGCTCATGTCGACCACGTTGTAGTCGCGACCGCCCTCTACCGCGCCATACAAGGCGAAGTGCTTGACGCTGGCCATGATGCTGTCGGCCGCATTCGCGCCGGCACCCTGGAACGCCTTGACCATCACCCCGGCGATGCGCGACACCAGGTAGGTGTCCTCGCCGAAGCCTTCGGAAGTGCGGCCCCAGCGCGGGTCGCGGGAGATGTCGACCATCGGTGCGAAGGTGATGTCGAGACTGTCGGCGGCGGCCTCTTTGGCAGCAATGCGCCCGGACAGGCCGATGGCGTCCATGTCCCAGCTCGACGCCAGGGCCAGCGGAATCGGGAAAATCGTCCGGTGGCCGTGGATCACGTCATAGGCGAAGAACATCGGGATCTTCAACCGGCTACGCATCGCTGCGTCTTGCATCGGACGGTTTTCCGGGCGGGTGATCGAGTTGAACGTGCCGCCGATGTTGCCGGCGGCGATCTCTTTGCGGATCAGCTCGCGGGGCATTTCCGGGCCGATGCTGATCAGGCGCAACTGGCCGATCTTCTCGTCGAGGGTCATTTGATTCATCAGGTTGCTGATGAACGCGTCCTTGTTTTCCAGGGGTACCGGGGTCGTGGCGGCCAATACTTGATGACTGGCCAGGCTGACGAACAGACCCAGCAAACACAGCTTCTTCATGAATTGTCTTCTCGAAAGCCTAAGCGGCGATGACTTCGCGCCGGTCAGCCAAAATTGAGGGAGCGACTATTGTTGTTCAGGTAAATGCAGCAAACTTCTGAACTGTTTTAATCCTGGAGCATCTTTTAGCCCATCGGCAGGATGCAATCCAGTGGCGGCGCCGATTATGCCCCAAGAGCCGCGTTCAAAGTTCGCAGGTTGTTTTTTCAACGGAATGTGCAAGGGAGCGTCAACCAGATGAATGTACGACACCACTATCGGTCGAGCCTGCAGGTGGCCGCCCTGATGTTGCTGACCACGCTGTTGGCCGGCTGTGGCATCAACAATATTCCAACCCTGGACGAACAGGCCAAGGCCGCCTGGGGTCAGGTGCAGAACCAGTACCAACGCCGTGCCGACCTGATCCCCAACCTGGTGGAAACGGTCAAGGGCTACGCCAAACATGAAGAAGAAACCCTGACTGCGGTCATTGAAGCCCGGGCCAAGGCGACTTCGATCCAGGTAGATGCCAGCACCCTCGACAACCCGGAAAAGCTCAAGCAGTTCCAGCAGGCCCAGGATCAGCTGACCGGAGCCCTGAGTCGACTGATGGTGGTGTCCGAGCGTTATCCGGACCTCAAGGCCAATCAGAACTTCCTGGCGCTGCAGTCGCAACTCGAAGGTACCGAGAACCGTATCGCGGTCGCACGACGGGATTTCATCCTGGCAGTGCAAAAATACAATACCGAGATCCGTACTTTCCCTGGGCGCCTCTGGCACAGTGTGATGTACAGCGATCTGCCTGTGCGTGAAACCTTCGAGGCGACCAGCCCCGATGCCGATAAAGCACCTCAAGTGAAGTTCTGATCGGGCTGCATTACCACGGATGAGGTTGCCAATGCGCGTGTTGAAAGTTGGCCTGGTGCTGCTGCTTTGGGTGTTTGCCCTGGCGGCCCAGGCCGAGTTGAAGTTTCCCCAGCTGACCGGGCGGGTGGTTGATAACGCCCAGATGATCGAGCCCGTGGTTCGCGAGCAACTGGCCCAGCAACTCCAGGCTCACGAAAAAGCCACCGGTGAACAGTTGGTGGTGGTCACAGTGGCGGATTTGCAGGGCACAGACATTGCCGACTTCGGCTATCAACTGGGTCGGTACTGGGGCATTGGCCAGAAGGACAAGAACAACGGCGCACTGCTGATTGTGGCCCGGGATGATCGACGGTTGCGTATCGAGGTCGGTTACGGGCTGGAAGATCGCCTGACCGATGCGCAGAGTTCGGTGATCATCAATCAGGTCATCACTCCATCGTTCAAGACCGGTAACTTCAGCAAGGGCATCAGCGACGGCGTTGCGGCCATGCTGGTCGTGCTGGGCGGCAATCCGCTGGACGAACCTTCCACGGTCTACGAACCCCGCGGGGATCAGGACAGCGATTTCCTGTCACGGCATCCCGGGGTATTGGTGTTCCTCGTCATGCTGTTCATCCTCACTGTATTCGTCTGCCAGATGCTCGGCATCCTGCCCAGTGGTGGCGGTGGGCGGGGCGGTTCGGGCGGTTTCGGCGGTGGTGGATTCGGTGGCGGCGGTGGCGGTGGCTTCAGTGGTGGTGGGGGCAGTTTCGGGGGCGGTGGTTCGTCGGGCGGCTGGTGATGACAATAAGTGAGCGAGCGTTTCTGATATGGCATTACTGAATGAACACGAACAGCGCAAGGTCGCCGAAGCGATCGCGCGGGTGGAGCGCGAGACCGACGCCGAACTGGTCACCGTGCTCGCCGCTCGTGCGGACGACTATGCCTACATTCCACTGCTGTGGGCCAGCCTGCTGGCCCTGGTGGTGCCGGGTGTCATGCATTACCTGACCGGCTGGCTGACCCTGCACAGCCTGCTGCTGGTGCAATGGGCGAGCTTTATCGTGTTGTGCCTGCTGTTCCGCATCCCGCGCATCACCACCCACCTTATCCCTCGGTCGGTGCGGCATTGGCGTGCATCGAACCTGGCGCGCCGACAGTTCCTGGAGCAGAACCTGCACCACACGGTGGGCAGCACCGGGATGCTGATTTTTGTCTGCGAAGCCGAGCGTTATGTGGAAATCCTGGTGGATGAAGGGATCTCCAGTCGCCTGGATAACAAGACCTGGGACGCGATTGTCTCGACCTTTACCCACCAGGTGAAACAGGGTCAGACCTTGCAGGGGTTCGTGACCTGCGTCGAGGCCTGTGGCGAGTTGCTGAAGGTGCATGTGCCGGTTACCCATGCCAGGAACGAGTTGCCCAACCGTCTGGTGGTATTGGGTTAGGTTTCAGGGCCTGTGGCAAATAACCCCGTGCCCAAAGCGCCCATCCCCCTTAAAATAGCGGCATTCCCTGTTTGCTCCGCCTGAGGCTGTTTCTGTCATGTCCATTGTCGCCACCCCCGCCAGCCTCGCGCCGGATCACCACGCGCAGTTCATCGACTTGCTGCGTTCAAGCCTGGAGCAGCATGCGTTTATCAAGTTGGTACTGGCCAAGTACGTCGGTGACGAGCCGGATTTGCAGCGTGTGATCATCAAGCAGCTGACGGTGAAGGATCAGCCGTGCCTGTCTTTTGTCTACCGTTACAAGACCCGTGATATCACCAGGAACCTGGCGCTGGGCGAGGGCGTGGCCAGCATTGGCGCGTTGCTGCCGGCCTCGTTCAAGAATGCCCACTTGCTGTCGGTGACTGACGAAGCCCAGCTCGAATACAGTAAAAAGGGCAAGAGTTCGCTGTTCAAGAGTAAACCCCAGCAACTGCGCGAAGTGCCGTCCGCCGAGCACAACCGCGAGAAGAATCGTTTTCTGGACCTCAGCCGGCCGTTCCTTGCCGACCTCGGTGTGACCAACGGGAAACACGAACTCATCCCGGCGATGTCGCGTAAATGGAAGCAGATCAACAAGTTCATCGAGGTCTTCAGCCACGCCCTCACCACCTCGCCACTTGCGCTGGACAAGCCGGTTCGGGTCGCCGATTTTGGCTCAGGCAAGGGCTACCTGACGTTCGCGATTCACGACTACCTGCGCAACACGCTGCACGCCGAGGGCGAAGTGACTGGAGTCGAGCTGCGCGAAGACATGGTGACCCTGTGCAATGCCGCTGCTGCCAAGCTCGAGCATCCTGGGCTGGTGTTCAAATGCGGTGACGTGCGTAGCGTGGCGCCGAGCGAACTGGATGTGATGATCGCCTTGCATGCGTGTGACATTGCCACTGACTACGCGATCCATACCGGCATTCGGTCGGGCGCCTCGATCATCATGTGTTCGCCGTGCTGCCACAAACAGATCCGCCTGCAGATCCAGAGCCCGGCTTTACTCAAGCCGATGCTGCAATACGGTCTGCACCTCGGCCAGCAGGCGGAAATGGTCACTGACAGCTTGCGTGCGCTGTTCCTGGAAGCCTGCGGTTATGAAACCAAGGTGTTCGAGTTCATCTCGCTGGACCACACCAACAAAAACAAGATGATCCTGGCAGTCAAGCGCGCCGAGCCCGTGGACCCGGCGCAGTTGCTGGTAAAGATCCAGGAGCTGAAGGACTTCTACCGTATCAGCGAGCACTGCCTGGAAACCTTGCTGCGGGCTGATGGTTACCTCTGACGGGTGACCATGCCTGTAGGAGCAAAGCTTGCTCGCGATGGCGATCTCGATATCGTGAGCAGGCGTTGCGCCTGCTCCGGGCGGCGAGGCCTCATGAGGTCGCGATGCGGGCAGGTTTGACGGCGGTTTTACGGCCGAGCATGACGGTCGCAATCACCCCGCAAGCAAACACCCAGGTAATCGGCTCGACATGTTCACCAAAGAACAGCGCCGAAAACGCGATGGTGAAGAAGATTTGCAGCAACTGGATCTGACTCACCCGCGCGATCCCGCCCATCGCCAGCCCGGCGTACCAGGCGAAGAATCCCAGGAACTGCGAAAACAGTGCGACGTAGCCGAACGCCCACCAGGCTTTCGCCGAAACCGTCCCCTGATGTTGTAACGCCAGATAAAGCACCGGCCCGATCAGCAGCGGCGTCGACAGCACCAGCGCCCAGCAGATCACCTGCCAACCACCCATTTCCTTGGCCAGGCGGCCACCCTCGGCGTAACCCAGGCCGCCCACGGCAATCGCGCCGAGCATCAGCAAATCCCCGGCCTGAATGCTGCCAGCCCCGCTGTACAGCGCATAACCCAGGACCAGCGCGCTACCCAATGCGGCACAGGCCCAGAAAGCTTTCGACGGACGCTCATGGGACAGCCACGCGGCATACAGCGCCACGCACAAGGGTTGCAAGCCATTGACCAACGCACCGTGGGACGCCGGCAAGGTTTGCATCGCCCAGGCCGACAGCACCGGGAACCCGAGAATCACGCCGGCAATCACCAGGCTCAGGCCTTTGATCTGCTGCCAGGTCGGCCACTTCTCGCGGCGCCATAACAACAGCAACGCCGCCGGAATTGCCGCGAACAATGCGCGGCCCAAACCGTTGAGCAGCGGATGCAGTTCCTGCACCACGATGCGGGTGAAGGGCAGAGTGAGGCTGAAAATCACAACCCCGAGCAGGCCGAGGGCCATGCCGGTGTTTTCGCGCGAGGACATGATGGGAACCAGGATCAGGGATGATGGAGCGTGGCTTCATCTAGCCACAATCCACCGCGCCTGGACGGTTACAGATAGGCACAGAGTTGGGTGTACAGTTCGGGTAATCCCCGAACGTAGGAGCTGCCGAAGGCTGCGATCTCTTGATCTCGATCTTGATCTTGAGTCCCCCCAACACCGCCAAAAGATCGCAGGCTACGCCAGCTCCTACGCCGTCCGCATACAACCGCAGCCGCAGACGCAGCCGCAGCCGCAACCCCCATTACGCCCCGAACCAACCCAACCCATCCCAACGCCAGGCCGTAGTAGCAGGTTATTACCCACCCCCACAGATAAAGACTACCTTCAATACTCCCCTGTACCCCCAAGGAGTGCCCCTCATGGCTGCGAAAAAGATCCTGATGCTGGTCGGCGATTTCGTCGAAGACTACGAAGTGATGGTGCCGTTCCAGGCATTACTCATGGTCGGTCACACGGTGCACGCCGTGTGCCCGGACAAAGCCTCGGGCAACACCGTGCGCACTGCGATCCATGATTTCGAAGGCGACCAGACCTACAGCGAAAAGCCCGGTCACCTGTTCGCCCTCAACTTCGATTTCGCCAACGCCCGCGAGGCCGATTACGACGCGCTGCTGATCCCCGGCGGTCGTGCCCCGGAATACCTGCGCCTCAACGAAAAAGTTCTCGATTTGGTGCGTGCCTTCGATAAGTCCGGCAAACCCATCGCCGCGGTCTGCCATGGCGCACAACTGCTGGCAGCGGCTGGCGTTCTCGAAGGTCGCGAGTGCAGCGCTTATCCGGCCTGCGCCCCGGAAGTGCGACTGGCGGGCGGTACGTACATCGACATTGCAGTGACTGCTGGCCACGTTCAAGGCAATCTGGCCACTGCCCCGGCATGGCCGGCGCATCCGAGCTGGCTCGCCGGTTTCCTGGGTTTGCTCGGCACTAAAATCACTCTGTAACGAGGATTCGCCCATGTGCGAGCTGTACGTCAAGGCCGACCCGATTCTCTACGAGTCGCGCTCCCGCTCGCTGCGCATCTGCGGGGTGGTGACGACATTGCGCCTGGAAAATCAGTTCTGGGACATTCTCAGCGAGATCGCCGCAGTCGATGGCATGACCACCAATCAATTGATCGCCAAGCTGTATGAAGAGGTGATGGATTATCGCGGGGAGGTGGTGAATTTTGCGTCGTTCTTGCGCGTGAGTTGTATGCGCTATCTGAGTCAGCGGCGGGTGATTGCGCCGGAGTTGTCGGTGGTGCGTGCGGCGGTGAAGTAGCGTTAACCGCGTCGCCGCCATCGCGGACAGGCGACAGATACCCTTGGCTGGTCTTTACTCTTTGGCGCGAGACCATTCAATCGCCAAGGAGAAACGAGCATGTCCGGATGGTACGAATTGAGTAAAAGCAGCAACGGCCAGTTCAGGTTTGTGCTGAAAGCGGCGAATGCCGAAACGATTCTGACCAGCGAGCTGTACACCACCCGTGTCGCTGCCGACAAAGGCATTGCGGCAGTGCAGAGCAACAGCCCGCTGGAAGAACGCTACGAAAGGAAGACCACCAAAGACGGCCATCCTTACTTCAATCTAAAGGCTGGCAATCACGAGGTCATCGGCAGCAGCGAATCCTACGCCAACGCTTCGGCACTGGAAAAAGGCATCGCCAGCGTCAAGGCCAACGGCCCGAGCACGGTGATCAAGGACAAGACTCTGCCGGTGCTCTGATCACCCTCCCTCAAACCCGATACTCATCTCTCGGTGGGAGTGAGCCTGCTCGCGATGAGGCCATAACATCCAACATCGATGTTGACTGTCAGGCCCCATCGCGAGCCGGCTCACTCCCACGGGGTAGGTGTGGACTGTCCGGATCAGCTCAATTCTTTCAATAACGCCGTCAACTGACCGACACCCGCTTCAGCCAGCGCAAACACTGGCAAGCGGGGTTCGCCCGCTTCCAGCCCGGTTGCACGCAGCCCGGCCTTGATCGTCGCCGGCAAACCACCCTTGAGAATGAAGTCCAGCAACGGCAACTGGCGGTAGAACAGATCCCGCGCCCGATCCAGGTCGCCGGCCATGGCCGCGTCATAAAGATCCAGATTCAGTTGCGGGATCAGGTTCGGTGCCGCCGTACACCAACCTTTCGCCCCGGCGGCGAACGCTTCCAGCGCCAGCGGATTGCAGCCGTTGTAGAACGGCACTTGACCCTCGCCGAGCAGTTGCAGCTTGTGCATGCGCTGGATGTCGCCGGTGCTCTCCTTGACCATGGTTACGTTTTCCACGGCGTTGACGATGCGCAGAATCAGTTCGACCGACATGTCGGTGCCGCTCGTGGCCGGGTTGTTGTACAGCATGATTGGCACGCCGATGCTGTCGCCGATTGCACGGTAATGGGCGAGTATTTCCGCTTCGCTGAGTTTCCAGTACGAGGCCGGCAGCACCATCACCACGTCGGCGCCATGGGCTTCGGCGAAACGTGCACGACGCACGGCTTTGGCGGTGGTCAGGTCGGAGACGCTGACAATGGTCGGCACACGGTTGGCCACGTGTTTGATGCTGAACTCGGCGACCTGATCCCACTCCGCATCGCTCAGATAAGCACCTTCGCCGGTGCTGCCCAGTGGGGCGATGGCGTGAACGCCGCTGTCGATCAGGCGATCGATCGATTGGCCGAGGGCCGGCAGATCGAGGGTTTCGCCATTGGCGCTGAACGGGGTGATGGTGTAGCCGATGATGCCGTGAATAGTGGACATGGTTGTCTCTCCGTAACAGGTTTCAGTTCAGGCAATCGGCGTGTTGGCGCAGGTTCTGCCGGGCGTAATAGTTGAAGGCGGCTGCGTGGCGTTTCGGCTTGGCGATCCAGTCATGGGCTTCGCGGCCCAGCTCGGGGATGATCGGTTTGATCGTGCCCGCCGCCATCGCCAGCAGTTGCAGCTTGGCCGCACGTTCGATCAGTTGAGCGATGACACAAGCTTCTTCGATCGTCGAGCCGGTCGACAACTGACCGTGGTGTGAAAGCAGGATCGCGCGCTTGTCGCCCAATGCCCCGGCAATCAATTCGCCTTCCTCATTGCCCACCGGTACGCCCGGCCAGCCTTCGAGAAATGCGCAATCGTCGTAGAGCGGGCAAAGGTCCATGTGCGAGATCTGCAGCGGCACTTCCAGCATCGACAGCGCCGCGACGTGGGTCGGGTGGTGTGGATGATGCAGTTCACGTCCGGTCGAGCACGGTACACCCAGCTGTGGAAACGGTTGGCCGGGTTGGCCATGCCGTGGCCTTCGAGCACTTCCAGGTCTTCGTTGACCAGCAGTAAATTGCCCGCGGTGATTTCGTCGAAGCCCAGGCCCAGTTGCTGCGTGTAATAGGTGCCGGGCTGCGGGCCTCGGGCGGTGATCTGACCGGCGAGGCCGGAGTCGTGACCGTTTTCAAAGAGAATCCGGCAGGTCAACGCCAGCTTTTGCCGGTCTGTCCACGTATTATCCGCCAGAGTTTTTTGCATCTGGGTCAGCGCTTGCTTGACCAGTTGGTCTTTGGGTAGTGCTAATGTCTTGGCCATGTGTGTGTCCTTTGGGTGATTGCAAATGACACTAAAGAGGCTATATGACACAAAGTGTCATTGGCAAGCACAAATCGTCGCTTCCTCAATGGAATAACCGCTGCGCATGTCTATCCGTTTGAAATTATTGAGAAAAAAACTTGGCGTAACCCTTGAGGCATTGGCCGAGAAATCCGGCATGACCAAGAGTTATCTGTCGAAGGTCGAGCGCGGGCTGAACACTCCGTCGATCGCCGCCGCGTTGAAACTGGCAAAGGCACTGAACGTGAAAGTCGAGGAGTTGTTCTCCGAAGACAACGTCAGCCTCGACAGTTACAGCCTGGTGCGCAGCCACGAACGTCAGTCATTGGCGGCCAATGATCAGAGCCACGGTTACGCGGTGCTCGCCCATCAGGTCAGCGAGCGCAACCTGCTGCCGTTCATCATCTACCCGCCGAGCGAATTCACCGACAAGACCTTTAAGGAGCACTTGGGCGAAGAGTTTCTGTTCGTTCACGAAGGGCAGGTGGAAGTGGACTTCATGAACGAGCGCGTGTTGCTGGATCGCGGTGATGCGCTGCACTTCAACTCGCAGAAACCGCACCGTATTCGCTCGGTTGGCGAGGTTCAGGCGCAGTTGCTGGTGGTGGTGCACAGCAACGAAGAATGAGTCAGCCGCGCTGACGCCATCGTCAGCAGGCTCGCTTCCACACGGGGATACGCTCACCTTGTGGGAGTGTGCCCTGCTCGCGATGGCGTCGGCCGCCCCAGCGCTAAACCTCCACCGGTACGGTGAGCTTGGGGCTGCCCAACGCATGCGTTTTGGCATCAAAGAACCGCAACGCTGACCCCGTCCCCTCGAACACCTTCGCGTAATGCCGCTTCTGGTGCTGGATAAAAGCCTTGCTGCGCGGATAAATCGAAATCGCCACCACCTTGGGTTGCGCCTGGCGCAGCGCCTGGATGATGTGGTTATCCTGCTCGCCCAACGCATGCCCGAAAATGCATAAACCCTCGCCATGCCCCAGTAGCTGGTCATAGCAGAACGACAGGTAGTCCGAGCTGCGGATGGTCCTGAGCTTGTCCTGGGACTGTCCCTCATTCACGAACAGTGGCACGTCGTCGAGGGTCTTGATCGTGTTGTTGATGGCAAAACTGCCCAGCAACGTGCCCTCGGTCGTCATCAGTTTGCGCGCCGTGCCGTCCTGGTTGCGTACCAGGTGCAGGCCGCCGTGCAGGTACAGCAAGCGGGTTTTGTCCGTGGCCGCGGTACTCAGGTCAAAGCGTGGCTCGGTGCCCTGGAACAGGTCGCTGATCGCATCTGGCTGGTGCTGGATCGCCCAGTGGTTGAGCAGATCATAGTTGGTGGTGAACACCGTCCGGTATCGGCCCAGCTCCTGACTGATGGCAGCCAGTGTGGCAGGCACGATCAGGCGCCAGGGAATATGCACCGCATGCACGGTGTTGATCAGCGCTTCCTTGATTGCGTAGTAGCGATTGCGCGGGGCGGCGGAGCTCACCGCCAGGGCCTTGTTCACCCGGCTGGTGGTTTTCAGCGCGCTGAGGACCTGTTCGAAACTGCGGGTCTGCAACGCGTCGAATACGCTCAGCTCGGATTGGCTCAAGGGTTTTTCTTCAACCGTGCGGGCGTTTTCAAACAGCGAGTCATAGCCAAAATCATCCCACACGGCGCGACTGGCGCCATTGCCCACCAGCAGGCCATCAAGCGTGGCGGTGGCGCGCAAGGCATTCCAGTCTTCAAGTTGGGCATCAACATCCTGGAAATCGGTCATTGCGCAGGCGTCTCAAAACATAGGGGCTGATGGGCGGCGACTTTATCACGAGCCGGCATTGAGCCAGATCAACATCGGTTGTGACCGATCGGTCGATCCTGTGGGTAGCCGCCGAATCGGAGCAGTCGATTCGGCCCCTGTCAGGAGACTCCGATGAGCAGCACCTTCTTCATTCCAGCGGTAAACATCATGGGCAATGGATGCCTCGACGAAGCCATGGTCGCCATTCGTAACTACGGTTTTCGCAAGGCGCTGATCGTTACCGACGCAGGGCTGGCCAAGGCCGGCGTGGCCACGATGCTCGCCGAAAAACTGGCGATGCAGGACATCGATTCGGTGATTTTCGACGGCGCCAAACCCAACCCGAGCATCGCCAACGTCGAGTCGGGGCTGGGCTTGCTCAAGGAAAGTCGCTGCGATTTCGTCGTCTCGCTAGGCGGCGGTTCGCCCCACGACTGCGCCAAGGGCATTGCCTTGTGTGCGACCAACGGCGGTGAAATTCGCGATTACGAAGGCGTCGATCAATCGAGCAAACCGCAACTGCCGCTGATCGCCATCAACACCACGGCGGGCACCGCCAGCGAGATGACCCGCTTCTGCATCATTACCGACGAATCGCGCCACGTGAAAATGGCCATCGTCGACCGCAATGTCACGCCACTGCTGTCGGTCAACGACCCGGCATTGATGGTCGCCATGCCCAAAGGCCTGACTGCCGCCACCGGCATGGACGCCCTGACCCATGCGATCGAGGCCTACGTTTCGACCGCTGCGAACCCGATCACCGACGCCTGCGCGCTGAAGGCCATGACCCTGATCAGCAACAATCTGCGCCTGGCCGTGCGTGACGGTAGTGACCTCGCTGCGCGGGAGAACATGGCCTACGCACAGTTTCTCGCCGGCATGGCCTTCAACAATGCCTCGCTCGGTTATGTCCATGCGATGGCGCACCAATTGGGCGGTTTCTACGACCTGCCCCATGGCGTCTGCAATGCCGTACTGCTGCCTCACGTGCAGAGCTTCAACGCGCTGGTCTGCGCCGACCGCCTGACCGACGTGGCCCACGCCATGGGCGCCGATATCCGCGGCTTCAGTCCGGAGGAGGGCGCCCAGGCCGCCATCGCCGCGATCCGCACCCTGGCGCGTGACGTCGAGATCCCCGCCGGCCTGCGCGACCTGGGTGCCAAACTCAGCGACATCCCGATCCTGGCTACCAACGCCCTCAAAGACGCCTGCGGCCTGACCAACCCGCGCCCAGCGGATCAGCGCCAGATCGAGGAGATTTTCCGCAGCGCGTTTTAAGTTGTTTTTCGGCCGGGTGCAGGGCTCGCAGAGCCCCCACAGGAGAGCGTATCGACGAAGAATACACTGGCTGCCCCGAGACCTGAGATAGACTGGCGTGCAGTCACCCCGTCGTTCAAAGGATTTACCGATGACCCCATCGTTGCTCATGGCCGTTCTCGCCTCGGGTTTTATCTACGGCATTACACCAGGGCCCGGTGTTTTGGCGGTGTTTGGCATCGGTGCAGCGCGAGGGCGGCGGGCCGGGGCAGGTTTTTTGTGTGGGCATTTGCTCGGGGATGTGGTCTGGTGCAGTACAGCACTGATCGCCATAGTGGGTGCCCGGGAGATCGGCAGCACCGCGTTCGACGTGCTGGGCGTGCTCAGCGGGCTGTATCTGTTCTGGCTCGGATGGCGCGCAGTGCGGGCCAGGCGTGGCAGTGGCGAGGCGCCCCAGGGCGCGGCGCGGCAGCCGTTCTGGCACGGCATCATGTTCGGGCTGACCAATCCCAAGGCGTATCCGGTGGCGGTGGCAACATTCACCGCGCTGTTGTCCAGCCGGGCAGAGTTGCTCAACTGGTCGATGCTGCCCTGGTTGATCGTGCTGAGTTTTCTCGGCGGCCTGGTAGCCTACGCTATCCTCATTGGCATCGTCGGTGCCCGTCAGGTGCGGACCTTGTACCAACGCCATGAGTTATTGATCACCCGGTTGTGTGGCGTGATGTTTATCGGTTTCGCCATCAATGCCCTGGCGCATGCATTGCCCGGGCTGGTGACTGACAGGACTTGAGGCGAATCGCCGGAGCATCATGGCAAGCAGAAATTCCGCGCCCCTGGCGAGTTACATCGATCTGCTGCTGGACGCGGTTTGTGCCGTCGACAAGCAAGGCACCTTCGTATTCATCAGCGCGGCCTGCGAACAGGTCTTTGGCTATACCGCCGACGAGCTGATCGGCCAGCGGATGATCGACCTGGTACACCCGGCCGATCGGCAGCGCACCCTCGACGCCGCGCGGGAAATCATGGGCGGCGAGCCCAAACTCAACTTCGAAAATCGCTACGTGCGCAAGGATGGCCGCGTCGTGCACCTTCTCTGGTCGGCGCGCTGGTCGGAAGTCGATCAATTGCGCATCGCCGTGGCCCGCGATATCACCGAGCGCAAACAGGCTGAGTCACGCCAGGCTGCGCTGTATGCAATTTCCGAAGCCGCCCATGTGGCGGAGGATTTGCTGGCGCTGTTCAAGCGCATTCACTTGATCATCGGTGAATGGCTGCCGGCACTTAATTTTTCCGTGGCGCTGTACGACGAGCACTGCGCGCAAATGAGCTTTCCTTATCACGTCGATGAAGCAGGGTGTTCGCCCGATCTGCCGGGAGCGGTGACCGAGCGTCTGTGCACTGAGGTCATTCGCAGCGGCCAGCCGCTGTTGCTGACACCCGGGCAACACACTGCGGCGGCAGGCTTTGAAGCGCTGGTGTCGAGCCAGGATTCGCCGTGCTGGCTGGGTGTGCCGTTGAGCTCGCAGAACGGCACCATCGGCGCCGTACTGGTCAAAAGCGGCCCGGATGGCCTGCGTTATACCGAACAGGACCAGGAACTGCTGCATTTCGTCTGCGCCCAGGTCGCAACAGCAATTGAACGCAAGCAACTGCACGCGCGTTTGCATCACATGGCCCGGCATGACGCCCTGACCCAGTTGCCCAACCGCACCCTGTTACGCGAGCGCCTGAAGACCGCGCTGACAGCGGCGCATCTCAATGACGGCCGAATGGCGTTGCTGTATGTCGATCTGGATCGCTTCAAGCAGGTCAACGATACCCATGGTCACGCCATTGGTGATCTGCTGTTGCAGGCGGTCGCCCATCGACTCAAGAGTTGCGTAACCCGTTCGGACACAGTGGCCCGCATGGGCGGAGACGAGTTCGTCGTGCTGCTGCACCGTATTGATGCCGGGCAAGACCCCGAGCGGGTCGCGGCCAAGATCCGCCAGGTGCTGGCTCAGCCGCTCCACCTTGGCGGGCATGGTATGAGCATCCAGACCAGCATCGGCATCGCGCGTTACCCGGAGCATGGCAGCGAAGAGTCGCAGCTGCTGCGCCATGCTGACGAAGCGATGTACGGCGCCAAGCGTAGAGATCGCCGTCGCCTGGATGTCTGAGCCTGAGCTCAGTAATGGCCACCGTTCGTCGCACTGGCGTCAGCTTTACTAAACCTTTCAAGCTCTTGAACTTCCTATGTGATGCGGGCTGCTGTCTGCCGCAGTCATCATCCAGAGGCGGGGGCGTGAGCTCCCGCTTGAATTTAGCAAGAAGGAGGGCGCGACCATGAGCCGGATGGCCACCCGTATACGCAACGCCAGTTTTGCATCGCTGTTGGGCCTGTGTGCCAGCAGCGCCTTTGCCCAGTCGCCTGCCGAGTTCATCAATGATGCTTCGGCCAAAGGTATGGCCGATATCGAAGCCAGCCGCCTGGCGCATGGTAAGACCGAATCGAAAGAGGTCAAGGACTACACCATTGTCGTCATCAACGACCGCACCACCGCTAACCAGCATCTGGCCAAGATAGCCAAGCAGCTGGACTTGCCGGTGGCGCCACGGGAAGTGGTGGTGGATAAAGCCAAGGCCCTGATGCCCGAGGTGCAGGACGGCGCTTCGTTCGACCAGGCCTATGCGGCCAGTCAGGTGAAAACTACTGAAGAAGCCATCCAGCAACTGCAGCAACAGGCGCAGTCCACGCAGGTGCCGGAAATCAAGGCGTTTGCCGAAGAGACTCTGCCCAAGTTGCAGAATCACTTACAGATGGCCAAGGCCCTGCAAGCCAGTCGATAACTTCCAGTAACGCAAAACGGCGCCCATCACAGGCGCCGTTTTTTTGCTCAGCATTCGTTCAGGTCTTGTTTGCGCTTGCTCGCCGCAGCCAGCCCTTGGAGGGCGTGGACGTCTTTTTCGCCCATGGCCCGATAGTGTTTGCGCAAGGCTTCCAGCTGTTTCAGGTCGAGTAATTCGAGGCCCAGCATCGCGTTCTGTGCCTCTTTGGTCACCAGCAGCAACTCGTCGATCTTCAGGTGCAGGATGTCGGTGTCGCGGTTTTGCGTGTTCTGGATCAGGAACACCATCAGGAAAGTGATGATGGTCGTTGAGGTATTGATGATCAGTTGCCAAGTGTCATTGAAATGAAAAATCGGCCCGCTCAACCCCCACAACCCGATCAGGATCAACGCCCCCATGAACGTCTTCGGGCTACCGGCCCATAGAGCGAGCTTCTGGGAAATCTTCGCGAATTTCATAGCCGTATTCCTTATTGGGGTGCACTTGAATTTGTGACAGCACCGGCACGTGGAAAATTCTGCTTACATTTTACTCGAGTCAAAAAAAGCCACGCTCGACGTTGATCGTGACAGTCGCAACCTTTGCCCGCTCTGGAGAGTCACTAGTTAAACCCATTAGAGTTGGAGCACCCCCATGAACATCCTGCGCACCCTCTGCCTTTCCTGCTGCCTGTTCGCCCTGCAAGGCTGCTTTGATAATTCCGATAACGAAACCCGGGACAACACTGATGGCACCAAGTCTTCGGTGCAGATGCAGGACAAGGAGGCTGCGGACAAATAGGTTCGTGCTATTTTTGTGGGTGCGAATTTGCCGTGAAGCTTGTGCCTGGCCCTTTCGCACCTACAGGAGAACGCAATGAGTTGGTCTGCCAGACAATACGTCGCTTTTGAAGATGAGCGCACGCGTCCCGCCCGCGACCTGTTGGCCGCGCTACCGCCAGGGGATGTGCATTCGGCCATCGATATCGGCTGCGGTCCGGGCAACTCCACGGAGCTGCTGGTGGAGCGCTTTCCCCACGCCACATTGCGCGGGCTGGACAGTTCCAGCGACATGATCGAAGCCGCACGCAAGCGCTTGCCCCAAGTGCGGTTCGATGTTTCCGACATCGATCAGTGGAGCGAGACCGGTCCGTTCGATGTGATTTTCGCCAATGCAGTGTTGCAGTGGTTGCCCGATCACGCCTCATTGTTGCCCGCGTTGGTGGACAAACTGGCGCCGGGTGGCAGCCTGGCGGTGCAGATGCCCGACACGCTCAACCAGCCATCTCACCGCTTGATGCGAGAGGTAGCTGCGACGGGGCCGTGGACAAAAAAGCTGGCCGGGGCTGCCGCGCAACGCACCGAGGTCGCCAGCGCCAGCGATTATTACGCCGTGCTGCGCCCGCACTGTTCAAGGGTCGACGTCTGGCTGACCACTTATCATCACCCCCTGGCTGCCGGGCCTTCGGGGATCGTCGAGTGGTTCAAGGGCAGTGGTTTGCGACCCTTTCTCGAGCCTCTGAACGAGAAAGAACGCGAAGCTTTTCTGCAGGAGTATCTGGCGGGCGTCGAGCAGGCTTATCCGGCGCTGGAAGATGGATCAGTACTGCTGCCGTTTCCGCGGTTGTTTATTGTCGCGACCCGGTAGTGCGCCAGGTTCTCCGGACCTGAATCCACTGTGAGCAAATCTGGATCTGAATCTTGTGGGGGCAAAGCTTGCTCGCGATTGCGTTGTGTCAGCCGACATCAATGATGGCTGTCAGTGCGCAATCGCGAGCAAGCTTTGCTCCTACAGGGGAGTCGTGATTCGGCGCGCTCGTCAGCGCTGCACTGAAACCAGCAACATCATCGGCCGTTCACGTTCCTCGGCCAGCGCCGGTTGCGCCGCCACGTCGGGATCGCTCGGCCCCCATTCGTTGACGTGACGAATCGTGAAACCTGCGCCAATCAACGTGTTCAGCAGTGTGCCGAGCGTGCGGTGCTGTTTGATCACGCCCTCGGCCAACCAGTTGGTTACCCGCTCGCCTTCCCTCTGATAGCTGTCGAGCGGCCAGCGTTTATGGCCTTCGCTGTCGATCAGCCAACCGGGGTTGCGCGGCGCCATGAAGATCGGGTGTTCGATGGAAAAGACAAAGTGCGCGCCCGGTTTCAACGCCGCGTACAGATGTGCAAACAGCCCTGGCAGATCCTTTATGTAGTGCAGCGCCAGGGAGCTGTAGGCCAGGTCGAATTGCGCGGCTGGCAGGTCAAGGTGTTCCAGGTCGGCGCGGGCGTATTGCACGGTGGCGCCGCTGGTAGTCTGACGGGCCCGTTCGAGCATTTTTTCCGAGACGTCGAGCCCCAGCACACGAGCTGCGCCTTGTTCACTGGCCCAGCGGCAGAACCAGCCATAACCGCACCCCAAGTCCACCACCTTCAGGCCTGTCATGGGTGGCAGCAGCGCTTTGAGGGCAGGCCACTCCGGTGCGGCCTCCAGGCCACCGACCGAGCGGCCCAACTGGCTGTAAGCCTGGAAAAATTCGTGATCGTCGTAGATGTTTTGAGTCATGTTCGAGCTGCTCTGTCGCGTTGGTGAGCACGGGCGGCTGGTGCATCCGTCGGCGAGATGGCAATGCGCTACATCTGCCGGCGCAGACCCGGTCAAACCGTGCCGCATACTATAGTGGGAAGGGGAATCGCCTTAGGTTGCCTATGAATTTCCACTTGAGCGCTCGTATTCCTGAACCCGAACGTCAACGGTTAGCGCCCTTAATTGAGCACAGCGTGAAGTCTGTCTGCAAGAGAAGCACTCATAGTTCCAGTAACACTGCTTGGAACAAACTCAGAAACAAAAAAACCGGCCCTGTTAGGCCGGTTTTTTCTGTTCCTGATCTCCCGTCGAAAAGCGCAACGTTAGACCGATATTTGAGTGGAGCGGGTAGAGGGAATCGAACCCTCGTCGGAAGCTTGGGAAGCTACTGTTCTACCATTAAACTATACCCGCTCAGAGCGGCTGACTTTGTACCAGACTCGGCCACGGATTTGAAGTTTTTCTTTAAGTGCAAGGCTTTAGTACAGGTGAAACCGTTCAAAAAAACCATACGGCGGTCAATCGCGGGCAAGCCTTGCTCCTGCAAAGCGGGAGGGGCTTGCTCGCGACGACACGCTTTCAAATGGCCAATGCATGTTGATCCTGAACAAACGAGTAACGCGTTCGGCTGGTCTGCGGCGCCGGTTTCAGAAACCCGAGCAAGGCATTCTGACTGTCACGGCAGGCAGCCTTGTGCTCCATGTCGAGAAAGTGCCCGGTGGCTTGCAGGGTGGTAAACGTGCTCTGCGCCACATGGTTGCCAAACAGACGCGCATCTTCGGCAGCGGTGTACTCGTCCCATTCGCCGTTTAGAAACAGCACCGGCACGTTGATCTTCTTCGCTGCGTTCAAATAGCACTGGCGATCGCTGTGCAGCACATCGCTGATGTGGAAATGCATCTGCCCGTATTCGTGCTCGGCCAGGCTGCTGACGTGGCGATAGTTGAAGCGCTTGAACAGTGATGGCAGATGTTTGCCGATGGTGTTGTTGACCAAGTGGCCGACGCGGTCGCCGTCGCGTTGGCCGAGGTAGTCGACGCCGCGTTCGAGGTAATCGAGCATGTGTGCGTTGATCACCGGCGAGAACGAGCTGATCACGGCCCTTTCAATGCGTCGAGGCTGGTGGGCGAGGGCGACCAGTGTCGCGGCGCCGCCCCAGGAAAACGACAGCACGTGCTCGGCGGCGAAGTGGTCGATCAACTCGAGCAGAATCTGCCCTTCGACTTCCTTGGTCAGCGGCTTTTCGTGGCGGTTGTGCGCCTTTGAACGGCCCGCATAGGGCTGGTCGTAGCAGACCACGTTGAACTGCGGATGCAGGTTTTTCACGGTTTGTGCAAACGACGCAGTCGTGGCCATCGAGCCGTTGACCAGAATGATGGTCTTTTCTGCGGCGTCTGCGCGATAGAACTCCGTGTAAACCCGATACTGACCCTGTATATCCAGCACAGCGATTTCTGGCCTCATGTCATAAGACTCCTGGCAAGCAAGCGGGTATGCGCGCAAATAGAGATTGCACGAGCTTTGTGACAGGTAGGCATACGCCTGGAATTTGCTTGGCCCATGTCGATCCGTTACGGCAGGTCGACGGGTGTTGTTATTGGCGGGCAGTCTGCCGGCTGAGGCGCAACCCAGAGGGCTGACGACCGGCAAAAAGTTTCTTAGAGGTATGGTGTGACTCATCGGTCACAATTTGGCCGACGTCCTGATTCAAGCAGGGGGATCAGGATCGCGCAAGTGCCGTTGGTAAATTGTTCGACAACTTCTGCTGAGCGGTCGCTGGCTTAGATCATTTCGATCTCTTGGGCGGTCAGCGGGCGGTATTCCCCGGGTTCAACGAGCTGTCGAGCACCAGCGGGCCCATGGATTCGCGGTGCAGGCGCAGCACTTTGTTGTTGAAGTGGCCAAACATGCGCTTCACCTGATGGTAGCGACCCTCGACGATGCTCAGGCGCGCCGACCTTGGGCCGAGTAACTCCAGCTGCGCCGGTTGCGTGGTCAGGTTCTCGAAGGCGAAGTAAATCCCTTGGGCAAAGGTGATCGCATATTGCGCGCCAATCTCCTGCTCGGTTTCGACGTAATAGACCTTTGGCAGTTTGGTTTGCGGTTGGGTCAGGCGTCGCGACCACGTGCCATCGTTGGTGATCAGCATCAACCCGGTGGTGTTGAAGTCCAGGCGTCCGGCGATATGCAAGTCGTCCTTGTCGGGTTCGTCGATCAGGTCGAGCACGGTCGGATGCTGCGGGTCGCGGGTGGCGCTGACGCAGCCCGGCGGCTTGTGCAGCATGAAGTATCGGGCCGGTTTGCCGGTTTGCAGCACCTCGTCATCGACTTCGACACGGCTGAACTCGAGGACATCGCTGTGCGGATCGCTGACGACTTTTCCGTCAATCCGCACGCGCTTTTCCACCAGCAACAGGCGAACCTGCTGACGGTTGTAGCGGGGCAGGTTGCTGAGAAAACGGTCGACGCGCATGAGGGGCGTCGGCAGGAAAAGGTCGCGTATCTTACGTGATCGGCCGGGCGCCCGCTTGCAGTTGCGCCTCGACGCCGGCGCAGCGTGGGCACAGGCAGGTGGCGTTGCGCAGTTCGGCGGGCAAGGCTTCAAGCACTGCCGGGTCGATGCTGACGCCGTAGCACCAGCAGGCCCGAGCGGCGGTGAGCGGGTCGGCCAGGGTGCAGTCGTTGGGCGCACCGCAGGCCGGGCAGGTATCTGGTTTATTCATGAACGGTGTGTGGACTGCTTGAGTGGGACAGCATGCAGGTGCGGTTGCGGCCGGTTTGCTTGGCCCGATACATCGCATGATCCGCCCGGGACAGCAATGTGTGCAAGGTGTCGTCAGGTTGCAGGGTGGTAAGGCCGATGCTCACGGTCAGCTTCAGCGAATGACCGTTATAGGCATAGTCCTGCTGCTCGACGTGCCGGCGGATTTTCTCGGCGATCATCTGGCCAGTCTCGCCATCGGTGTCTTTGAGCAACACAATGAACTCTTCGCCGCCCCAGCGGCAGACGATGTCGGAATGGCGCAGGCAGCTTTCCAGGTCCCGGGCAAAGCCGATCAGCACCTGGTCGCCGGCGAGGTGGCCATAGGTGTCGTTCAATGCCTTGAAGTGGTCCAGGTCGAGCAGTAACGCGGTCAGGGGTTTCGGCTCGCGCTGCGCTTCATGCATGGCTTGCGCGGCCAGCAGATCGAAGCCGCGGCGGTTGGGCAGGTCGGTCAGGCTGTCGAGGGTGGCCTGGGCGTGGATGCGGCTCTGGTAGCGCTTGATCACACGGTTCAGCAGGGCCAGCACGATGAGGGTGACGAGCAGGCAGATCAGCAAATTGAGGTACAGCGAATGGCGAATTTCGCTCAGTGCGCCGTCTTCGCGCTTGTCGACGAACAGGTACCAGTTGAGCTCCGGAATAAACCGCACGTTGAGGAAATGGCCCTCGCCCTGGACCGAGTACTCGTAGCTGCCGCTGTTGGGTTTGGGCAGTTGGCTGACGAGACTCTTCATGCTGTCGAGTTCGCTCAGGGTCTGCCCAATGTGCGCGCCTTGGGGCCCGCCTTCTGCGCCGGTCAGCACCAGGCGGCCAAAGGTGTCGACGAAGTACACGCTGCGTTGATAGCGCTGCTGGTAGCGGTCGATCAGCTTGATCACCGCATCGACGGTCAGGCCGACGCCTGCCGCGCCGATGAACCGGTTGTTGTAGTCATAGACCTTGTAGTTGATGAAGAAGGTCAGATTGTCCTTGTTGGCCAGGTCCGGATCGACGTTGATCTCGTAGGGCTCGGCCATGTCGCGCACGCGAAAGTACCAGGCATCGCGGGGCTCGGTGACCTTGATCTGCTTGAGCACGCCCTTGGCATGGTAGTAGGTGAGGCTGGCGTTGGAGACGAAAAACGCGGTGTAGGCACCGTAGTGCGTCATCACTTCATTGAGGTAGCGGGTCATCTGCTCGGGGTTCTGCTCGCCGTCCACCACCCAGTCTCGCATGAAGGTGTCGCGGGACATCATCGAGGAAATCAGGATCGGCCGGACCAGGTCTTTCTGGATTTCCGAATAGACGGTGTCCGATGTCAGCGGCAGCTCGGTGTTGACGATGCTGTCGCGGATCGACGCGCGCGAGGCGTAATAGCTGAGCAAGGACGTGGCCAGGAAGCCGGCGCCGAGCAAGGCGATCAGGGTGAGCACCAATGAACGTTGCGAATACAGCGGCGAGCGAAGCGGCATGACAATTCCGTTGGCAATGATCCGGTGCAAAACATTCTAAAGGCACTGCGGGGAAATAACTGTGGGATTTGCAGGGTGAATTGGTAAGGATCAGGACGGGTGGTGGCAGGGAGGCTGTCATCGCGGGCAAGCCTTGCTCCTGCAAGAGCGGGCTTGCTCGCGAAGCGTGAGGTCACTGCCGATCGGTCAGATACGCACGCCATCCGCCAAAATGGCTGATGTCGACTGCGCCTTCCAGGCCATAATTTTCACAGATAAATCCGCTCTCCCAACGGCCATCTGCCAACTGCACTTTACCCAGGCCCAAAGGGGCCGGGATGCCGGTGAGGAACGAGCCCAGTTCGCTGCTCGGCAACTCCCAGACCTCCACTGCGATGGCCGCGCCGCCGTCCTTGACCCGCACCATGCCCGGGCGAAACGGTGGGCCACCGGCCAATGCGTACAGGCGATAGTCCGCTGAACTGAAAGTGGTCTCGACCAGCGTCGCTCCCCGGCGCTTGAGCTGCCAGTTGAGCGCCAGCCCGTCCAGGTGGGCACCGCACACCACCAGCCTGGCGCGATCATTGCGGGCGACCGGGGCGGGCGTGGAGGCCTCGTCGGAATGCTGGAAACCCTCGGCCACGCTCAGCAGGTATTGATCGGTGAACGCCCGGCCAAACAGCGTCACGCCCCAGGGCAGGCCATTGCCCATGAAGGCGCTGGGCACGGCCACGGCGGCGTAGTCGAGCAGGTTCATGAAGTTGGTGTAGTACCCCAGCTCCGAATTGCGCTGTACCGGTTCGGCATGCAGTTCGGCCAACGTCACAGGTCGGCCGATGGTCGGGGTAAGAACGCAGTCGAGGTTTTCCAGCGCCTTGTCGCAAAGTGCTTTCAAGGCTTGCAGGCGGTACTGCGCGCGGAAGGTTTGCACGCCATCTACCGCAGGCGCCTTGGCCAACACCGCGCGGATGACCGGCAGCACCGCCTCTGGATTGCGCTCCATCAATTCCCCGGCCACGCTGTAGCGCTCGGCGACCCAGGGGCCTTCATAGAGCCAGGCGCGCCGCTTCGAGAAAGGGCGACAGATCCAGCTCGACCGCCTCGCCACCCAGCGCCTTGAGGCGGTCGATGGCATCACCGAACAGCAGCGGCCCTTCAGGACAACCGAAGAACTGCAGATCCTGCGCTCGCGGCACGCCGAAGCGGAACGGGCCCGCAGTACCGAATGCCGAGCCGTCATTCCACAGCGGATTGCTGCGGCTGTACGCATCCCGTGGGTCCAGCTGCGCGGTCAGCGCCAAAAAGCTGGCTGGCTTCCCGGGCGGTAGCAGTGAAAGTGGTGACGCAATCGAGGGTGCGACAGGCCGGGACTACGCCTGCGGTGGAGATCAAGCCTTTGGTGGCTTTCATCCCCACCAGATTGTTCAGTGCGGCCGGCACGCGTCCGGAGCCCGCCGTGTCGGTACCCAACGCGAAACTCGCCACACCCAGGGCGACCGCCAGCGAAGACCCGGCACTGGAACCGCCCGATGGATACTCCGACAATACGCTGTTGGGGCATGCTCCATAAGGCGAGCGACTACCATTGAGGCCGGTGGCGAACTGATCGAGATTGGTCTTGCCCAGGGGAATCGCGCCCAGCGCCAGCAACTGCTCGACGATGGTCGCCGAGCGCTCCGGCACATAGGCAAACGCCGGGCACGCAGCGGTGGTCGGGATGCCTGCCAGGTCGATGTTGTCTTTGATCGCGAACGGCACGCCGTACAGCGGCAGGCTCTCGATGTCGCGACCGTCGAGTGCGGCAAGGTAAGGTTCGAGCTCGTCGGCGCTGAGCAAATGGATGAACAGGTGATAATCCGGGTTCAGCGCTGCGGCCTTGTCGCGCAGACCCGCAAGCAGTTGACGAGGGGTGAGGCTGCCGTCGCGGTAGGCCGTGCGCAGGGCGTCGAGTTGCAGGTTGATGTTCATGCTGTCAGTCCTTTTGCAAAATGGATTCAGTCGAGTTCCAGTACCACCACGCGTTGTCCGGCGCGCACCGGCGAACCCGGTTGCACGCGGACCTCGCGGACGATGCCGGCCATCGGCGCGAGCAGCGGGATTTCCATCTTCATCGACTCCAGGATCACCAGCACATCACCGGCCTGAACCCGGCTGCCGGCCTCGACCTGAACCTGCCAGAGGTTGCCGGCGATATGGCTGTCGACGCTCATTTCGCCGCTGGCCAGCGCCGCGTCCTCGGTCACTGGCGGGGCCGGCTCGTCGCTGTCGAAATGCGCCTGGCCGCTGGCTATCCAGCGTTCGCGCTCGGCGCTGAATGCGCCTTGCTGCTGAGCGCGAAACGCCGCGATGGTCTGTGCTTCCTTCGCGAGGAAATCCTGATAATCAGCAAGGTTCAACTGGCTGTGCTCGATGGTCAGCTCGAAGCGACCCAAGGGAAAATCCCGCCGGATGCCCAGCAGTTCTTCGGCGCTGACCGGGTAGAAGCGGATCTGGTCGAAGAAGCGCAGCAACCAGGGTTTGCCATCGAATGCGGCGACTTCGCGATAGCGGTTCCACATCTGCAACGTGCGGCCGACGAACTGGTAGCCGCCAGGGCCCTCCATGCCGTAGACACACATGTAGGCGCCGCCGATACCGACGGAATTTTCCGCGGTCCAGGTGCGCGCAGGGTTGTACTTGGTGGTCACCAGGCGATGGCGGGGTCCAGCGGGGTGGCCACGGGAGCGCCCAGGTACACGTCGCCCAGGCCCATAACCAGGTAGCTGGCGTCGAACACCGTACGCTGCACTTCGTCGAGGTTTGGCAGGTCGTTGATGCGGCGGATGAACTCCAGGTTGCTCGGGCACCATGGGGGCATCCTTGCGCACGGTGGTCATGTATTTCTCGATCGCCAACTGGCACGCTGGATCGTCCCAGGACAAGGGCAGGTGGACAATGCGCGAGGGCACTTGCAAGTCCTTGGCGGCGCACACGGCGTCCCACTCGCCGGCAACGATGCCCAGCAGATCGGCGAGGGGCAATTGCTCGGGTTGGTAGTGCACTTGCAGCGAGCGGATGCCGGGCGTCAGGTCGATCACGCCATGCAGGTGTTTGCTTTCCAGGGCTTGCATGAGGGCGTGGCCGCGGAAGCGCAGCACCAGGTCGAGCTCGGGCGCGCCGATTTCCAGTAGCAGATGCGTATCCCCCGACAACCTTGCAACCAACCGCGTATCCCCCTCACCCAACTCCAGCACCACAGGCGACATAAGGCCCTGTGGGAGCTGGCTTGCCAGCGATGAAGTTGATGCGGTGTCTGGTCGGGCCCCATCGCGGGCGAGCCAGCTCCCACAGGTATCCCATTTGCAGGCGAGATAGCGGGCGGTCTGGACATCGACGGGGTGGAACTGCACTTTGTCTCCGGCCTTGAGCTGCCCAAGCTGCCACAGGTCCGCCTCGATCACGGTCACCGGGCAAACGAAGCCGCCCAGACTCGGCCCGTCCGGCCCGAGGATGACCGGCATGTCGCCGGTGAAATCCACCGCGCCAATGGCGTACGGATTGTCATGGATGTTCGAGGGGTGCAGGCCCGCCTCGCCACCGTCGGCACGTACCCATTCAGGCTTGGGCCCGATCAGGCGCACACCGGTGCGGCTGGAGTTGAAGTGCACTTCCCACTGAGTCGCGAAGAACGTGCCGATGTATTGCTCGGTGAAATATTCCGGGGCGCCATGGGGCCCGTAGATCACCCGAATCTGCCGGACGGCGGGCAACTCGCCGAGCTGTGCTTCGGGCAGGGTAATGCCAGTGCTGCGCTCCTGCAGCGTCGGCACGTGCAGCACATCGCCTGCGCGTAATGCCCGACCGCCGTGGCCGCCAAACTGGCCGAGGGTGAAGGTGCTTTTGCTGCCCAGGTAGTCCGGAACCTGCAGCCCGCCCCGCAGGCACAGATAGCTGCGAGCACCTGCGCCGGCTATTGTGCCGAGGCTCAGGGTGGATCCGGCCGGGATCAGCAGCGTGGTGTTCATCGCCACCGCTTCTGCGTTCAAGGTCATTGGAATTGCCGCCCCGGTGACCGCCACCACGGCATCGCAATTAAAGCGCAGCAGCGGCCCGCTCATGGTGATTTCCAGGGCCGCGGCACCTTCGTCGTTACCCAGCAAGCGGTTGCCCAGGCGCAGTGCGCGACTGTCCATCGGCCCTGAAGGCGGCACGCCCACCGCCCAGTAGCCAAGACGTCCGGGATAGTCCTGCACGCTGGTTTGGGTACCGGCGTTAAGCACCTCAAAGGTGTTGGCCTGATACACCAGGTTTTCAAGGCAACGGGTCCACGGCTGACCGCTGGCGAACGGCGCGTCGAGCAGGATCTGGCGCAGGTAATCGCGGTTGGTTTCCACGCCGTAGAGCTGGCTGTCGCCCAGGACTCGATGCAGATCGCCGGCCGCTTCTTCGCGGCTCGGCGCCCAGCAGATGACCTTGGCGATCATCGGGTCGAAGTAGGGTGGAATCTCGCAACCGGCTTCGACCCAGGTGTCGATACGCAGGTGTTTGCCGTCGGCGACCGGGAAGTTCACGGTGGTGAGCAAGCCAGGGCTCGGTTGAAAGTCCCGGCCGGGATCTTCGGCATACAGCCGCGCCTGAATCGCGTGACCCTGAGGCTGCAAGCTGCGGCTCAACTCGCTCAGCGGCGGCAGATCACCGGCCGCCAGTTCGATCATCCAGCGCACCAGATCGACGCCCCACACCTGTTCGGTGACGCCATGTTCCACCTGGAGAGCGGGTGTTCACTTCGAGAAAATAGAAGCGCTGGTCTGCGCTATCGAAGACGAACTCCACAGTGCCGGCACTGCGATAGTTGACCGCCTTCGCCAGCTTGATAGCCGCTGCGCAGAGCTCGTCAGCCATGCCTTCAGGCAGGTTGGGTGCAGGGGTTTCTTCGAGGACTTTCTGGTTGCGGCGCTGCACCGAGCAGTCGCGTACACCCAGTGCCAGCACTTCACCGCGACCATCGCCAAACACCTGGACTTCGAGATGTCGGGCGCGCTGGATGTACTTCTCGATGAAGACCCCGGCGTCGCTGAAGTTGTTCTGGCCCAGGCGTTTGACCGCTTCAAAGGATTCGCTCAACTCGGCGGCGCTGCGGCAGACACGCATGCCGATGCCACCGCCACCGGCCGTGCTTTTGAGCATTACCGGGTAGCCCACCTGTTCGCCGGCAAGCAGGGCATCGTCGAGGCTGTCGAGCAACTCGGTACCTTCGAGCATCGGCACACCTTGCTTGCGGGCCAGTGCCCGCGCCGTGTGCTTGAGGCCGAACACCCGCAGTTGCTCGGGCGTGGGGCCGATGAATGCGATGTGCGCGGCTTCACAGGCCTCGGCGAATGCGGCGTTTTCCGAAAGGAAGCCGTAGCCGGGATGGATTGCCGTGGCGCCGCTGGCCTTGGCGATGGCGAGGATTTTCTCGACGACGAGGTAGGTGCCGGCGGCAGCGCCTTCACCCAGGCTGTGCGCTTCGTCGGCCTGCAGGATGTGCAGGCTGGCGGCATCGGCTTCGGAGTAAACGGCCGCGCCCTTGACCTTCAGCTCGCGCAGGGTGCGCAGGATTCGGCAGGCAATGGCGCCACGGTTGGCAATCAGGACTTTTTCGAACATGGCAAACCCCTGGAGGGGATGCGGGCCGTCCCGCAGTTTTTCGACAGGCGCCGGGGTCGTCCCCGACTGCAGATTCAATTTTCTTCAGAACACCATCGTTCACTGTGGGAACGGGCTTGCCCGCGATGAGGCCGGCACTCCAACATCGATGCCGACTGACCCACCGCTATCGCGGGCAAGCCCGCTCCCTCAGGGGCTATGGCGTTCTCACTTTTTCAGGCACTGGCCTGAACGGGCCTGGCACAGGGCGAACAGCCATTTGCGCAACTGCTTCATTTTCAGTTCCATACCAGCACCTGCGCCGCAGTCGGGTTGTAGGCATTGCACGGGTTGTTCAGTTGCGGGCAGTTGGAGATCAGCATGATCACGTCCATCTCTGCGCGCAGTTCAACGTACTTGCCCGGCGCTGAAATGCCGTCCTCAAACGTCAAGCCGCCGTCCGCCGTCACCGGCACATTCATGAAAAAATTGATGTTTGGCCCGATATCACCCTTGCTCAAGCGGCCGTCGTGAGCGCAGGCCCGCAGGTAGTTATCGCGGCAGCTGTGCATGTAGCGTTTCTCCAGGGCGTAGCGCACGGTGTTGCTCTCTTGCGCGCAGGCGCCGCCGAGGGTGTCGTGACGGCCGCAGGTGTCGGCGACTATGGTCAGCATCGGCCTGCCGAGGTTGGAATACAGCACGCTCCCGGTCCCCAGGTAGACGCTGTTCTGCCGGCGCAGAGTGCGCTGTACGTCGTATCGCTCCCTGGGGTTGGCGAGGCTGTAGAACAAGGGTGTCGACCGCCTGGTTACCCTCAAGGTCAAGGATGCGCAGGGTCTGGCCGGCCTTGACCTCCAGCAGGAAAGGTTCGCCTGCCGGGATGGTGGCGCGGTAGACCGCCGTTTCAGGGAGCTGTTGCGGGGTGGCGATAGCGAGTGACATGGCAGCGATCCTCAGGCGAACAGGCGGTCGGTGTTGATGAAGCCGCGCTCGTTTTCCGGGCGCGAAGTGCGGCAGTGTTCGGCGACGCTGGCGTCGGCGTTCATCCAGCTGAGCTTCAGGGGTTGGGGCGCATAATCGGGTGCCGGGTCCATCGGATGTTGCAGGGCGGTCAGCACCACCAGCGTGTCCATCGGCGCATACAGCTCGATGTAGTCCCCCGCTTTGGAGTTGCCGGCCACGAAGTGAAAAGCCCCGGCCTCGTCAACGTTCACCCGGCTGAACAGGTTGAGGGTCATCAGCAGGTCGGACAGGCCCAGCCCCCATTTGCCCAGCTCCACCAGCAGGTTGTCGGTGCCGTTGCGGAAGAAGCCATTGCGCAGTTCCTGGTAGCGGCCTGCACCGTATTTTTGCGCGACTTCTTCAGCGCACAGCACGCCGCCGAGGCTGTCGCTCCAGCCACAGGTGTCGGCCGTGATGGCCGCGAGTACGCGGCCCATGTCCGAGTACAGGCAATGGCCGTTGGTGAGCTTGGCGGTGTGCTGGCATTTGAGGCTGTCGGGCAGGCTCAGGCGTTCGCTTTTCTCGTTGGCGTTGAGCAGCGTCAGGCTGACGTTGGCGCCGCCGCGCAGGTCGGTCAGGCGCAGCAGTTGGCCGCGCTTGAGGATGAACGAACGGTGGCCGCCGCCTGGCAGGGTTTCTTCGGCGAATATGGGGAACAGTTGAGTCGAGTCAGTCATGTGCTAATTCCTCTAAGCGATTCCAAGCGTGCCTGCCAGCGATGCCGGCAAAGCGTCGACGGCGGCGCGATGGACGCGGCGGTCGCTGTTCAAAGGGATGTCGTAGGTAATGCGTGCGCCATAGGCGCCGGGGCGTGCGGGTCGACGCGAACCTTGTCGAATACCAGCAGGCGGGTGCCCAGGCTGAAACCTTCGGACAGGTCGTGGGTGACCATGAACACCGTCAGTTGCGTCTCGCGCCACAGTTCCAGCAGCAAGGCGTGCATGTCCTTGCGGATGCCCGGGTCGAGGGCGCCGAACGGTTCGTCGAGCAGCAACACGCGGGGTTTCATGATCAGCGCCTGGGCGATGGCCAGCCGTTGTTGCATGCCGCCGGACAGCTGCGCCGGGTACTTGTCCAGCGAATGCCCGAGGCCCACCTTGTGCAGGAGCACCGAGGCGTGTTCGCGGGCTTCTTTTTGCGCTGCCGAACAATCGCCCGAACAACGGCGAATGCGGCAGTTCAAGGCCGAGTGCGACGTTGTCCAGCACCGTCAGGTGGGGAATACCGAGTACCGCTGGAATACCACCCCACGACTCGAATCCGGTTCGCCGGCCAGGGCCTGGCCATCGAGCAGGATTTCGCCGCGACTGGCGCGTTCCTGGCCCAGCAGCAGGCGCAGGAAGGTCGACTTGCCGCAGCCTGAAGCGCCTACCAGGGTGCAGAATTCACCTTCGTTGACCCTGAGGTTCAGGCCTTCGAGCACCACCTGGTCGGCGTATTGCTGCCAGACGTTTTTTACGCTGATAAAGCTCATGCCCGTGCCCCTTCATACCAGGGGAATGCGCGCCGGGTCAGGTGCTTGAGACCCCAGTCCATCAACCAGGCGAGCAGGGTGATCCACACCACATACGGCAGGATCACGTCCATCGCCAGGTAGCGGCGTACCAGGAAGATGCGGTAACCGAGGCCATCGGTCGAGGCGATGGCTTCGGCGGCGATCAGGAACAACCAGGCTGAGCCAAGCATCAGTCGCAAGGAAATCAGCAGGCGCGGCAGCAATTGCGGCAGCACCACCCGCAGCATCAGGGTCCAGGTTGAAGCGCCGAGAGTCTGGGCCTTGATCAGCAGCTCCAGCGGAATTTCCCGGGCGCGCTGTTCCAGGTCACGGGCCAGGCAGGGGGTGATGCCGATGACGATCAGCATCACCTTGGACAGTTCTCCGAGCCCGAACACGATGAACAGAATGGGCAGTATCGCCAGCGGTGGCACCATCGACAGCACCGTCAGCAGTGGGGATAACGGCGCGCCGAACAGCGGCAGGGTCCCGGCTGCAATTCCCAGGCACAGGCCGGCCAGCGCGCTGATGCCAAGGCCGATGGCCAGGCGGCGCAGGCTCGATGCAGTGTCCTGCCACAGCAGGTAGTCCCCGGTGCGGGCGTCGGCGTTGAACGCCAGGCGTTTTACCGCGTCGGTCATCTGCACGGCGCTGGGCAGCAGCTTGTCGTTGGGGTTTTCCGCCAGTCGCTCGGCCGAGCCCATGAAGTAGGCAAACAGCACCAGGGCGAACGGCAGGATCACCAGCAAAAGGCGACTCGGGCGGTCCGGGTGACGATTGATCAGGCGCATGGCCAGTCCTCCTGGTTACAGCTTGGCGTCGGCGGCCAGCTGTACATAGGTCGGGTCGAAACGCAGCTTGAGGTTGGCCTTGTCACCGCTGGTCACGCCATTGGCGAAGGCCATGCCGACGGCGCTGGTGTCCTTGGCGCCTTCGCCGAGCAAGCCGTGCTGGAAGGAAAACTCAGCGACCTTGCGCATGGTTTCCGGCAGTTGTTTGCTGGTGGCAAAGTCGAGTGCTTCCCGGGGTGTGGCGAACAGTTTGGTGGTGTCCAGTTGCGCCTGGAAACCGGCCAGGTCAGTGCCGGACGATTTGGCCATATGTTCGAGCGCGGTTTTGCCTGCGGCGTTTTTCTGGTTCATCAACTCGACGACTTCGAACCAGGCGCCGGTCAGGGCCTTGCCCAGGGCCGGGTTGTCTTTGAGGGTGGCGCTGTTGACGACCATCATGTCCATGATTTCGCCGGGGATCTGGCTGGAGTTGAAGACCTCGCTCACGCCGGGTTTTGCCTTGATGTCCGAGAGCATCGGGTTCCAGGTGGTCACTGCATTGACTTGATCGGTGTTGAATGCGGCCGAGATGTCGGCGTCGGAGGTGTTGACCACTTTCAGGTCCTTCTCGGTGAGGTCCACCGAGTCCAGCGCGCGGGCCAGCAGGTAGTGGGATACCGACAGCTCTACCAGGTTGACGTCCATGCCCTTGAGGTCGGAAACTTTCTTGCCATCGCCCTTGAGCACGATGCCGTCGTTGCCGTTGGAGAAGTCGCTGACGATCAGCGCGGTGCTGTCGACGCCGCCGGCTGCCGGGATGGTCAGCGCGTCCATGTTGGTCATGGTGCAGCCGTCGAACTGGCCGGCGGTGTATTGGTTGATGGATTCGACGTAGTCGTTGAGCTGTACCACATCGATCTTGATGCCGTACTTTTTCGCCCATTTATCGACGATGCCCTGGCTGCCTGCGTATTCCCAGGGCATCCAGCCGGCGTAGATGGTCCAGCAGACGCTGAAGTGGTCTTTTTGCGCGGCCTGGGAAGAGAAACTTCACGATGGCTGCGAAGGCAGCGGCGAACAGAACGGGTAAACGAGGCTGGGACATGGTGGTTCTCCAGTTGATCATGGGCGGACAGGAGGCAACGCGGCACCGCGAACGGTGGCTTGTCTCCCGGGCTTTTGTCCCGCCGTGTAACCTCAACTGGAGGTCGCCAACTCTCGGACCAGCCACTCGCCTTAGCGAGCCGGAACCCTAGTCAGCCATTGCAAATTGTGGTGCCGCGAACCTGTGATGACTCCTGCACGAGGTTGTTAAAGCGAGAGCCGTGCCAAGTCGGCCCGACCGCTCTGGGCCGGGGTTCTGCCGGATTTCATGCAGGGGAGGGGATAGGTGTGCGCATTGTGATGGTGCGGCGGTGCACTGCAATGGATCGTGGTGGTGCCGGTTAAAGGGCAGGAGATAGATGAAGAACCTTTCATCGGCGAGATGTTTCAACGTATTGCAAGACCGCACCAGATTCCGGAATCGATGTCTGATCTATCGACAGTCACCGAATAATTGACTGTCGCCTGCCAGCGTCGCTGGTGTGGCTCACTCGCGGTCCAGGAGGCCGCCATGCTCTCTCGAATAAAACTGCGAATTCTTCTGATTGCTGCGTTGGGATTATCAGTGGGCGCCTGCGTGCCCTATTCCGATGGAGGAGGCAGCTATTACAGTTCCGAGGTCTATACCTCGCCCGCGCCTGCCTACTATTCCGGCGGCACTTACTACTCGGGAGGCGGCGGTTATTACACCCAGCCGCGCCGCTACTACGCACCGCCTGCGCGGTATTATCAGCCGACTCCGCGGCATTATTACCAGCCACGGGTCTACCAGCCGGCACCGCGTTATTACCACTCATCACCACGGGCCGATTATCGGGCTCAGCAGCGGCACGGCTGGGATGGATCTAATCGTGGCGGCGGCAACAATGACTATCGCGGAGGCGGACGCCACGGTGGGCGTGGCGACCATAATGGTCGCGGTGATCACGATGGCCGGGGTGGCCGCAACCGCTGAAGCCGCTGAAACCGTGTAGGAGCGAATTGCCGGCGACGGATTGCCGGCCATCTACGATGTATCTGATACATCGCGCCCTACGGGTTAAACAGGCATACCAGCGTTGCTGGCATCGCCAGCAAGCCGGCTCCTGCAATTGTTTTCAGTACGCCGAGAGATCCGCCAGCGGATGGCGCCCTTCCCAAACCTTCTGGAAATGCGCATCGACTACCGCCTCCGGCACATGATTGACATCAGGCCAGTGCCAATGCGGCTTCTGGTCCTTGTCGATCAATCGTGCCCGCACCCCCTCACTGAACTCCGGGTGTCGGCAGCAGTTGAGGCTCAGGGTGTATTCCATCTGAAAGACTTCGGCCAATGACATATGCCGCGCGCGGGCAATCTGTTCCCACACCAGGTGCGCAGTCAGTGGTGAGCCTTCGCTCATGGTCTTAGCCGCGCGTGCGATTAAAGGATCGCTGCTGTCACGCTGCAGGCTGATGGCTTTCCAGGCGCAGGTCACGTCGCTGACATCCAGTAACTCATCGATCAACTGACGGCGTGGCAACCATTGCGCTTCGGGCATCTGCGCCACGGCTTCTTGCTGCAGCGCCTTGAGCAGGCTGTTGAGTTGCATGTCGGTCTGTTCCTGCCAGTTCAACTGCAACAGGCCTTCCAGTAACGCTTCCTGTTGCTCATCGAGCAGGAAGCGGTCAGCCAGGTCGAGGTCGATCGCATCGCGAGCATTCATGTGCGCGCCTGTCAGCCCTAGAAACAGGCCGAGCTTGCCCGGCAGGCGCGACAGGAACCAGCTGGCGCCAACGTCCGGATACAGGCCGATGCTGATTTCCGGCATTGCCAGGCGGCTGCTCGGCGTAACAATGCGCAGGCTTGCGCCTTGCAACAGGCCCATGCCACCACCGAGCACGTAACCATGGCCCCAGCAGATCAGTGGCTTGGGATAAGTATGCAGGTTGAAATCGAGGCGATATTCCGCCGCGAAAAAATGCGCGGCCAGGGGCGGTACTTCGCCCGGGTGTTCACGACAGGCGTCGACCAGACTGCGCACTTCGCCACCCGCGCAGAAGGCTTTGGCGCCGTTACCGCGCAGCAATACGCAGACGATTTGTGGATCCTTGGCCCAGGCATTCAATTTGTCGCCGAGGGCGTTGATCATCGGCAGGGACAGCGCATTCAGCGACTTTTCAGCATCCAGGCTGGCGACACCGATGCGGGCGCCGTCGGTGCCGGTGAGTTCTTCGAAGTGCAGATTCATCGTGACCTCGATCGGGAATTTGAGCGTTCAGTATGATCGCTGTATGGGAAAGTGCCGGATCTGCGTCAGATCAATTGACAAGCGTGGTCGGCTTTCCTAGGGTTCGCCCCATTGTTTTTGCCGGGTATGACCATGACTGCTGACGACCGTATCAAACTCGAACCGAGCTGGAAGGAGGCACTGCGTGCTGAATTCGACCAGCCTTACATGGCAGAGTTGCGCCAGTTTCTGCAGCAGGAGCGCGCAGCCGGCAAGGAAATCTATCCGCCGGGACCGATGATTTTCAATGCTCTGAACTCGACGCCGCTGGAAAAAGTGAAAGTGGTGATCCTCGGCCAGGACCCGTACCACGGCCCGGGACAGGCGCATGGCTTGTGCTTTTCGGTGCAACCGGGCGTGCCGGCACCGCCGTCGCTGGTCAACATCTATAAAGAGTTGAAGCGCGACCTCAACATCGACATTCCCAACCATGGCTACTTGCAGAGCTGGGCCGATCAGGGGGTTTTGATGATCAACACCACCATGACCGTCGAGCGCGCCAACGCCAATGCGCATAAAGACAAAGGTTGGCAGTTTTTCACCGATCGGATCATTGAACTGGTCAGCGAGCGCCAGCCGCATCTGGTGTTCATGCTCTGGGGCGCGCATGCGCAGAGCAAGCAGAAGCTCATCGATGCGACCAAGCATCTGGTGCTGACATCGGTGCATCCGTCGCCGTTGTCGGCGTATCGCGGCTTTTTGGGTTGTGGGCACTTCAGCCGCACCAACAAGTTTCTCGAGCAGAATGGCGAGACGCCGATCGAATGGCGTTTGCCGCCGGTCTAATCCGGAGTGCGATTCCAGTACTTGAACAATGGCTCTGCCAGAAACAGCACAAACAACAACCGCATCACCTGCATCGCCGTTACCAGTGGCACCGACAGCTGCAGGGTCTCGGCGGTCAGGCTCATCTCGGCGATCCCGCCGGGCATCATCCCGAGGGTCAGCGAACGCAAGTCCAGATGGGTCACGGCACTTAACGCCAGTGCTGCCAGTGTCGCGATCAGCATGGTCAGCACGGTGGCTATCAAGGTGCGGCCCATGAAAGAAGGTGCCCGGCGGAAAAACTGCCGGTTGAAGTGGCAGCCCAATCCGCTGCCGATCAGCCATTGGCCGATCTGACTGCCACCATCGGGTAAACCGATGTGCAGATCCCAGCCAATGCTCACTGCCGCACTCACCAGCAACGGCCCGAACAGCCACGGGTTGGGTTGGCGCAGAAACTCCCAGACCCAGGCGGCCAAGGCGCCTGCCGGAAAGAGCAGGGCCAGCCACCACCAGCTGACAGCCGCCGGATGGAAAACCGGTGCGCCGTCACCCAGCAGGTACTTGAATGCCGCGGGTACACACAGCACCACCACCAGCACGCGTAGACTCTGCCCGGCAGCGACACGGCTCGATACCGCGCCATTGCGCGCACCGAGGTTGACCATTTCGCCGGAGCCGCCGGGCATGCTGGAAAAGAACGCGGTGGCGCGATCTTCGCCCGTCCGGCGCATCAGCCAGACGCCGACCACGGCGGACAGACTGGTGACCAGTGCGCCAAAGAAATCAGGCCGAAGTGGCTCAGCACCTGCTCCATCACCCCCGGGGTGAAATGCAGGCCGATGCCGATGCCGACAATCCACTGGCCGCACTTGCGGCCGCCAGGGATTTCCGTGAGCTGCCACGGCGTCAGGCAGCGCACGAGGATGATCGCCAGCAACGAGCCGACCATCCACGGCAGTGGCCAGCCGATCTGGCTGGCGAGGAAACCGCCGAGCAGACCGACCAGCGGGGTTCCCCACCAGGATTTAAGTGAGGCGCGATCAAACATCGGCAAGGGCGCGACGCGCGACCGAACGTTTGCGCCAGATGCGGATCAGCGGGAAGACCAGCATCAGCGCGGTCAGCACCCAGACACCGAAGGTGATCGGGCTCGACCAGAGGATTTCCAGCGCACCGTTGGAAATCGACAGCGCACGACGCAGGTTCTGCTCCATCAGACCGCCGAGGATGAAGCCCAGCAATACCGGTGACAACGGGAAGTCGAGCTTGCGCAGGATGTAACCGAAGATGCCGATGCCGACCATCAGGAACAGGTCGAAGGTGGTGGCATGCACTGCGTAGACGCCGATCCCGGTAATGATTGCGATCACCGGCACCAGTGCCCAGTTCGGCACAGCGAGGATGCGCGTAAAGATGCGGATCATCGGGATGTTGAGGATGACCAGCATGATGTTGGCGATGAACAACGAGGCGATCAGGCCCCAGACAATGTCCGGTTGTTGCTGGAACAGCAGCGGGCCCGGGGTGATGTTGTACAGCGACAGCGCGCCGATCATCACCGCCGTGGTGCCCGAACCTGGAACGCCCAGCGTCAGCATGGGCACCAGCGCGCCACAGGCCGAAGCACCGATAGCGGTTTCCGGCGCCGCGAGGCCACGGGCATCACCTTCACCGAATTTGCCACCGGCACCGGCGATGCGTTTTTCGGTCATGTAGGCCACGGCGCTGGCCAGCGTTGCGCCGGCACCCGGCAACACGCCCATGATAAAACCGAGCAGGCCGCAACGGATGTTCACCACAAACACCGAAGACGCTTCCTTGAAGTTGAACATCATCCGGCCCGTGGCTTTCACCGCTTCCTGGCCGTGGTGGGTTTTCTCCAGCAGCAACAGGATCTCGCTGACCGAGAACAGCCCCAGCACCAGCACGACAAATTGAATGCCGTCGGTGAGATGAATGTTGTCGCCGGTAAACCGATAGACGCCACTGTTGGCGTCGATGCCGACAGTGGACAGGAACAGACCGATCAGCGCCGCGATAAACGTCTTCAACGGCCGATCACCGGCCATGCCGCCAAGACAGACAATCGCGAAAACCATCAACACAAAGTATTCCGCCGGGCCAAAGGCAATCGCCCACTTCGCCAGCAGCGGGGCGAACAGCACCATGCCGCAAGTGGCGATAAACGCGCCAATGAACGAACTCCACGCCGACAACGACAGCGCCACACCGGCCATGCCCTTGCGCGCCATCGGGTAACCGTCGAGGGTGGTCATCACGGTGGAGGCTTCCCCGGAATGTTCAGCAGGATCGAGCTGATCCGGCCGCCGTATTCGCAACCCAGGTATACCGCCGCGAGCAGGATCAGCGCCGACTCTGGTGGCAGGCCGAGGGCGAACGCGATCGGGATCAGCAAGGCCACGCCGTTGATCGGACCGAGGCCCGGCAACAGCCCGACAACGGTGCCGATCAGCGTGCCGCACAGCGCAGTCACCAGGTTGTAGGGGCTCAGCGCGACGCCGAAGCCCTGGCCCAAATAGCCAAGAGTATCCATATCAGTTCTCCAGAGCGTCGAGCAGGCCAAGGGGCAGCGGAACGTCCATCACACGGTCGAACAAGAGGTACAGACCGATGGCCATCAGCGTGGTCACCACGATGCTCGGCAGCCAGCGGCCGCCATACAGACGCGCCATCGGTATGCCGGTGACGATGCTGGCGACGATGAAACCCAGCGGCTCGAAGGTGCCGGCGAACACCAGCAACAGCACCACGCAGATGCCGATTTTGCTCAGGGTTTCGCGATCCAGTGGCGGCTCGTCTTCGCTGTGCTTGATCGGCGCCGGACGGAACACCATGTACAGCAGCGCTGTGCCCATCAGAGCGAGCATCAGCAGAGGGAAGGCGCGCGGGCCAACCGGTTCGTAGGAAAAAGCCGCTTGATACGGCCACGCCATCAGTGCCAGGCCGACACAGACCAGTAACAGCACCGAGGCGAAAATGCGTTGAATAAGCATGGGAGCTCCTGTGCTGCGTTCCCGCAATCGGGAACGCAGCCGCTAGACAGAGACGATCACTGGATCAGGCCGAACTCTTTGGCCAGCACTTTGTAGTCCGCGACCTGCTTCTTCACGTAGGTGTCGAGTTCCGGGCCGGTCATGGCGAACGGGAACAGTTCACGCTGATCGCGCAGCTTGGCGAACTCGTCGGAGGCCAGCAGTTTGTCGAAGGCGTCTTTCCACCAGGCGTAATCTTCGTCGCTGACTTTTGGCCCGAGATAGAAACCGCGCACCACCGGCCAGACGATGTCGTAGCCTTGCTCCTTGGCGGTCGGGATGTCTTTCATTTCCGGCTCGTCGAGACGTTTGTCGGCGAACACCGCGAGCAGACGCATGTCGCCGCTCTGGATGTGCGGCATGGAGTCGGAGATGTCGGTGCTGCCGACCTGAATGTGGCCACCCAGCAATGCCGTGGCGATTTCACCGCCACCTTCGAGTGCCACGTAACGCAGGTCGCGCGGGTTGATCCCGGCGGCCTTGGCAATCAGCGCGGTCTGCATCCAGTCCTGGCTGCCGACGGTGCCGCCGGAGCCGATCACTACCTTGCTCGGGTCTTTCTTCAGCGCCTGGACCAGATCGTCGAGGGTCTTGTAGGGCGAATCGCTTTTCACCGCGATGGCGCCATAGCTGGTACCGACCGCCGCCAGCCAGCGCACCGCGTTCTCGTCGAAACGACCAAACTTGCCCTGGGCCAGGTTCAGCAGGGAACCGCTTGACCACGCCACCAGCGTGCCGGCATCGGCCGGGCGCTGGGCAACCACCGCGTTGTAGGCCACGGCACCGACACCGCCGGGCATGTAGGTCACGCGCATCGGTTTACTCAGCAGCTTCTCGTTGACCAGCGCGCTTTGCGCCAGTTTGCAGGTCAGGTCAAAACCACCGCCGGGCGAGGCCGGGGCGATGCACTCCGGGCGTTTCGGTTCGGCCATGAGTTGGCCAGCGAAGAGCATGCAGCTGGCGGCGAGGGCGAAACGGCGCAGTGATCGATTCATGGTGTCTCCAGGGGAGTTATTGTTTTTGGAATGATTCAGGCGAAGCAATTTCGCACCATGCCAATGGCGTCGATAAGCGTTGGGGAGCGGAAGATGGGCGAGACAGGTCAGCCTGGCGGCGTGTGGACGGCATGGTGCAGTACCTCGTTTATTGTTCTTATTGGCGAAAACGCTTCAAAGGCGTTTTTCGGGAGCTACATTTCAAAGCAAGGGGTGATGGCTTGCAGTCGAAACCGTCCGTCGGCCGACTGTAACGGGCCAACCTTTCGCCAACCTTTCAGCGTGCTTTCACGGTTTTGCTGCTTCACAGCGCCGGATCGGGCTGTAAACTTCGCGCCAAAGAATGGCGTCGACCATCCCTGAATGAGGTAAAGATCCATGCGTGTTCTGCTCGTCGAAGACCATTTGCAGCTGGCCGAAAGTGTCGCCCAGGCGCTGAAAAGCACGGGGCTGACCGTGGACGTGCTACACGATGGCGTGGCGGCGGACCTGGCACTGAGCAGCGAGGATTACGCCATGGCGATCCTCGACGTCGGGTTGCCACGCATGGATGGCTTCGAGGTGCTGGCGCGGCTGCGCTC
>NZ_JAEKEG010000176.1 GCF_016651255.1 Pseudomonas sp. TH10
TCGTCACGGTGGTTTGCACCGCGTTATCGCCCAGGGTCAGTTTCTCGTAGGTGTCCTGCACCGGTCGACCGATACCAGTTTGTTAACGATGGTTGGTTGACCGCCGACTGCCGATGTCATCAGCAGCTGTAATGGTCGCCTGGCCAGTCACGCTGTTGGCTGGAACAGTAATGGTGGTGCCATCGGTGAGCTTGAAGGTCAGCTCAGGATGATTGGTCAGCGGCAGACCGGTGCTGGTGGTCAGGGTCACGGTGTAGGTGACTTTGCCGCCTTCAGCCACAGTGGTTTTGTCTGCAGTCAGGGTCGCAAAGACTTCACTGGTGGTGTCGCCGATGGTGACCGAAGCTGGACCACCGATGGTTGGGTTTTCCAGCGGTGCGCCATTCGACGTGGCACCGGTAATGCTGAGTTGCGCGGTGCCGCCGTCTTTGTAGACGTCGTCGCCTTGCGGATCGAGGGTGTGGACCTTCTCGGTTTCACCAACAGCAAAGACCACGGTTTTACCGTTGCTCAAGCGTGACAGTGACCGGTTGCAGCTGAGCTTTGTCGAGCTTGATGGTGAACGCTGCGCCCTGGTTTTCCAGGACTGGACCGTTGCCGGTGATGGTGATGCCGACGGCATCGCCTTGACCGGTAGGTTCGTCAGTCACGGTGGTTTGCACCGCGTTATCGCCCAGAGTCAGTTTCTCGTAGGTGTCCTGCACCGGTCGACCGATACCAGTTTGTTAACGATGGTTGGTTGACCGCCCACTGCCGATGTCATCAGCAGCTGTAATGGTCGCCTGGCCAGTCACGCTGTTGGCTGGAACAGTAATGGTGGTGCCATCGGTGAGCTTGAAGGTCAGCTCAGGATGGTTGGTCAGCGGCAGACCGGTGCTGGTGGTCAGGGTCACGGTGTAGGTGACTTTGCCGCCTTCAGCCACAGTGGTTTTGTCTGCAGTCAGGGTCGCAAAGACTTCGCTGGTGGTGTCGCCGATGGTGACCGAAGCTGGACCACCGATGGTTGGGTTTTCCAGCGGTGCGCCATTCGACGTGGCACCGGTAATGCTGAGTTGCGCGGTGCCGCCGTCTTTGTAGACGTCGTCGCCTTGCGGATCGAGGGTGTGGACCTTCTCGGTTTC
>NZ_JAEKEG010000177.1 GCF_016651255.1 Pseudomonas sp. TH10
TTGTGGATGTATCAGTGAATACTCGAGGCCAGTTCGAAGATAGGGATGTACATCAGGATCACGATCACCCCGATCAACAGGCCAATGAACGTCATGAGCAGCGGTTCGAACAGCCGTACAAACCATTCGATCCAGCGGCTGATCTCTTCGTCATAAAAAGTCGGCGCTGCGTTCCATCATCTGTCCGAGGTTGCCGGACTGTTCGCCGGCACGCAGCAAGCGCAGGGACACGGGTGTCACCAGGTGATTGAGTTCCAGTGCAGCAGACAGTGATTGACCTTCGCGAACCCGTTCGCAGGCCTGGTCCAGGCGCACGCGGGAGGGCACGGTGAGCAGGCCGCGGACCATGCCCATGGCGGTGACCAGCGGGATACCGCCCTGCAGCAGAATGCCCAGGGAGCGGTAGAAGCGCGCCAGCTCGTACATGAAAATCCGTTGATGCACCGCCGGCAGCCGTTCGATCACCCGATCAACGCCACGACGAAAGGCCGGCTGGCGCTGGAGAAAGGCGAGGGCGACGACGACGGCCACCAGGGCGCCGAAAAATTCACCCTGATGCGCATGCAGGAACATCCCGCAACTCATCAGCACCTGGGACAACCACGGCAGGTTCGACCCCAGCCCCTCGAACACCAGGCTGAAACGCGGTACCACGTAGCCCATCAGGAACAACACCACGCCACCTCCTACCACCAGCAACAGCATCGGGTAGATCGAAGCGCTGACGATCTTCTGGCGAACTTCGTCCATGCGCTGGCGATAGCTGACATACCGACCCAGCGCATCACCCACGGCGCCGGTCTTCTCGCTGGACTGTACCAAGGCGACGTAGAGAGGCGGGAAAACCCCTGACAACTGGCCCAATGCCTGGGAGAAGGATTTGCCCTCGTACAGCAAGCGCACCAGCTCGCTCAAGGTTTTGCGGGCCTGGGGCGCGTTTTCTTTTCCGCCAGGCTCTCCAGTGCATCGATCAGCGGCAGGCCGGCATTGAGCAGCGTGGTCAGTTCCTGGCTGAACAACACCAGGTTGAAGGTTTCGCGTTTGTGCAGGCGCAGCGCTTTCCAGCGCCGGTCGGCCTGCAGGCTGACGACGCGCAAGCCCTGGTCCTCGACCATGCGCCGCGCCTCGCTGTCGCCCTGGGCCTCGACGGTCACTGACACGACGCCGGCCTTGCCCACTGCCTTGAGATGAAACCGCATGGTCGCCACTCCCGTCATTGCCAACTGGTGACTTCGGCGTTTTCGCCTTCGCCGCCGGGTTGGCCGTCCTTGCCCATGGACAGCAGGTCGTACTCGCCGTTTTCCCCGGGGTAGCGGTAGTTGTAATTACGTCCCCACGGATCCTGGGGCAGTTTTTTCTGCAGGTAGGGGCCGGTCCAGCGGGTTTCATCGCTGGGCGCGGTGACCAGCGCCTGCAAGCCTTGTTCGGTCGAGGGGTAATGCCCGACCTCCAGGCGGTACAAGTCCAGCGCCTTGCCCAGGCCTTCGATCTGCGCCTTGGCCACTTTCACTTCCGAGCGGCCGAGTTGGGCAAAGTACTTCGGCGCGACGATGCCGGCCAACAGGCCTAGCACCACCAGCACCACCAGCAATTCGAGCAGGGTGAACCCGCGCTGAGCTCGCGGGGTATAGCTACGCGCAATACAGCACTGACGCTGATTCATGATGACCTCACACATAGACGGAAGGGTCGCGCGAAAGCCTTATGCAATTGCCATGCACACGCTCGGTCATTGCCCTGCAACCCCCGCATTACGGGGCTTTGCAGTTACGGCACGGTGCTTGCGTACGGCTGGTTCACGACTTGTCATTGGGGCATTACCCCCATTTTTCGGGGCAGGTCAGGGAGGTACCAATGATCAAGTCATTCACTGCGGGACTGCTGGGCGGGCTGTTGCTGGCCGGGTTTGCGCACGCCGATGTGTTCATTTCCGTCGACGCCAAGGGCAGCTACGTCCTGTCCAATGTCCACCGTCCCGGCCGCCACTATGAACGGGTGATTCGTGAGGCTGAGGTGGCGCAGGTCAGCCTTGACCAGCAGCCGCAGATGATTGCCGCGCGGCCCTACGCCGAGTTGGTGTCGGCAGCGGCCACGGCCAACCAGTTACCGGCGGCGCTGTTGCATGCGGTGATCCAGGCCGAGTCCAGCTACAACTCCGGCGCCACCTCACCCAAAGGCGCGGGGGTTGATGCAGTTGATGCCGACACCGCCCGGGAGCTGGGGGTCAAGGATGTCTACGACCCCAAGGCGAACATTCAGGGCGGGGCCAAATACCTCAAGCGCCTGATGACCCTGTTTGACAACGACATCGCCCTCGCCGTGGCGGCCTACAACGCCGGGCCACAGGCGGTGATCAGCCGTGGTGGAGTGATTCCGCCATTCGCCGAAACCCAGCGCTATGTGCCCAGCGTCCTGCGCCAATACCGGCGTCTGCAGGGCCTGGCCGTGGATGCTCCGCTGTGATTGGGGGATTCCCCAATTGTGGGGAAAACCGACAGGCATCGGTTAACCCGCAAACCGGGGAATGGGTGGGGGATTTCCCCGACTTATCAAATCGTCCGTATAACCTTCTGAAAAATAACAAAAATTTTTATGGCATGGCGATTGCTGAAGTGATTTTTGACGAGACGTATTCCCAATGAGCACCCCACCGAGGTCCGTGATCATGACCGGCAAACCCAACGCTCATCACCTGCTTAATCTGCTGCTGTTCCTGGTGCCGATGTTCGGCCTGGAAATGGCCCAGGCCGCGTTGCGCTGCGAGCGCAATCTGGTGGCAAACGTCGTGGCGCTGGACCAGCCGCTGATGTTCAACCGACTCGGCGCACAGAACGTCAACGGCATGATGTTCGCCCTGCGTCGCGATGTGGTCGACGATCACAACAGGTCACTGGCCCAGGGTGGTACAGCGGTGCCGGGCAAGAGTCTCGCTGCGGCCCGACAAGCGTCCGCGGCCCCTGGTGCTGCGCGTGGCAGCCGGTGATTGCCTGACCATCAACCTGCAGAACCTGCTGGCTTATCAAGCCAACCCCGGCAGTCATGACGGCGGGGAGGAAGAAGAAGGGGAAATCGAAGGCGAAGTTGAAATCGGTGCAGTCGATGACTTCAAGGTCGACGAGCAGGTCACGGACCGCCATGTCGGCTTCCAGGTCAACGGCATGCAGGCGGTTAACAGCATCGACGACATTTCCTCCTATACCGGCCGCAATGCCAACACCCTGGTCGCCCCCGGCGCAAGCCGCTCCTATACCTTGTATGCCGAACGCGAAGGCGCTTTCGCCGCCAGCAGCCGTGGCGCCACCTTCGGTGGTGAAGGCGCTGCCGGTAACGTCGCCAATGGCCTGTTCGGCGAAGTGGTGGTAGTGCCCAAGGGCGGCCGCACCTATCGCAACACCGTGACTGAAGAAGAGATGCGCCTGGCCAGCACCGGGCGCACACCGACCGGACAACCGATCGTTGATTACCAGGCACGCTACCCGCAGCGCGAGCCGTGGATCCGTGAAGGCAAGGCCGGCACGCCGATTATCAATATGGTCGACGGCAACGAAATCATCTCCAGCGAGAGTGACGCGATCGTCATGGGCAGCAACGCCGACGGCAGCTTCCCGCCTTCGACCTACCCCCTGGAAGCCATTGGCAAACGCAACCCGGCGCTGCCCAACCGGCTGGAACCGTTCCGCGATTTCGCCTCGCAGTTCCAGGATGAAACCGCGGCCACCCAGGCATTCCCCGCCTACTGGGCAGACCCGGTGATGGCCCACGTGCTGGAACCGACCCGCGATTCGTTCATGATCAACTATGGCTCCGGCGGCATGGGTGCCGAAGTGGTCGCCAACCGCCTCGGCGTCGGGCCGATGCACGATTGTCTGTCCTGCGCCTACGAAGAGTTCTTTCCTCAGCTCGCACACCGTTGGCGACGTGGCGATGCTGGTGGATGTGCCGGCCAACGCTGGCCTGGAAAACATTCGTCCCGGGGAAACCCCGCGCGCCGACCAGATTGGGGTCAAGGCCACCATGGCGCTGTACCCGTCTGAGCCGTCCAACGTTAACCACAGCTACATTGGCGACTTCGTGAAATTCCGCAACACCCACAACGGTCACGAGCAGCACATTTTCCACCTGCACGGGCACCAGTGGCTGTTCAACCCCAATGACGACAACTCCGACTACGTGGATGCCCAGGGCATTGGCCCGGGCGCCGGCTACACCTATGAAATCGCCAACGGTGGTTCGGGCAACCGCAACCGCGTGGCCGGCGATGCGATCTATCACTGCCACTTCTACCCGCACTTCGCCCAGGGCATGTGGGCCATGTGGCGGGTGCATGACGTGTTTGAAGAAGGCACCAAACTCGAAGTCTCGCAACAAGGCGACGACGGTTACCACAGCGAGCCCTATGCCCTGCGTAGCGGTAAACCCGCGGCGGGTGCCCGTGCCTTGCCTGATGGCGAGATCATCGCCGGTACCCCGATTCCAGCGGTAGTGCCGCTGCCCGGCAAGGCTATGGCGCCGATGCCGGGCAAGGTCGCGGTCGTGCCTAAAATCGGTGAAACCCTGGTGGCCGGTCACGACGATGACGATGACGAAGACGACGATGATGACCACCAAGGTGGCACCGGTGGTGCCCAGGCCATCGGTTCGCTGGCCCTGGTGGATCGCAGCGAAGCCAACCGCAATGCCGATGGCAGCCTGAAAAACCCTGGCTATCCATTCTGGATCGGCGGCATGGAAACATCGGTCGGCCAACGCCCACCGACCCCGCCCCTGGACATGCTCGATGCAGCCAAGGCCCAGGCCTTGAAAGCCAGCGGCAACGCCCTGTGGGCCAACCTCGATCCGGCGCAATCCGGCGGCTGGGATGGCGGCCTGGGCCGGCACTCGCTGGACGGCTTCTCTGCGGGCGGTGAAGCAAACACTATCACCACCTCGCTGGATTTCTCCAAGGAAGTGACCCGCGCCAAACCCATCTACATGCCGGAAGAGGGCACTGAGGTGGAACAGGCAGCAATGGCCTTCCATGCCAAGAAAGACCACCCAAGCTATGCCTTGCTGCCAGGCAACCAGATCGTGGCACGGGCCTTCCGCACCAATGGCGCCTTGCCCATTGCCGGCGCGCCTTATTACGAACCCTGCATGGATGACCGGCAGAAACGCCTGACCAGCAGCGCCGGTACTGGCGAGTTTGCCAGCGGCGAGCGTATCGACGGCATGTCCTACACCGGTTCATCGACCTTCACTGCCGACCGTCCAAGGGTCTACAAAGCCGCGAACATCCAGTTCGATGCGGTGTACAACAAGGTCGGTTACCACTTCCCGCAAGCGCGCATTCTGGCCCTGTGGGAAGACGCCTGGCCGGTGATCACCAAGCAGCGCCCACCAGAACCGCTGGTAATGCGCATGAACACGTTCGACTGCGTGCAGTACCAACAAACCAACCTGGTGCCGGCCACCTATGAGATGGACGATTATCAGGTGCGCACCCCAACCGACGTGATCGGCCAGCATATCCACCTGCCGAAATGGGACCTGACGGCGGCCGACGGCTCGGCCAACGGCTGGAACTACGAAGATGGCGTGCTCTCCCCAGGCGCCGTGCAAGAGCGTATCCACGCCATTCGCGAGTTCAACCAGTGCCTGGGCGCCGATCCGCGTGACGGCACGCCGGCCTGCCCGAAAGCCAAGAACCATCCGTTCTTCGGTCAATACGGTCGGGCGGACTGGGTCGGGGCACGGACGGCAATGCAGCGCTGGTTCGTCGATCCGGTGGTCAATACCAAAGGCGTCGACCGTGGCCTGGGGACCATCTTCACCCACGACCACCTCGGCCCATCGACTCACCAACAGATTGGCCTGTACGCCACCGTGCTGGCTGAACCTGCCGGCTCCACCTGGTTCCACGCCGAGACCGGCGAGCAGCTGTACAGCGGCGCGCGGCAAGACGGCGGACCGACTTCGTGGCAAGCGGTGGTGTCCACCGGTGACCTGGACGGCGACGGCAAGAACGACAGCTTCCGCGAGTTCTTCCTTGAGTACAGCGACTTCCAGCACGCCTATGAAGCCGGTGTGTACGTGGGCGCGGGCCCCAATGGCGTGCCCAACCCGACGGCGTTCCCGGCCACTGCGGACAGCTTCCGCTACGCCATCAACCCGCCTGTGCGCAACAACGCCAGCAACCTGCTGGATGGCATCATCGAAGTGCAGGGCGGCATGGTCCCAGGCTGCCCGACCCGGCCGTGCCCGCAGGCTATCTCGGTGGATGACCCTGGCATGTTCGTCGTCAATTATCGCAACGAGCCATTGGCATTGCGGGTGTATGACCCGAACAAACTCGGCCCTGACGGCAAGCGCGGCATGCAGGCGGACGGCCTGGGGGGCGACCTCGCGTACGCCATGCAAAGCCGTACCGACCGTGCCATCGCTGCGATGAACCTGGCGCCCAACCTGGTCACCTCGGCGACCGGCCCAACCGGCGGCACCACGCTGTTCCCACCGCACATCAACCGTGGCGGCGCCGAACCTGGCGACCCGTTCACCCCGATGCTGCGCACCTATACCGGTGACAACGTACGGCTGCGCCTGCATGCCGGCGGCCATGAGGAGGAGCACAACGTGACCCTGCACGGGGTGAAATGGCTGCAGAGCGGTTCCGGCTTCGGCATGAGCTCCAACTCCGGCTGGCGCGCCTCGCAAATGGTCGGCATCTCCGAGCAGATGGGTTTCAACGCACCGGTCTCGATGCTCTCCAGTTCGGCGGCGACCACGGGTGACTACCTGTACTCCATGGATGCCTCCATCGAGGGTTACTGGAACGGTATCTGGGGTGTGATGCGCAACTACACGGCCCAACGCAGCGACCTGTTCGCGCTGCCGAACAACCCTAAACCGGCGGGCATGCGCAACACCGTGGCGTACGAGGGTTCGTGCCCACGGATCAGCGCCAACCCTAGCGGCATCGGCACCCGGCCGACCGTGCAACGCAACTATGAAGTGGTCGCGGCGCTGGCCAATGACATCCTGCGCAACCCGTTGAACCTGACCATCGGCGATCCTGCCGGTCTCGGCCAGCACGTCGGCGGCCCGTTGAATCCGGCGGGCGGCACCCTGGTGTTCAATTCGCGGACGGTCAACATCCCGCAGGTCACGGTGACCGATCCTGAAGATGGCGAAACCATCACCATCGGTGGGCAAAGCGGGCCGCTGCATGACCCGACCGCCATCCTGTACGTGCGCAAGTCCGACCTCGACCCGAACACCGGCAAGCTCAAACCCGGCGTACCGGTAGAGCCGCTGGTATTGCGTGCGGCGGCGGGTGACTGCATCAACGTCACCCTGGAAAACCGCCTGCCGCTGGTCATGCCCGACCTGACCCAGACTGCTGCGGTGCAAGGCCTGGTCAAGCGTGATCGCAACAGTGGCCAGGGCTCGACCATCTTCAGCAACAATCTGATCCGGCCGTCCAGCCATGTGGGCCTGCATGCCCAGCTGCTGGCGTACGACATCACCAAGTCCGACGGCGTCAACGTCGGCGCCAACCCGATCCAGACCGTGCCACCACGGGTCGGCAATACCGGCGCCTACCCGACTCGTACCTACCAGTACTACGCCGGGCACCTGGAGCGTGAGGGCAAGCCGGTGACACAACTGGGCCGCAGTGTCGACAACATCAACGCTACGGCGGTGGAGTTCGGCGGCCTGAACATCACCCCGGCGGACGTGATCAAGCAAGGGCAGAAAGGCCTGGGTGGGGCAATGTCCATCCTGCCGATCGGCGCGACCTGGGTCGAAGACGCCCGCAAGACCAACGCCACGGTCACGGCGCCAGGGCAGGCGGTATACCGCGACTTCGCGATGGTCTGGCAGAAAGCCTTGAACATGCGCTGGGCCAACGGCCGGCCGGTGGAAGGCATTGCGGCCGAAGGGTTCGGGGTGCCGAACGATCCGCAGGACAACTCGAGCATGGCCATCAACTACAAGGCCGAGCCGCTGTGGTTCCGCTTCGGACTGGCGCCGGATGCACCTCTTCGGTCACGCCGGTGGTGCCGGCTACGGTGACGTACCTAACGCGCACATGGCCTATAGCAATGCGCTGATCGGCGGCGATCCACAGACACCAGTGCTCTATGCAAAACCGGGGCAACCGTTCCGTACGCACATCCTGTTGCCGACCGGTGGCAGCCGTGGCACGACCTTCCAGCTGGACGGCCACGTGTGGTCTGTCAACCCGTTCCAGTCGGAGAAGAGCGACACCGGTGGCTACCCGATGGGCACCCCGGGCGTGGGTTCGGTGCGGTTCGGCTACAACCCGATGTCGATGTACATCGGCGCCCGGGAAAGCATCCTGCCGGCCGCGCACTTCAGCTTCATGCACCCAAGTGCAGGGGGCAGCAATGCGATACCGGGTGACTACCTGTACCGCGACTACGGCGCCTACGGCAATACCTCCGGCTTGTGGGGATTGCTGCGGGTGACCAACGAAGCGGAACCGGCGCCGCCAGCCCAGTAGGAGCGAGCTTGCTCGCGATGGAGTCATGGGCCACACCCTCAACACCAGGGTGGGCCCACAGGGCAAAAGCACCGAGCAGAAGCAAGAGCGACAGTGCACAGGCAGGCACAGATCTGTAAGGGGAGAGGGGAATGAACAGGAACATCAAGGTCATCGCAGGTGCGTTGGTTGTCGGGGTGGCGCTGATCTGGCTGGGGTGTGGAAGACCATGCCGCCAGACATGCTCAGCCAGATCGCACTGCCAAATACCTGGTCTGCCAACGCCAGTTCGCCCGCCAGGGCGGCTCAGCCCGCCAGCCAGAATCCGGTCGCTGCGAGCACTGCTGACGACGGCCAGCAGATCCTCGAACGTGACGGCGTGTCGGTGGCAATGCAGGTTCGCCCCTTGGCCGCAGACGGTGTGCTGCGCGAAGGTGAATTTGCCGACGTGCGATTCCGGATCACCGACAGCGCTTCCGGCCAACCCCTGGCCGGCGTGGCACCGGGGGCCTGGCTCGACCCGGAAACCGTGGCGGCGGACCAGGCCCAGGGCCGTGAACGCAGCTGCAAGTCCCGGGTCGGGGTGTTCCTAAAATCGAGCATCGGCGCACGGCCCTTGCTTGACCTCAACAGCTACTTCCTGCTGGTGATGAACCGCGATGCCAGCGTCATGGTGGTCGATCCCTCGGTCTCGGTGGGAGGCATCACCAGCACCATGGCGCGCATCGACATCAAGCAACCCCCGATGGACTGGGTCACCCCGAAGGACAACAAACGAGTGTTCGTCTCGATGCCCACGGCCGGCGAAGTCGCCGTGATCGACAGCGAGCAATTCAAGGTGATCGACTCGGTTGCCGCCGGCAGCAACCCGGTGCGCGTGGCGCTGCAGCCCGACGAACGCCTGCTGTGGGTTGGCAACAACGCCAAGAGCGCCGAGGCGTCCGGCGTGACGGTGATCGATGCACGCAGCCTCAAGCCGCTCAAGCACCTGGCCACCGGCGCCGGGCACCACGAAATCGCCTTCAGCAAGGACAGCCGCCAGGCTTTCGTCAGCAACCGCGATGACGGCACCGTGAGCATCATCGATATCGCCACCCTGACCCTCAGCAAGCAGCTCAAGACCGGTTCGCACCCGTTGTCCGTGGCCTACTCGCCGTTGTCCCAGGCGGTGTATGTCGCCGACGGCAAGGACGGCACTGTCACGGTCATCGACAGCGCCAGCCTGGCCGTGCGCCGGGTGATCCAGCTCAAGCAGGGCCTGGGCCCGATGGGGTTCAGCAGCGATGGACGCTTCGCCATCGTACTCAATACCCTGGAGAACCAGGCCTCGGTGATCGACGCCGCGACCAACTCGCTGATCCATGACCTGGACGTTTCCGCCGAACCGTTCCAGGTGGTGTTCACCAAGGCCTACGCCTACATTCGCGGCCTGGCCTCGGCCAAGGTCACCATGATCAACCTGGCTTCCCTGGGCGAGGGTCGCAAGCCGATCACCCAGGGTTTCGAAGCCGGCCCCCAGGCTCCGCGCCTGGCGGGGGACCTGCCATTGGCGTCGAGCCTGGCGGTGTCGCGCGATGACAACGCAGTGTTCGTGGTCAACCCGGTGGACAACACCACCTATTTCTACGCCGAAGGCATGAACGCGCCGATGTCCGGCTACCCCAATCGCGGGCAAGTGGCGCGGGCTGCGCTGGTGATCAATCGCAGCCTGCGCGAGGACGAGCCCGGGCTTTACAGCGCGCGCATCAAACTGCCGGTGGCCGGGCGTTTCGACGTGGCCTTCCTGCTCAACCAGCCGAACATCATTCACTGCTTCACCGCGCAGGTGGAACCCAACGACAAGGTTGCCCTGCACGCGGGCGTGCCCAAAGTGGAATTCATGCTCGATAAATCCACCGCCGACCTGGGCGCTCCCTACGTCGTGCGCTTTCGCATCGTCCAGGGCAAGCAGAAAGTCGAGCGCAGCGGAGTCAAGGACGTGAGGTGCGCTACTTCCGCGCGCCGTCATCGAAGACCCAGACCGTAGCGGCGCTGGAAGTGGGCAACGGCGTGTACGAAGCACCAGTGACCCTCGACCAGAGCGGCGCCTGGTACCTGCACGTGCGTGCGGCGTCCCTTGGCGCGGTTTCGACGACAAGACCTTTGCCAGCGTCCGGGTGGTCCCGGGCGCTGCACACTGAAGAGGATATGGACATGAATCGATTCGCACCCTGCGCAATGCTGACGCTGTGCCTGCTTGCTGCCGGCATCAGCCAGGCCATGGCCCATTCGGCGGATGAACACGCCGGCCATGACATGCCCGCCAAAAGTGCTACCTCCGAAAGCGCCCAGGTGAAGTTCGCCGACGTCGCTCTGGTGGACCAGACGGGCAAAGCAGTGCGCCTGGAACAAGACCTGGTGAGCAACAAGATCGTGGTCATGAGTTTCATCTACACCAGCTGCACCACGGTCTGCCCGGTGGTGTCCTCGATCATGGGCAAGGTACAGAAGCAACTCGGCGCGCGGGTCGGCACCGAGGTGCAGCTGGTGTCGATCAGCATCGACCCGCAACGCGACGATGCCACGCGGCTGAATGAATACGCCCGCTCGTTCCAGAACGGCCCCGGCTGGAGCTGGCTGACCGGCTCTACCCAGTCGGTCGCCGAAACCCTCAAGGGCCTGGGCACGTTCAACGGCGACTTGAAAAGCCATGCGCCGCTGATTCTGGTGGGCGATGGCAACAGCCGGCACTGGACCCGCTACTACGGTTTCACCGACCCGGCCGTGCTCACCCGCGAAGTGGAAAAACTCAGCGGCGAACGCAATGCCCACGCCAAACACACCGCCATTGCCATGGAGCAGCACCCATGAGGACTTTCGACCGTATCGCCTTGAGCCTGTGCCTGGGCCTCTTCAGCTCGCTGGCGCTTGCCCATGAGGGCCACCAGGAACCCGCACCTGCGACTCCCGCCACGCCCGCCGCGCAACCGGCCAGCGGCACGCGCGACGCCAAAACCTGGTTCACCGACACCCCGTTGCAGGACCAGAATGGCCAGACCCTGCGGTTCTACAGCGACGCGCTGCAAAACCGGGTGGTGCTGCTCAACGTGATTTTCACCAGTTGCAATGATGCCTGTCCGCTGATCACCCAAAAACTCAAGGAAGTTCGCGAAGTCCTGGGCGACAAGGCCGAGGGCATCACCTTTATCTCCCTTACCAGTGATCCGCTGCGGGACACCCCGGCGGTACTCAAGGCTTACACCTTGAAACAAGGGGTAGAAGACCCCCACTGGCTTTTTCTAACGGGCGACAAGGCCCAGATGGACCTGGTACTGGGGCGCATCGGCCAGATCGTGCCGACCCCGGAACAGCACTCCACGCAACTGATCGTCGGTGACGTGGCCAACAAGCGCTGGAGCAAGATTCGTCCCGATGCCCCGGCCGCCGCCATTGCCCAGCGCTTGCAGTTGCTGACAATGCCCCTGGTCGGCCGTTGAGCGCGCGCCATGAAAACCTCCCTCGTCCTCGGCCTGCTGCTCCTGTGCGGTCTGCACCTCGGCGCCCAGGCGCTGCCGCTGACCCCCAGCGAAAGCGCCGGTAAACGGCTGTATCGCGAGGGGCTGTCGGCCAGTGGCGAGCCCATCATGGCGCGGGTCGGTGCGGCGGGCATGCTACTGCCCGCCACCAGCCTGCCTTGCGCCAATTGCCATGGCGCCGACGGCGTGGGACGACCCGAAGGCGGGGTGCGACCGCCGGATTTGAGTTGGCCGCGGCTCAGCAGCACCTATGGCCAGCAACAGGTCAACGGCCGCGACTACCCGGCCTATACCGACGCCAGCCTGGCCAAAGCCATTCAGGAAGGCCGCGATCCCGGCGACAATCGACTCGACCCGGCGATGCCCAGGTTTGTCCTGTCGATGAACGATCAGCGCAACCTCACCGCCTATCTCAAGCGCGTGGCCGAAGACCGCGACCCTGGCCTCGACCCGGCCACCGTGCACCTGGGTACGCTGTTGCCAGCTTCCGGGCCGTTGGGCGAGGAGGGGGCCACGGTGGCGGCGGTGCTCAAGGGCAGCGTGGCGCGTATCAACGAAGCCGGTGGTATCCACGGCCGGCAGCTGCGCCTGACCATTCTCGACCCGGGGCCGGACCGCGCCAGTGCCGCGCAGGCGCTGGACCGCCTGATTGACCAGGAACAGGTATTCGCCCTGATCGCGCCCCTGGTGCCGGCACTGGACGCAGACCTGTCCACTCGTCTGGAACGCGCCGGCGTGCCGCTGATCGGTCCCTTGTCTCTGCTGGGAACAGCCCAGGCCAGCCGGCAGATTTTCGAGCCCTTGCCGGGTTTGCGCGAGCAACTGATCGCCTTGGCCGACTACGCCACCGAACAGCTCAAAGTGCTGCAGGGGCCCACGCTGATCACCTACCCGGACGAAGCCGGCCAGCGCCTGGCGGCCCAGAACCTGAGCCGGTATCTGCAGGATCACGCCTGGCAGAAAGTACGCCTGCAAGCCTACGACCCGGCCAGCGAAGAAGTGCCGCTAGGCTCGCGTTCGGTGTTTTACCTGGGCAGCGGCGCCGGTTTCAGTCGCCTGGCCGAGCGCCTGCAAGTGGCCGGGCAGGTGCCGTATCTGTTCGCCACCTCGAATCAGGTGGCGGGGGACCTGCTGCAGGTGCCCAGTGGTTTTTCCCGGCGAGTGTTCCTGGCGTATCCGTTTGTGCCCAGTGACTGGACCGTTGCTGGCCGCCTGGCCCTGACGCAGGTGCGCGCCAACCAGGGCCTGGGCGGCCAGCACGCGGTGCTGCAAGTGGGCGCCTACAGCTCGATGCTGCTGCTCAGCGAGGGCCTGAAACAGGCCGGGCGCGACACCAGCCGCGAGAAGCTGGTCGACGCCCTCGAAGGCCTGCACGACTTCGATACCGGGCTGACGCCCTTGATCAGCTTTGGCCCTGGCCGCCGCCTGGCCTGAGCGGCGCCCATGTGGTGACCGTGGATCTGCCTGACCAGCGTTTCTACCTGGTAGCGCCCTATAGACCGATAGCAGCGATGCCCTGAACGGAGGCTCATCATGAAACTCAACACCTGGTTGCTCCTGCTGACCCTGTCGGTGCCGGTGAGTTACGCCAGCACCGGCCCGATCGCGGCGCGGGTCAATGGCGAGGAAATATCCGAATTTCGCCTGGAACGCTATTTCGCCGAGTTCCTCGAGGACCAGGGCCGGGCATTGGGCAGCATTCGCAATCCCAAGGCCTACAAGCAACTGCGGCAAAAGGCCCTGGACGCCCTGATCGACAAGGAACTGCTGTGGCAAGAAGCCGTCAAGCGCGGCGTGGTGATCAGCGACGCACAGGTGCAGGGCCAGGTCGACCAGGCTCGCCAGGCCATCGGCGGCCCCGAGGTGTTCGCCCGGCGCCTGAACGATGCCGGTTTTGACGAAGCCAGCTTCATCGAGTACACCCGGCGTGACATGGCGGCGCAGCAGGTATTTGCCGAACTGACCAAGGTGGCCGAGCCCGACGAGAAAGCGGTGCGGGCTTTTTACGAGGAACACCGCAGCGAAATGGGCCGGCCCGAGGAAGTACAGGCGCGGCATATCCTGGTGAAGGTCCCTGAAGGCGCAGATACCGCGACAATTGAAGCAGCGCGTCTACGCTTGGTAGACATGCGGTTGAAAATCGTTAACGGTGCCGAATTTGCCAGTATTGCCAAAAGTGCTTCAGAGGATGCTTCCGCCAGCAGCGGCGGGGACCTGGGATATTTCCCCAAGGGCCGCATGTTCCCTGAATTCGAAGCGACAGCCTTTGCCATGGCACCGGGTGACCTCAGCGAGCCGGTACGCACTCCGGTGGGCTGGCACCTCATTTATTTACAGAACCGTAGCGAGCCCGCCGATGTCTCAGAAGAACAGGGACTGGAAATGGTCAGGGCTTACCTTGCTCGACAGCAACAGGTTGCCATTCGTGGCGAAGTGCTTGCGCAGCTGCGGTCGAGCAATCGAATTGAACGGATTGACGACGATTAAAGTTTGTTCCCCAATAGTGGGGAAAAGCTTCAGGGTGAATCCGTGCACTTGCCCCGGCTTTGGGGGGCACTTGGCGGTGGTGTGCTCGGACAAAAAAGGTTTTTCATGAATATCAACTACATGCAGTGGTGAAAACATCCGCGCCGAGTCTGGCATGAAGTGTGCGTTAGCCTGATTGAGGCGGCACTCTGCCAGGTTCGAGATTCGGACCTGCGGTTACAAGGAGTCCACCTTGTTAAACAAAGTACTGGTTGTTGAAGACGAACAGCTCCTTGCACAAAACCTCCAGGATTACCTGCAGGCGCAAGGGCTGGAAGTCCGGATAGCACACGAAGGTGCCAAAGCCATCGGCGAAGCCGCTGATTTTGCCCCCGATGTGATGGTGTTCGATTACCGCTTGCCCGATATGGAAGGTTTTGACGTTCTCGAACAAGTCCGCCAGAACAGGAATTGTCATTGTGTACTGATTACAGGGCACCCAACCGCTGAAGTCTGTGAGCGGGCCCGGCAACTTGGAGTCAGTCACATCCTGTTCAAGCCGTTTCCTTTGGCGGAGCTGGCCCGGGCCGTTTGTGACCTTCTGGGGATGGAGCGCCGAACGAACACTGCTACAGGATTCGTCGAACGACGCCAGAGCAGGACCGAAAGTTTCCCGCTGCAATTGTACGACGGAAGCTGGGTGCTGGTGGATCGCCGAAGAAACTCGAACTCCATGGCACCAGACGACGAACAATTGCTCACCGGGGAGTAATGACGCGACAAGTCGTTCCGGACCCCCGTAACTGCTCGCCGCGTCGACAGGGCTCAAAGCCCCCGGCGTTGGAGAGCATGCCATGGACCGTCTATCCCTAGCCGTAGAACCGGCGCTGCTGGACACCGTACCGTCGCGTTTTTCCAGTGAACAACTGGCCCAGGCCCGCTCCCGCGCGGCCACTTCCGGCGAACGGGTGCTGGAAGCACTTGGGGTGTTGAGTGAACTGGCCCCCATGCCCTTCATCGAATGCCTGGGCACTACCCTGCATTACCCGGTGCTCGACACCGACACGCTGTTCAAGGCCACCCCGGTATTCGACCGGGTCACCCTGGCCCAATGCCTCAAGCGCGAATTTATCCTGCTGCGTCACGAAGAGACGGTCATTGGCGTGTTCGCCGACCCCTTCGACAGCGCGCGCCTGGCCTGGATCGACGACTGCCTGCACGGCGCGCCGTTGTACCTGGTGCACGCCGATGACCTCAAGGCCTACCTGGCCCGCCACGAGGAAAGCTTTCACGCGGTTGAATCGCTCAATGCCCAGGCCGACTCAGGGGTGGAAATCGACAAGCTGCAAAGCCTGTCCCTGACCAGCATCAGCGAGGACGCCAGCGTCGTGGTCAAGCTGGTCAACTCGACCCTCTACGACGCGCTGAAGATGCACGCCAGCGACATCCACCTGGGCACCACCGGCAGCGGCCTGGTGATCAAGTACCGCATCGACGGCGTGCTCAACAATATCAGCAAGATCCAGGGCACCGAGTTCGCCGAGCAGGTGCTCTCGCGGGTCAAGGTCATGGCCGAACTGGACATCGGCGAAAAACGCGTGCCCCAGGATGGCCGTTTCAAGATCGGTATCAGCGGGCGGCAGATCGACTTCCGTGTGTCCATCATGCCCAGCATCTTTGGCGAGGACGCGGTGCTGCGGGTACTGGACAAACAGGACCTGGCCGACAAGGTCAGTGGCGTGCAGTTGCAGGCCCTGGGCTTTGAAGACGAAACCCTGCGCCAACTGCGCCGCCTGGCGTCCGAACCCTACGGCATGGTGCTGGTGACCGGTCCCACCGGCAGCGGCAAGACCACCACGCTCTACGCCATGATCACCGAGATCAACCACGGCGTGGACAAGATCATCACCATCGAAGACCCGGTGGAGTACCAACTGCCGGGTGTGCTGCAGATTCCTGTGAACGAGAAGAAGGGCCTGACCTTCGCCCGGGGGCTGCGCTCGATCCTGCGCCACGACCCGGACAAGATCATGGTCGGCGAAATCCGTGACCCGGACACCGCGCAGATTGCCGTGCAATCGGCACTCACCGGGCACCTGGTGTTCACCACCATCCACGCCAACAACGTGTTCGACGTGATTGGCCGTTTCACCCAGATGGAAATCGACCCCTACAGCCTGGTTTCGGCGCTCAACGCGGTGCTGGCGCAACGGCTGATCCGCCTGGTCTGCGCCAGCTGCAGCGCGCCGCATTTCCCCACTGATGACGAGTTGCACCTCTCGGGGCTCGACCCGCAACAGGTGACCGATTTCCACTTCGTGCACGGCAAGGGCTGCGGCCACTGCCGGGGCACCGGGTATCGCGGGCGTACCGCGATCGCCGAGCTGCTGCACCTGGACGACGAGCTGCGGCAGATGATCGTCGAGCGCCAACCGATTTCGAAAATCAAGGCCCATGCCTGCAAACGTGGCTTGCGCCTGCTGCGCGAGTCGGCCCTGGAACTGGTGCAGGAAGGGCGGACCACGCTCGAGGAGATCAATCGTGTCACTTTTGTCTCGTGATCGTTTTGTCGCCGTACTCGGCGCCAGTGGCGTTGGCCTGGGCCGGCGCCAGGGCAGCGACACCCTGTGGCTGGGCAGCGTCGGTTTCATCGACGAAGGCTTCCATGCCTGGGCCGTCGCCCTGGAAACCCTCGACCGCCTGCTGGGCGAACATGCCGCTGCCGGTGCGCAGTTGAGCGTGGTCGTGTCGGGGCACTTCAGCCGCTTCTGCCTGGTGCCGTGGAGCGATCAGATCAACAGCCCCGAGGAACTGCGTGGCTTCGCCCAACTGTGCTTCGAAGACCTTTACGGTGTGCCGACGCAGCCCTGGAACCTGGTGTTGTCGGCCGAGCCTGCGGGTTACGACCGCATCGCTGCCGCGCTGCCGCAGGACCTGCTCGAGCGCCTGCGGACGCTGGCCAGCGCCTGGGGCCTGAAGCTGCGCTCGGTGCAGCCCTACCTGATGGCCGCTTTCAATCACTTCGATTCGAGCTTCGACGCCGGCGATTTTCTCTTCGTGGTCGCCGAGCCGGTGCGCAGCGTGTTGCTGGTGGCGCGGGAAGGGCGTTGGGCTTCGGTGCGTTCGGTGGGCAGCAGTGACAGCGATGCCGCACTGGCGGCGCTGATCGGTCGTGAAAGCCAGCTGCAAGCCTCCACCAGCGACCGCCCGCTGAATGTTTACCTGCATGCGCCGGCACGCATCGATTCGCACCCCGAGGTGCCGGGTGTTCACCTGCGCACCCTTGAAGAGGACCGGACAGCCGTACGCGACAGCCTGTACGTCATGTCCCGGGCGGTGGCCTGACATGCGCGCCCTGATGCTCGACTTCCAGCCGCGTCGCCGTTCCGGTCCCTTGGGCTGGAGCCTGCTGGCCGCCGGCGTGGTGCTGGCGCTGACTTGCTTGGCGCTCGGCCAGCACGTCAGCGACCAATCCAGCCAGCAGCAAGGTCACCTGCAAACGGCTCAGCGGGTACTGACCGGCGACACCGGTACCAAGCTCAGCCTGACCCCGGCGCAAATCCGCGAACAGGCTCAAAACCTGGCCGAAATGCGCAAGGTCTCGCAGCAGTTGCGCCGCCCCTGGGAGCACCTGTTCGCCACCCTGGAAAGTATGCCCCGGGACAACATTGCCCTGCTGACCCTGACCCCCGACGCTCGCAAGGGCCAGGTGCGCATCAGCGCTGAAGCGCGGGACCTGGAAGCGATGCTCGACTTCCACCGGCGCCTCGAAGCCAGCGACGAGCTGTCCGATGTGTCGCTGCTGAGCCACGAAATCGTCGCCAACGTGCCGGAGCATCCGGTGCAATTCAACCTGTCGGCTACCTGGGAGATCGGCGATGCAAATCCCTAGATTGATCGTCCACGAATACCTGCTAGGCCTCGGTGTGCCCGGGCTTGCCGGTATTGCCCTGGTGCTGCTGGCGCTGGTGTATGGCCTGGCAGGTTTGCTGCCGGACTGGCAGTCGCTGCAACAGCTCAGCCAGCAGACCCGGGAAGCTGGCGAATACCTGGCCAAGGTTGAAGAGGGCAGCGTGGCTGCGCCAGTGGTGCCGCAGCGCCAGCTCGATGACTTCCGCAGCAAGTTGCCGTCACAGCCCCAGGCAACGGTTGCCATCGACAAGATCTACGCCCTGGCCGCCCAGGAACGTATCACCCTGGCCCGCGGTGAATACTCCCTGGGCATCGATCCCAAGACCCACCTGGCGCGTTATCAGATCCTCCTGCCGGTGCGCGGCAGCTATCCGCAACTGCGGCGCTTCCTGCACGCCTTGCTCGGCCAACTGCCGGCCGTGGTGGTCGAGGACGTGGAGTTCCAGCGCAAGAAGATCGCCGACACCGACCTCACCGGGCGGATCCGCATGACCCTTTACCTGTCGAGGTCGTGATGAAAAGTCAACGCGTAGTGGGCTGGCTGGCATTCCTCGGGGTTGCCGCAGCGCTCACCTGGGGGCGAGTTCTTCCAGTCGACAGAGGAGGGCGATGACACCGTCGCTGTCGTAGGCAGCCCGGCCAAAGCCAGGGTTAGCGGCGCCTTGCCGGCTGCCCCCGCTGCTGGCAAACCCGCGCAGATCAAGGACCTGAGCCCGGCCGGCGACCTGTTCGCCGCCCGCAGCTGGAAAGCGGCGCCGACCCTCGCCGTCGTCACCGAACAACCCGTCAACGTCACCCCGGTGGTGCAAGCCCCTAGCGCACCGCCCATGCCTTTCCAGTTCGTGGGCAGGCTGGATGACCGTACCGATCTGCAGGTATTTCTGCAGAACGGCGAAAAAATATACGTCGTGCGCAAAGGGGACGTGATCGACGAAACGTGGCGGATCGAGGGCATTTCCGATGTGGAACTGAGCTTCGTTTACCTGCCTTTGCATTTGTCTCAGACGCTGTCTGTGGGGAGCACGCAATGAACCGATCCCGTTTGCTGATAAGCCTTGTCTGCCTGTGTGCAGGATTGGCCGCGTGCAGTTCCGCGCAGGTAGCCAAGCAGGAGGCGTCCGACCTCATTGAGTCGGGACAGTACGAAGCCGGCCTGGCCCGAATCGAGGAAGGCCTGCGCGAAAATCCTCGTGATACCGAGCTGCACCTGGCCTTGAACAGCAGCCGCGCCCGGGCGGTGACGGCGCTGCTGACCCAGGCCGACATGGACCGCGCCCAGCGTGATTTTGCCTCCGCCCGCATGGGCTATGGCCGGGTACTGACCATCGAGCCGAACAACCGGCGCGCCCAGGAATCCCTGAGCCAGCTTGAACACATGCGCAGCCAGGATGAAAAACTCGAGCTGGCCCGGGGCGACCTGCGCCGTGGCGACATCTACGCCGCCGACCGCCAGGTCAAGCAGATACTCGAGCTGGACCCGAAAAACGAAGGCGCCCTGGAGCTGCAAAGCAGCATCCGCCTGGTGCAGAGCCGTAACGTCGTGCAGTACCCGCAGCTGCGCACTCGCCTCGATCGGCCGGTGACCCTGGAGTTTCGCGATGCCAACCTCAAGACCATCTTCGAAGTGCTGTCCCAGGTCGCCGGGCTGAATTTCATTTTCGACAAGGACCTGCGCCCGGACATGAAAGCCACCATCTTCGTGCGTGACGTGCGCATCGAAGACGCCGTGGCACTGCTGCTGCAACAGAACCAGCTGCACCAGAAAGTGGTGAACGAAAACACCCTGCTGATCTACCCCGACTCGCCGCAGAAGCTCAAGGACTATCAAGAGCTGGTGATGCGCACTTTCTACCTGACCAGCATCGATGCCAACACCGCGCTGAATATGATCAAAACCATGCTCAAGACCCGCGATGTATTTGTCGACGAACGCCTCAACACCCTGACCATGCGCGACAGCGAAGACGCGATTCGCATGGCGGAAAAACTCCTGCAATCGCAAGACCAGTCCAACCCCGAAGTGGTGCTGGAAGTGGAAGTCATGGAGGTCGCTCGCCAGCGCATCCTCGATCTCGGCCTGCAGTGGCCCAATACCTTTGGCGTGCTCACCAGTGACGGCCAGGCGGTGTCGGTGCTCGACCAGCTCAGGGGCATCAACTCCAGCCGGATCTCGATTTCGCCTTCGCCCCAAGCCAAGATCAACGCCCAGGACAAGGACATCAATACCCTGGCCAGCCCGGTGATTCGGGTCAGCAACCGCGAGCAGGCACGCATCCACATTGGCCAGCGCGTGCCGATCATCAGCGCCACTTCGGTGCCTTCGACCCAGGGCCCGGTGATCACCGAAAGCGTGACCTACCTGGATGTCGGTCTCAAGCTCGAAGTCCAGCCCATCGTGCACCTGAACAACGAGGTGGCGATCAAAATCGCCCTGGAGGTCAGCAACGCGACCCCGCTGGAACCGACCCGCCAGGGCACCATCCCGGTTCAGGTTGACACCCGTAATGCCCAGACCACCTTGCGCCTGCACGACGGCGAAACGCAGATCCTCGCCGGGCTGGTGCGCAATGACCATGGCAGCAACGGCAACAAAATCCCCGGCCTTGGCGATATTCCAGGCCTGGGCCGCCTGTTCGGCAGCAACCGCGACGACGTCAGCAAATCGGAACTGGTGCTGTCCATCACCCCGCGCATCGTGCGCAACCTGCCATACCAGAGCCCCTCGGACATGGAGTTCCCTACCGGCACCGAAACCAGCATGCACATCCAGGCCCCGGACCGCTCGATGGACACCGCGATCCGCACCGAAACCATGGGCACGCCGGTGGTCGCCACCCGTGTCGTCGTCGAGAAGCCTTGATCATGAACGCCTCGCAACGCGGTTTTACCCTGATCGAAGTCGTGGTGACGCTGGCCCTGATCGGCCTGCTGGCCGGCATGGCCGCGCCGCTGACCGAGACCGTGGTGCGCCGGGGCAAAGAGCAGGACCTGCGCACCGCGCTGTACCAGATTCGCGATGCCATCGATGCCTACAAGCGCGCATTCGATGCCGGCTACATCGAGAAGTCGCTGAACAGCAGCGGCTACCCACCGAACCTGCAAGTGCTGGTGGACGGTGTGCGCGATGTGCGCAGTGCCAAGGGTGCCAAGTTCTACTTTTACGGCGCATTCCTCACGATCCGCTGGCGTCGGTCAAGCGTGACGACGAAGGCGGTTGGGGTTTGCGCACCTATGACAGTTCGGCCCAGAACCCGCGTGAGGGGGAGGACGTCTTTGACGTCTACTCCCAGGCTCGCGGGAAGGGGCTCAACGGCGTCGCCTATAGGGAGTGGTGAAATCATGCGTCGGCAAAAGGGATTTACCCTGCTGGAACTGATGGTGGTCATGGCAATCATCGCAACCCTGATGACCATTGCCTTGCCCCGTTATTTCAACAGCCTGGAAACATCGAAGGAGACCACCCTGCGCCAGAGCCTGTCGGCGATGCGTGAGGCGCTGGACCACTATTACGGCGACACCGGGCGTTATCCCGACTCCATCGAGCAACTGGTCGAGCAGCGTTACCTGCGCAACCCGCCGATGGACCCGATCGCCGAGCGCAAGGATGCCTGGGTCATGGTCGCGCCGCCGGAGGGTGTGGCGGGCGGTGTTGCCGACATCAAGAGTGGAGCCACAGGGAGGGCGCGTGATGGCAGCCTTTATTCCGAGTGGTAGGCCGTCCGCAGAGGGCGGTTTCACTTACCTGGGCGTGTTGTTCCTGATCATGGTCATGGGCATGGGCCTGGCCAGCGCAGGCGAGCTTTGGTCCACCGCATCGCGGCGTGACCGCGAGAAACAGCTGCTCTGGGTCGGTACCCAGTATGCCCAGGCGCTGCGCAGCTATTACCGCAGTTCGCCTGGCCTGGCGCAGTACCCCAAGGAGCTCGAAGACCTGCTGGACGACCAGCGTTTTCCAACGCCCAGGCACCATATCCGCCAGCTCTATCCTGATCCCATCGGTGGCGGTGAGTGGAGCCTGCAACGGGGCTTTGATGGACGCATCACCGGCCTCAACAGCCCGTCTACCGACAAGCCGCTCAAGCAGGTGGATTTCCCCAGCCAATGGTCGGACTTCACCGGCATGGCCAGTTACAAGGACTGGCAGTTTGTCGCCGAGAAAGCCTTCCTCGATGGCGCGTCGGGTCCGGCCAAAGGTCAGTCCGGCACTGCGCAGGCGTTGCAGCCATGAACCGCCAATGGCTGGCCGCCATGGCCCTGGTGCTGGTGCTGCCGTTCGCCTCGGCCGGGGAAGAGGACGAAATGATGGGCTTCATCGTCGATGACACGATCTCGCACATCGGCCACGAATTTTACTACTCGTTCAGTGAACGCCTGCGAGCGACCAGCCCGATGGATTTCAACCTGGTGGTACGCGAACGACCTTCGGCACGCTGGGGCAGCCTGGTGACCGTGGAATACCAACAGAGACTGGTTTACCGGCGCTTTCTACCGCCGAACACCGTGGAGCTCAAGGACGAGGCTTATGACGCCGCCGACTGGGTTCGCGGACAGATTGTCCAGCGCAAGCTGGAAGCCTTGTTGCAAGACACCACGGACCTTGAGAGGGACGAATTATGAAGACGACATTGTTTTCGCAGCGCAGCGACCTCGCGTGGGCAGGCATGTGGCTGCTCGGGATCACCAGTTGTGGTGTGGTCCAGGCCACTGAGCTGGTGTACACGCCGGTCAACCCCTCGTTCGGCGGCAACCCGTTGAACGGCACCTGGCTGCTCAACAACGCCCAGGCGCAGAACGACTACGACGACCCGGACCTCAAGGATCGCACCGCGATCGCCGGCACCTCGGCCCTCGAGCGCTTCAGCAGCCAGTTGCAATCGCGCCTGCTGGGGCAGCTGCTGGACAACATCTCCACCGGCAACGCGGGGAGCCTGTCCACCGACGCTTTTATCGTCAACGTCATCGACGACTCGGGCGCACTGACCATTGAAGTGACGGACCGAGCGACCGGCGAAATTTCGGAAATCCTGGTGAACGGCCTGGCTCCTTGAGCCAAGGACTGATGGGGAGTAACGGACATGAAAAAATAATTGTGCTAGGGATGCTGTTGGCAGCCTTGCAGGGTTGCAGCCTGCGCGAGCCGATGCCGGCCGAGCAGGACAGCGAAACCCCGACCCTGACGCCCAGGGCGTCAACCTACTACGACTTGATCAAGCTGCCGCGTCCCAAGGGCCGCTTGATGGCCGTGGTCTACGGTTTTCGCGACCAGACCGGGCAGTACAAACCCACCCCGGCCAGCTCATTTTCCACCAGCGTGACCCAGGGCGCGGCGAGCATGCTGATGGACGCCATGCAAGCCAGCGGCTGGTTTGTGGTGCTGGAGCGTGAAGGGCTGCAGAACCTGCTGACCGAACGCAAGATCATTCGCGCTTCGCAAAAGAAACCGAACACGCCGATGAATATCCAGGCGGAACTGCCGCCGTTGCAGGCGGCGAACATGATGCTCGAAGGCGGCATCATCGCCTATGACACCAATGTGCGCAGCGGCGGGGAAGGGGCCCGTTACCTGGGCATCGACATCTCCCGCGAGTATCGGGTCGACCAGGTCACCGTCAACCTGCGGGCGGTGGACGTGCGCAGCGGCCAGGTCCTGGCCAACGTGATGACCAGCAAGACCATCTACTCCGTGGCCCGCAGCGCCGGGGTGTTCAAGTTCATCGAGTTCAAGAAACTGCTCGAGGCTGAAGTGGGCTACACCACCAACGAGCCGGCGCAGTTGTGCGTGTTGTCGGCCATCGAATCGGCGGTCGGCCACCTGTTGTCCCAAGGCATTGAACGCAAAATGTGGCAGGTCGCCGGCGACAACTCGGCACCGCCACAGAATGAAACCATGGAACGCTACCTGTCGCAGAACCGCGTAGTGCCGGAAGGCGAGGAAGAATAACCGGGCGGTCCCAGTCTTCCCTGATCCCACAGGGACTTGCAGTGCACAGGCGACTCCTGCGCGACCAAACTGTAGGAGCTGCCTGTAGGAGCTGCCGAGTGAAACGAGGCTGCGATCTTTTGATCCTGGTGGTGGCTAAACCAGATCAAAAGATCGCAGCCTCTTTTCACTTGGCAGCTCCTACATAGAGACAGGGTTCGAGACCAGCAGCTCTGCCAGTACCCTAACCCTCCGATACTCAAGCGCATCGCCCAAACCCTGTGGTGCCTGAGGGCGAAGAAGCATAACCGGGCGGCCCCAGTCTTCCTTGGTCCCACGGGGATCTGCAGTGCACACGCGACTCCTAAGCGACCAAATCTGTAGGAGCTGCCAGGAAACGAGGCTGCGATCTTTTGATCTTGGTAGTGGCTCAACCAGATCAAAGATCGCAGCCTCGTTTCACTCGGCAGCTCCTACGGTCAGCTCCTACAGAATGGTCTGCACCCCAAAGTCCTGATTGATGTCCAACATCTCGGGGGCAGCCCAGAACCGCGCAAGCAAAAAAACCGCGACCTTCAGGCCGCGGTTTTGGTACCCCCTATCAGTTATTGCTGCAACACAGTCGCCTGGTTAGCCCCGCCAAACTGCTGCACCGTCGCCATCTGCGACACGCCGCTCTGATCAACATTGGCAATGTTCCCGGTCCCGCCCTGGGTCACATATGCCACGTTCATGCTGTCGGCCTGTTTGACGGTGATCTGGTTGTCACTGCCATACATCTGCGTGGTGAACGCCTGGTTGCCGCTGCCCGACTGGTCGAACTCGCTGCTGTTGCCGGTGCCGGTGGAGGAACCCTGGATCAGGTTGGTGGTGCCGCGCTGGTCGGCGATGAGAATGTTGTCGGTGCCGTTCTGGTCGAAGTACAGCTCGTTGTAGGACTCGGCCTGGCTGACCGTGGTCTTGTTGCCCAGGCCGCTCTGGTTGGTGGTCATGATGTGGCCGGCGCCGGTCTGGGTGAAGTTGGCGATGTTGGCATTGCCGGTCTGGTTGACGGTGGCGCGCTGGTTGGTGCCGAACTGGCCACCAGATTGTGGGCCTTTCCAGTTGCTGGCGTAGACCTTGTTCTCGTTACCCACCGAGCTGGCATTGAGCACATGGCTGTCGCCGCTCTGGTAGGTAAAGTGGATGTTGTTGGTACCCTGTTGGTACAGCGCCAGGGTCGAACCGATAGATTCGAACTGGTCGGCGTAGAGTGCGTTGAGGTCGCCGACTTGCACGACCTGGGCGTAGTTGTTTTGCCCAAAGCTCTGGTCGACGATCGCTTCGTTGGCCTGCCCGTATTGATCGACGATAACCTGGCTGGCGGCTTGACCGAACTGCCAGACTTCACTGCCGTTCATGTCGCCGAACTGGCTGATGGTCACTGTGCCGCCAACGCCGCTGCGCTGATCACCGTAGGCGTAGTTGTCGCCGCCGTTCTGGTTGATCGCAATTTGGCCTCCCGAGTGACCGACCTGTTCGGCGGTCCCGTTGTTGGCGGTGCCGTACTGCACCACGGTGGCGACATTCGCATCGCCCACTTCCATCTGTTCGATGTAAGCCACGTTGCTGTCACCGTTTTGAAAGGTCTGGCCCGAGGCGCCTTGCTGGCTGTCCTGGTAAATGAACGAAAAGTTGCCGTTACCCTGTTGCTGTTGCAGCGCTTCGTTGCCGGTCAAGCCGATGGACTGGCTGGCATGGGTGTTGTTGAACGTACCCACCTGCCGTTGCACGATGGTGCTGCCGTCCTCGAACAGTTGCTCGGCATAGCCGGCGTTGTAATCACCGACCTGATTCTGGTCGATGCTACTGCTTGCAGTGTCCTGCACCGCCATCGCGTCGTTACCCTGGCCGAACTGCTGCTCGGTTGCGGTGCTGAACGGGGCCTGGGTCTGCTTCACATTGGCGATGTTGGCATCACCGAATTGTTTCTGGGTCGAGATACTGTCGTCGGCCATGGCCTGGGCACTGACAATGACCAGGATGGCGGCGGTGAGGGCGTCAGTTTGAACATGATGAAACCTCCGGGTAGTGCAGTGCTTTAGCGATATTGTTTGACCGAAACGCTCATGCCATTGCCCGACTGGGTAACGGCGCTGGAAAGCCCCGTGCCGGCCTGGTCGATGGTGGCGTCGTTGTTGTTGCCGTTCTGGGAGATCTGCGCGCGGTTGTGGCTGCCGGTCTGGGTGATGCCGGCGTTATTGCCCGAACCTTGCTGGGTGATCAGGGCCATCAGGTCGTTACCTTGCTGAAGAATGAACGCCTCCTGATTGCTGCCCGACTGGACGATGCTGCCGAGCAACGACTGGCCGTTCTGTTGCAGCAGCGCGACGTTGGCCTGGCCGTTCTGGTCGATCAGTGCCTGTTGGCCAACCGGCGGTGGCAGCTCGCCGAGGTCGGTGGCGGGGGCCAGGTCGTCGTTGTCCATCAGGTCGTCGGCGCGCGCGCCAGCGCCACTGCAGAGCAGAAGCAGGCAGAGCAGGGCGGCGGTCGACGTTTTCATGGCGTTGTCCTGTGAGAAGAGGCTGGCCCCGTCAACTCCTGGAGTTGACGGGGCGAGGGCTCAGTTCGCCGTTACCGACACCGTACGCACGGTGCCTTGGGACGAGGTGATGGTGGCTGTCGGGTTCGCCGACGGGATCACCGTGGTGCTGTTGCTGACCGTCAACCGCCAGCGACCGGTCACTGGCACCGTGGTGGTACCCAGGGTCACCAGGCCCGTCGGGGTGCTGACCCGGACGGTGATGGTGTTGCCGGTGATCACCGAGCTGGTGCCGGCAAAGTCCCAGGTGAAGCGGTTGTTGGAGCGTGCCGACACCGTGGCCGTGGTCACTGTGAAGTTCTCCGCAGCAGGCCGTGGCGAGACTTGCACGGTGACCGTCGCCGGGGCCGCTGACACAGCACCGAAGCTGTCCCGGACGGTGTAGGTGAAGGTCGTGGTGAAAGCCGTGGTCACGGTGGCCGGTGGGGTGTAGGTCAGTACCGTGCCGTTGCTGCTGACACTGCCGCGACCCGCCGGTGGTTGGCTGAAGCTGGCGACTGCCAGGGGCAGGTTGCCTTCCGGATCGGTATCGTTGGCCAGCACGCTGATCGGTACCGCCACGCCCAGGGTTGCAATGGCATCGTTGACGGCCACCGGTGCCTGGTTAGGTGCCACGGTGATGGTCACGGTCGCCGGAGCGGTCGAGGCCAGGCCTTTGATGTCTTGCGCCTTGTAGGTGAAGGTGGTGGTCAGCGGAGCGTTGACCACCGCCGGTGGGGTGTAGACCACTGCAGTCGTGCCGCTCAATGCCACGGTGCCCTGTCCCGCAGCCGGTTGGGTCAACGCGGTGATGCTCAGCGGCACGTCGCCATCGGGGTCACTGTCGTTGGTCAGCAGGTTGAGGGTGATGGGTACGCCGAAGCTGGTGCTGCCGCTGTCGGCGACGGCCAGTGGAGGCTGGTTTTCGCCGGTGTTCGGCGCGCTGCCAACTACCACTACTGGCTCGGTGTCACTGCCGCCGGCGGCGGATTTTACCGTCACGGAAGCGGGGGCTGGGTCAGATCGGCTATGGTGATTTTCTGCAGGGTGCCGGATTTCGACAGGCGTCCGTAGCCTTGCGCGACCATGTCCGGAATGGCCACTTCATCGGTGGAGGTGGCCTCGATCAGCAGGCTGTGGTTAGACCAGTTGTAGCGTGCGGTCTGGATTTTCACCACGTCTGTGAGCTTGCTCGATACGGCTGTCGGCCGGGTAGTGCCTGCCGGATTGGAAGCGGTGACCACTATGACCGGAGGCACCGGCCCAATAGCCTGGCGCTGACCGAAGAATAGCCCGGTGTTGTCCCCAAGCAGGGTGGTCTGGCAGGGCGAAAGCGGTGGTCCGGGAACCAGCGCCACGCTTTCGCGGAAGCACAGGGACGAACCGCTGCCGGCCTTGGCGAACACTTCGACGCGCACGTTGCTGCTACCACCCGAGGTGGTGCGCCGGTAAGTCGCGCGGTCCACCTCGACCGGGGTTTGCGCACGGGCGTCAAGGACCTTGCCGGCCACTGTGAAGAGGTTGGTCTGGATGGTGCCCGCAGGCCCGGTGACCCGCAGGAAGTTGGTGTTGTTCGGGCTGCCGGTGACCTGCTCGGTGAGGTTCGGGTCGCCGACGAAGGTTTCCACGCCACCAGTGTCCGGGTTCACCTCGGTATAGGGGCCGTTGATGCTGCGCAGGAAGGGGCCGATGGCGCCATTCACCGCACCGGTGAAATTGCCCGGTGCGCCGATGCCGATGTCGCGGGTGATGTTGATCGCACGACGGCCAGGTGCCGTCACGTTGACCGTTTCCACACCATACGGGTGGGTGATGGTGTAGACACCGGCCGTGGGAATGTTCACCCGGATGCGAATCCGCGCAAAGCTTTGCTGGTCGCCATCGATCGGGTTCTCTGAAGCGAATGCCGCTTCGATCCCGGCCACGTAGGCATCTACGCCATAGCCGGCGCCGTTATCGGGGATGGCCGTCTCGGCAAGAAACCAGAAGGCTTCCGGTGGCCAGTTGTCCGGGAACACCATGGGTTGGGTGTCATCGTAAATACCCGGTTCCGGCAGCAGGGTGCACATGTAGGCCGGCGGTACCGAGGCCGGCACCCGCGAGCTGGCGGCCCGGGACTGGCACAGTTCCATCGAGAGTTGATTGTTGTCCTGATACCACATGGGGAATTTCCCCGTGGCAAAGGTATAAGGGCCCGGGTCGACGGCGGCGAGTTGCGCGAACGCGCTGCCGGACAGCGATAGAGTCAGTCCCAGGGCGTTGAGCGCCAGGCGTGGCCAATTGTTCATGATGCCTCCTGATGAGGATCTGGGCATGTGAGCGTTCATTGCACGATGACCACTTCTTCGGTGTCGCTGCCGCCATTGGATGACGTCACACGAACCCGGGACGGTGGAATCGGCGAGATACCGGTGGCCAGGGTTTTCACCGCGCCTTCGCCGCTGAGGGCGCCGATGGCTGCACCACTGCCTGACGTTGCCGTGAGCACTGGCGGCGAGGTTTCATCGCTGGTGGAGGCCACGAGGGTCAGCTGCCCGGAACTCAGGCTGTACTCGGCCCGCTGGATCACCACCAGGTCGGTCAGAGCCATGGGCAGGGTGGTCGGCGTGCTGCTGGGAATGGCCAGGTGGTTGTCGGCAGTCACTTGCAAGGTGGTCGGCAAGGTCGGGTTGGCCGACGACTGCGCGTACCAGTTGCCGGTGGTGTCGGCTTCACTCAGGTTCAGGACCGGGGTACTGCTGGAGAGGGTCACGCTCGCCGGTGGCGGTGGCGCCATTACGAACACGTCCTGCTGGGCCACTGGCGCGCTTTCACCGGCGGTGCGTGAGTAGGTACTCCGCTGGGCGATCATGGGCGTGGGGCGAACCACGGTGGACAATTTGCCCGAGATTGAAAACAGCGTAGTGCGAAGGTCCAGGCCGTTAGGGCCTTCGATGCGCACGAAGTTGGTGTTGAACAGGCTGCCGGTCACGGCTTCCGTGAGGTTGGGGTCGCCGACGAACTGTTCGGCGCTGCCGGTCAGCGGGTTGGTCTCGGAGTAGGGGCCGTTGACGCTGCGCAGGAAAGGCCCGACATCGCCCTTGAGGGCGCCGTCATAGGTTTTCGGCGTGCCGATGCCGATGTCCCGGGTCATGTTGATCGCGCGCCGCCCGGGGGTGTCGATGTTGAACACATCGACACCATAGGGGTGGGTGATCACGTAGGTGCCGGCGACGGGCACGTCGACGCGAATCCTTACCCGGGCAAAGCTGACCTGATCGCCTTCCACCGGTTCTTCGGCGGCGAAGGCCGCTTCAATGGCGGTGCCAAATGCCAGGTCAATCCCGCGTGCGGCGTCGACGATTGCCGTGTCGGCAGTAAACCAGAAGGCTTCGTCGGGGAAGTTAGTGGGGAAGACGATTGGCTGCGCGTCATCGAAAACCCCGGGAGTCGGCAGCAGGTTGCACATGTAGGTCGGCGCGCCGGGTGCGCCTGGAACCCGCGAACTTACCGCCTTGGACAGGCACAGGTCGAGGGTCCGACCGTGCGTGTCCTGATACCAGGCGGCGAAGCCACCGTTGCCAGGTAGATAGGGTCCGGGATCGACTGCAAACAGCGCCGCCTGGGCGACGCCTTGAGCCAGAGCACTGACGACCAGGGCGGCCGCCGTTTTGGACAGTAAAGGGTGCATGAGTATTCCCTCTATTGGAGACCTGTCCCTTGGGGATGGGTCAGTTGAGAGGGGTTTCGGCAACTTCCGTACCAGAAAGCGAAAATGCCCCGCACAGGCCCGGCGCACGGGCGTGCAGGTGAGAGAGGGTGGCGTCTTGAGTGAAACACCATCGGGCCCCAGCCCCCAGAGTTGGGGGTAGATGGGGGCGGCGGGGAATGGGGGCAGCCACCCCCGGGATCGGGCAAAGATCGGCGGGTGGGCTATAACCCTATAGGGGAATTCGTGCGGAACACTATCCATGGCCAGGTCGACTCAAACACTCGCGTCCCACCAGGGCGATGTTCGCCTGGGCTCGCGCAAGCAGCCGTTCAACCTGTTGCGCTGGTTTTCGCTGATCAGCATGGCGGTCATCGGCACGGTGGCGATCGCCCTGGGGGCAGTGTCGACCCGCTTCGTGATTACCGAAAGCGTACAGCGTGACGCCTTGCTGACCTCGCAGTTCATCCAGGCAATCGCTTCTGCCGAAGTGCGCCACGTGTCCATCCCGCATGTGCGGACCATGGGCGAGCTGCTTGACCCGCGCCAGGACCGCAATTTTTCCGACGTCGACCCCTTGGCCCGGGCCAAGGCCCGCGGCGAATTCCTCGACCATATCGAGCACCTGCCGGACGTGATTCTGGCCAACATCTATGCCCCCGACCGCACGGTGATCTGGTCGACCAACCCGTCCCTGATGGGCACCACCATCCACACCGATGATGACCTGGACCAGGCCTTCAATTCCAGAATCCCCGTGTCCGCCAGTTATCACGAAGTGGACAAGAGCCGCATGGAGCAGAAGTTCGTCACTCCCCGGAATACATTTTCATAGAGAATTACATTCCGTTGTTCGATGCCGACGGCGACAAGGTCACTGCGATGGTCGAGATCTACAAGGAGCCCAAGGACCTGATTGATCGCATGCAGCGTGGCCTGTTGCTGATCTGGCTGGCCACGGCCCTGGGCGGCGGGCTGATTTACCTGGGGCTGTACTGGATCGTGCGGCGCGCGGCGAATTTGCTGGCGACCCAGCAGAAGCAGTTGATCACCAATGAAACCTTTGTGGCCCTGGGCGAAATGTCCTCTGCGGTTGCCCACAGCTTGCGCAACCCCTGGCGACCATACGTTCCAGCGCCGAGCTGGCCCTGGAGTTCGACACTGGCGCGGCGCACAAGAACATCAACGACATCATCGGCCAGGTCGACCGCATGTCGAAGTGGGTGCGCGAGTTGCTGCAATCGTTGCGCCCGCTGAGCGAAGAAGCGGAACCGGTGAACCTGGTAGCAGCGTTGCACGACAGCCTCATGGCGTTCGAGCAGCAGATCGCCAAGGGCGAGATCAATGTCGTGTTCGAGCCCACCCAGACGCCAATGGTGCGCAGCCAGCAGGTGCAACTGAACCAGATCCTCAACAGCCTCGTGTCCAATGCCCTGGAAGCCATGGACAAGGGGGCACCCTGACCGTGCGGCTGGAGCCGGGTGATGCCCGTAGCGTCAGCGTGGTGATAAGCGACAATGGCAAGGGCATGAACGCCGAACAACGCACCATGGCCTTCCGCCCGTTTTTCACCACCAAGCAGGGCGGACTTGGCGTCGGGCTGGTGTTGGTCAAGCGGATAATGGAGCGTTTTGGCGGCTCGGTGCAGCTGGAAAGTCGCGAAGGCGAGGGCACTTGCGTGCGCCTGTGGTTCAAGCTGATTCCCTGAAACTGGGGATGAACTTTCCCCGCTAGCGGGTGTCATTCCCCAGTCACTTCGATCAGTCATGGCACATTGATGTTGTTAAGCCATTGTATTGAATGACGTTAATTATTTTGTATTAATCTGTTACAAGTCTGGCGAGCTCCTTGCAATTCCACCAGTACCCCTTCTGACTGTGAGGCGGCTGGTGATGAACAGGCAATCGACACACCCCTTCAAACGAACCTGCAAGTGGTTCACGCCCGTGGGCATCCTCCTGATGACCCTGGCTGCATCTTCCTTGCGTGCCAGCCCGATCGACGACGAGCGACAGCCCGAACCTTCGGACCCTTCGGCTTATTACGACGAACCCGAGGACAAGGTCGGCGCCTTGAATGCGATCCTCACCATGCCGGAGGCCAACGAGGATTCCTTCGATTTACCCGATGGGGTCAAAGGCAGCCGCGACACGCCGCGTCAGGAAAACATCCTGCCGCCGACGGTGCAGACCAGTTTCAATTACCCCACGAATGGCAAGCCCAGCCCACTGTTTGGCGCCCAGCCGTTTACCCAGCAACTGGTGCTGTTCGAAGAATTCGGCCCGGAAAAGCTTGACCCGACCACACCGACGGCACCCCTGCCGTTTCCGCCCGTGGCGATCGGCCCGGCGCCGCAACAGGACCCCACCAGTGCGGCGCGCAGTGCACCTCCAGGCGTCGCGCTAGATGCTTTCCTGCGTCAGCCGGGGCTGACACCTTTCCCCAGTCAGTTCTCCAACGTGGTGGACCGCAACCCCTGGCAGGCGCAGATCGAATATTTCCTCAACCGGCATATCGGCTCGTCGGCAGAAGGGCGCCCACCTGGAAAGGGCTGGTCCCACCAGCGCTGGAACGAGTTCTACCCGCAACTGGCCTACAAGACCGTGCAGACCGGTGCCCGGGTCAATGGCGGGCTGCGTGATAGCCGGCAGATGCATGGTTATGCCCTGGGCGAGTTCGGCCCCGGCGGGCTCTACCACAACGTGGCCGGCGTCCCGGCTACCGACGGCACCGCCAAGGGCGTCGACCCGCGCTTTCACCCGAACATGCCGGTGCAAAACCACAATTCGGTCTGGACCTTCGACGGCACCCTGCCGCCCAAGTTGTTGATGGTGCGCTACGGCCAGCCCGTCCTGATGCGGCACTACAACGGCCTGCCCATCGACCCGGCGGCCAACATGGGCTTCGGCCTGCATACCATCAGCACCCACGAACACAACGGCCACGCGCCAGCGGAAAGCGATGGCTATGCCAATGCGTTCTTCTTCCCCGGCCAGTATTACGACTATCGCTGGCCGATCCAGTTGGCCGGCTATGACAGCATCAACACCGATGCCCAGGATCCGCGCGCGGCGTTCCCCTGCTCGCCGGGCGAGACCCTCTGGACCAACGACCTGACCCCCAGCCGCAAGACCTGCGACCACGGCACGATCAAGATCCGTGGCGACTGGCGCGAAACCATGAGTACCCACTGGTTTCACGACCACATGCTCGATTTCACCGCGCAGAACGTCTACAAGGGCAACGCGGCGATGATGAACTACTACAGTGCTCTGGACCGCGGCAACGAGTCGGTCAACGACGGCGTCAACCTGCGCTTGCCCAGCGGCAGCGCCTTGCCGTGGGGCAATCGCGACTACGACGTCAACCTGGTGATCGCCGACAAGGCCTGGGATCAGTCCGGCCAGTTGTGGTTCAACCCGTTCAACACCGACGGCTTTCTTGGCGACCAGATCCTGGTCAACTGGCAGTGGAAACCCACCCTTGATGTACGCGCCCGCAGCTATCGCTTGCGCATCCTCAATGGCTCGGTGTCGCGTTACTTCAAGCTGGCCATCGTGCGCGAAATCAAGGGCAGCAGCGGCGAGTTCCAGGGGCCGAAAACTCCGGGGTATCCTACAGCCGGGTGCCGTTCCACATGATCGCCAACGACGGCAACATCATGGAGCACAGCGTGCCCTTCGACGGCAGCATGGACCTGGATGCCGACGGCGATAAACAGAACCACAATGCGATCCTGCCGACCCAGGGCATCGCCGAACGCTTCGATATCATCGTCAACTTCGCGAAAAACGGCATTAAGCCAGGGGACAAGCTGTTCGTGGTCAACCTGCTGGCCCACGACGACGGCAAGGGGCCGAAAGAGGCAATCCCCCTTGGCGATGTGCTGTCGGAAAAATACCTCGCGGTGCTCAAGCAATCGAGCAAGGGGCCGCAATGGGACAAGGGTGACCCGGGGGTTGGCAAAGTCCTCCAGCTTAACGTCAAGGCCTACACCGGCCAGGACCTGGCCATGGATCCGGCAGCCTACGAGCCGGCCAAGCCGGGCAAGGCCGAAGGCATGGTGATGATCCCGCTGAAGATCCATCGTGACAACGCCGCCGACAAGCTGCTGCTCGCCCAGGCCCGTCACCGCACCTTCACCTATGGCCGCTCGGATGGCACCGATGCCGCGCCCTGGACGGTCAAGACCGATGGCGGTTTCGGCTACCACATGGACCCGCGGCGCCTCAATACCTCGATTCAGCTTAAAACCGGACCCACCGACGCTGGAGTCAGCGGTTTCGGCACCCTGGAAGTGTGGAACATCAAGGCCGGCGGCAAGGGCTGGAGCCACCCGGTGCACGTGCACTTCGAGGAAGGGATCATTCTCAGTCGCGGCGGCAAGGCGCCACCGGAATGGGAAAATGGGCGCGCAAGGACGTGTACCGGATCGGCTCGGAAAACGACGGCCTGGACAGCGTGGAGTTTGCGATCAACTTCCGTGAGTTCGGCGGCACCTACATGGAGCATTGTCACAACACCCAGCACGAAGACAACTCCATGCTGCTGCGCTGGGACCTGGAAAACCCGGGCAATTGCAGCTGATGCCAACGCCATTGCCAAGCTGGGACGGGGTGCGCTATGTGAACTCCGCCGCACTGCCAACCTTCCGCACCGGCGACGGTTTCGGACCGCAAGTGACGGTGAAAAAATGAACCGCCTACCGGTCGACCGGCCACTGCACACGCCGCGCTCCCGTGCCCTGTCCATGCACCTGGTGCTGCTGCTGGTGACCTGCGTGCTGGCTGGCCGGTTGCTGCTGGCACACGAGGCGGAGTCCGCGGCGAATGGCTCGGTGACGCCCTGGGGCGGCGATTATTTCCCCAACACCCAGCTGACCAACCAGGACGGTCAACAGGTGCATTTCTTCGACGACCTGATCAAGGGCAAGGTGGTGGTGATCAACTTCATCTTCACCTCGTGCAGCGACTCCTGCCCGCTGGAAACTGCGCGCCTGCGTCAGGTGCAGACGCTGTTGGGGGATCGGGTCGGCAAGGACATCTTCTTCTATTCGATCAGCATCGATCCGCTAAGCGACACACCTGCCGTGCTCAAGGCCTACGCGCAACGCTTCAAGGTCGGGCCGGGCTGGCAATTTCTGACCGGTGAATTCGACGATGTCACCGAGCTTAGACACAAGCTCGGGCTGTTCATCGAAGGGGTCGACAACGGCCGTAACAAGGACCACAACCTCAGCCTGATCGTCGGCAACCAGGAAACCGGCCGCTGGATGAAGGCCTCGCCCTTTGAAAATCCGTGGATCCTCGCCGATCAGCTGGCCAATACCTTGCAGAACTGGAAGCAGCCGAGCATTGAACAAAGTTATGCCGACGCCCCGCAGATCCGCCCGCCGAGCACCGGCGAAGAACTGTTTCGCACCCGCTGTGCTTCGTGTCACAGCCTTGGCCCGCAGGATGGCCAGGGCATTGGCATGCGCAGCATCGGGCCGGACCTGATCGGCGTGACCCGCCAGCGCGACCCGGCCTGGTTGAGTCGCTGGATTCGTGAGCCGGACCGGATGCTGGCGGAGGGGGACCCGATCGCGACGGCGCTGTTCGAACGCTTCGAAAAGATCCCGATGCCCAACCTGCGGCTGGATGAAAGCTCGGCCCAGGCGGTGATTGATTTTCTGACGCAAGAGACCGAACGCCAGCAGGCGCTGGCGGCACAAACACAATAGCGGCGATTTACCATCATTGGACCGTCGGAGGCGTTGATTGCCACCTACACTGATTGGGAACGCGCCCCTGTATCCCGGGATAGGCCCATGCACAGACCACAACAATTAAAAGCATCTGCGCCGCCTTTGGCCGCAATGCGGGAGGGCTGGCCTGGTCAGTTCAATCTGCTGCGTTGGTTTTCCGTGGGCAGCTTCGTCATCATCGCCGCCGTGGCCCTGGGCCTGGGTTATATCTCCACGCGTTTTGTGGTCGAGGAGAGCATCGAGCGTGACTCCATGCTGACTGCGCAATTCATCCAGGCCATCGGTGACGCTGAAATCCGCCATGCCTCGATCAATCCGCGCCGGACCATGGGCGAGATGCTTGACCCGCGTGATGACAACGCTTATCCGGACGTAGACCCCGCGACACGCGCGGCGGCCCGGGTTGAATTTCTCGACCACGTGGAGCACTTGCCGGACATCCTGCTGGCCCACGTCTTTGCACTGGATCGCACGGTGGTGTGGTCGACCAACCCCGACCTGATCGGTGAGCGCATTACCGGTGACGAAGAACTGGACGAATCATTCACGATGAAGGAGGCGGTATCCACCAGCTATCACGAGGTCGATGATGAGCGTCCCGAGCAGCGGTTCCTGCGCGAGCCGGCTTATCTGTTCGTCGAGAACTACATCCCGATGTTCAACGCCGACAGGAGCAAGGTCATTGCCATGGTGGAAATCTACAAGGAGCCCGTAGACCTGGTAGCGCGCATCCAGCGAGGCTTCAAGGCCATCTGGCTGGCCACTGCACTGGGCGGCGCGGCCATCTACCTGGGCTTGTTCTGGATCGTGCGGCGCGCTGCCAGGCTGCTGCAGGCCCAGCAGAAATTGTTGATCGCCAACGAGACCTTTGTAGCCCTGGGGGAGATGTCATCCGCAGTGGCGCATAGCTTGCGCAATCCCCTGGCGAACATCCGCTCCAGCGCCGAACTGGCCCAGGACATTGCCAGCCAGAACGCTCAGAAAAACATAAGCGACATCATCAGCCAGGTCGATCGCATGTCGCGCTGGGTTCGCGAATTGCTGGTGTGTCCTTGCGCCCGGCCAATGATGATTCCGAAGCCGTGGACCTGTTGCTCGCCGTCGAGGACACGCTGAACGCCTTTGAACCGCTGATCCGCCGCTCGAACGTCGAGGTGCGCTTCACTCCCGCGCTTGATCGAACCGGTCGTCAGTCAGCGGGTGCTGCTCACGCAGATTCTCAATAGCCTGTTTGCCAATGCCCTGGAGGCCATGCCCAAGGGCGGCGTGCTGACGATCGGCCTCGATTCGTCGCAGCCGGGGCAGGTGAGCCTGACGTTGAGCGATACCGGCAAAGGCATGACCGCGCAACAGCAGCAGATGGTCTTCAAGCCGTTTTTCACCACCAAGCAAGGCGGTTTGGGCGTGGGCCTGGCCCTGGTCAAAAGAATAATGGAGCGTTTCGAAGGCTCGGTCGAACTGACCAGTCGGGAGCTGGAAGGAACCCGCGTATGTCTCAACTTCAAAGTGGCAACGGGAGGGAATATGGAGCACAGCATACTGCTGGTCGAGGATGACGAACTTCTTGCCGAGAATATTCAGACCTACCTGGAGCGCAAAGACTTCGAGGTCACGGTCTGCCACTCGGCGGAAGATGCACTGGAGCAATTGCGCACGTTTGCGCCTGATGTGGTACTGACCGACAACTCCTTGCCGGGCATGAGCGGTCACGACCTGATCCAGAAGCTGCGCGTCAGCGCGCCGGATCTGAAAGTGATCATGATGACCGGCTACGGCAACGTCGAAGACGCCGTGGTGGCGATGAAAGAGGGCGCCTTCCACTACGTCACCAAGCCGGTGGCCCTGCCGGAGGCTCAAGCTGCTGCTGGACAAGGCCCTGGCCACTGATCGAATGGAGCGCACGCTGTCGTTTTATCAGGAGCGTGAAGCACAGAAGTCCGGCGTGCAGGCGTTGATCGGCGAGTCGGCACCCATGCAATACCTCAAGGGCACCATCGCCCAACTGCTCGACGCCGAGCGGCGCGCGGCCAACACCGACTTGCCGCCGGTCCTGGTGGAGGGCGAGACCGGCACCGGCAAGGAACTGGTGGCCAGGGCGCTGCATTTCGACGGGCCGCGCAGCAAAGGTCCGTTCATTGAGTTCAACTGCGCCTCGATTCCATCGAACCTGGTGGAGTCGGAGTTGTTTGGCCACGAGAAGGGCGCCTTCACCGATGCCAAGGACCGCCGGGTCGGATTGGTCGAAGCCGCCGATGGCGGCACCCTGTTCCTCGATGAAGTGGGCGAGATGGACCTGCTGCTGCAAGCCAAGCTGCTTAAACTGCTGGAAGACCGGACCATCCGCCGGGTCGGGTCGGTGAAGGAGCGCAAGGTCGACCTGCGGGTGATCAGCGCCACCAATTGCAACCTGGAACAGATGGTGCAGCAAGGCAAGTTCCGCCGCGACTTGTTCTTCCGCCTGCGGATCATCTCGATCAAGGTGCCGCGGCTTTATGCCCGCGGCGAAGACATCCTGCTCCTGGCCCGGCATTTCCTGGCGGCCCACGGCAAGCGCTATGGCAAGCCTAACCTGCATTTCAGCGATCAGGCCGAAGAACTGCTGCTCAGCTACAGCTGGCCGGGCAACGTGCGCGAGCTGCGCAACATGCTCGAAACAGACCGTGCTGCTGGCCCAGAGCGATACCATCGCAGCCCATCAGTTGAACGTGTGCCTGAGCCTGGTGGACGATCCACCCATTATCCAGGAGGCGCAACACCACGAGCCGCGGCCGGTCTACAACGGCACGGAGTCGATGAACCTTCCGGAGGTCGAGCGTGACATGGTGCGCAAGATGCTCGACAAGACCGACTGGAACGTCACCAAGTCAGCGCGCCTGCTGGGCTTGAGCCGCGACATGCTGCGCTACCGCATCGAAAAGCTCGGCCTCTCGCGTCCGGACAAGCGCCAGTGGTAGCCGGGCTACAACGCCGGGCCCTGGCGACTCAGGCAGGCGAGCAGGCACGTGGGGTCGAGGACTTCTTCGTTGACGTACACCCCGCGCTGCGCATCATAGGAGCGGATGAACACCCGTACGCTGGCGTCCGCGATGGTCGGCAGGCGCGAGTCGGTAAACTCCTGCCGGCTGGCTATCGGGATGAAGTCCTGAGGCGAAGTCGAGATGTATGACCCCGGCGGCACGGTGCTGATGGACGGAGGCGAGGGGTGGGCGAAGGGCTGGTCCGCGCCGTAGTAGATGAACTCGCTGTTGTAGGTCTGCGTCTGCATCGGACTGTCATCGGCCTGGGCGCCGTTGGCACCGAGCAGGCATACAGCGAGCGACATCATCAGCTTGGTGTTTTGCATGGCATCACCTGATTTTTCGGTAATTTCCCCAAGGTCGTTAACTATAGACCTTGCGCAGGGGGCACACGTTCACCGCCAGGAGATTCCCCTCGCAGGGGCGAGCTCTGCTCGCGCTTAGGCTATTGAAGTCAGCGAGTTTGCCCCTTACAAGAATCCAACAATCTCCCAATCGGTTTTCCTGCACCTCTCACCTAGACTCCTTCACCGGTCAATCAAGACCAGATCTCTGGAGCCTGCAATGGAAATGCCGACCAAGGAAACAGCCATCGCCAGCAACCGCGAGG
>NZ_JAEKEG010000178.1 GCF_016651255.1 Pseudomonas sp. TH10
GCCTCGTGAAGATCAATTGATTAGAGTGTAATGACTTGAATCATTTTCAAGCATCAGTATCAGGTGACCCATGGAAACGCTGGCCAACCTCGAGTGTTTCGCCCGCAGTGCAGAGACTGGCAGTTTTTCGGCCGCTGCACGTCAACTGGCGCTAACCCCTGCCGCTGTCAGTCGTAATGTAGCCATCCTTGAGCGAAACATCGGCGTACGATTGTTTCATCGGTCGACTCGAAAATTGACGCTGACCGAAGCCGGCGAGCACTTTCTGGCGTCCATTGGCGGTCACCTGGACGCCCTGCAAAATGCCATCAACTCAGTCGCGACAGATCAAGGCGAACCGGCCGGCCTATTGAAAGTAAGCATGGCACCCACCTTTGGTATCAGCCAGATATTGCCATTACTCCCGGAGTTTCTGGCCAAGTACCCGCTGATTCGTCCTGAATGGCATTTCGAGAACAGGCAAGTCGATCTGATTGCCGAAGGGTTCGACGTGGCTATTGGAGGAGGGTTTGAACTGGCCCAAGGTGTGATCTCCCGCCCACTGGCCCCCGCTCATGTTATTGCAGTCGCTTCGCCAGCCTTCATGCGTGGAAGAACACTACCGATGAATCCGGGAGCACTCGAAGACCTGGAAGGAATCGTCATGCGCTCCGGTCGTACTGGCCGTGTCCGGCACTGGAGTATGCGTGACAAACGCGGCGTGGAAATGGCTGCCCGTGTGCGGGAAAGCTTTATCGTCAACGACCCTGCCGCCATGCGCGAGGCAGTCCTGCTTGGACTCGGTGTCGGATTCCTCGTGGTGGCGGATGTGCAGCGCTGGATAGAGCGAGGAGATCTATTGCGCCTGGTCCCGGACTGGTACGCCGATGCGGGAACCATTGCCATGTACTTCGCCACCCGCTCACTTATGCCAGCCAAGACCCGGGTGTTCATCGATTTCGTCAGCGAGAGATTTGAGCAGCAAAGCTCGCCCACCGCTTTTCAGCAGTGAAAGCACCTAAGAGTTGAATGAACGGAGCAATAGATGGAAATCAAGATTGATACGTTGGATTCTCCAACAGAACAGGATCAAAAAGCTCTGGACAATAGGTTTACAGAATATCTTCGAATTCAATATCCCAATCTACAGCCAGAGTCGGAAGATAAAAAATTTATGGTGGTTGCACACGATGAAACAGGCGACTACATCGGTGCAATAAGCTGTAATTGTTACTGGAATGGCTTGGAAATTGACACGTTTTGGGTGAAGGAATCGCATCGCGGGAGAAAAGTAGGCTCTAAGCTATTGGAAAAAGCAGAAACGATTGGCGTCAGCAAAGGGGCAGAAGTTGCATTCCTAAAAACCTTTGACGCTAAACAGTTCTATGAACAGCATGGATACGAGATTTATGGTGTTCTTGAGGATCGACCAATCGGGACCAACCTGTATCACTTAAAAAAACGGCTAACAAAACATGCATGAAGACCGGTTCAAACCGTTCGCTTCGCTCACAGGGACGGGCTTAACCAGAGGCTGGTCAGCGTCCCCATTGGGTCGGATACTGCCTGAGGCACTATCGGCAAAAATAGACGCTTCGCCGGAAGCCCGTTTTTGGTCACTAGCAGTGTCTAAGCCCCCTCTTTCCGGACGCATGACCTGCCTTTTTAGCATGACTCATTAACCTTTCTCATATTGCAGCCGATGTCCATGGCTTAGGGCATAGGAGCAATACAGATGAGAAACAATCAACCGGTTACGCAGCGCGAGGTTGCCCTTGGGCCTCAACAAAAACTCATCTCGACAACGGATGCACGGGGCGTCATCACGTACTGCAATGACGCCTTCGTCGAAGTCAGCGGTTTTAACAAATCCGACCTGATCGGCGCGCCTCAAAACATCGTTCGCCACCCCGACGTGCCTTCCGCCGTCTTTGCGCATATGTGGGGTGCGCTCAAGCTTGGCAAGCCGTGGATGGGCATCGTCAAGAATCGCTCGAAAAACGGTGACCACTACTGGGTCAACGCCTACGTCACGCCGATTTTCCAGGGGCAAGAGGTTGTGGGCTATGAATCGGTCAGGGTCAAGCCGACGGCCGAGCAGATCCGTCGCGCCGAAGCGCTCTATAAACGCCTTAGCCTGGGCAAGTCGGCCGTCCCGGTCAGTGATCAATGGCAACCCGCCCTGCTCGCCTGGCTGCCGGTGTTGACCATGGGCCTGGTGGGTGCATGCGGCGGCGTGTTCCTCGGTATGTCGGAGGCGATCATTCTGGCTGTCGGGGTATCGGTGCCGCTCGGGCTATGGGTCTCGAGTCGACAGAACCGCGGCGCGCTGCGTCTGCTGAAAATGGCTGAAGCCTCAACCTGCGACGCGTTGCTGGCAAAAATGTACAGCGACGAACGTGGCCCCCAGGCAAGCCTTGAAACGGCGTTTATCAGCCAGGCCGCCCGGCTCAAGACGTGCCTCACCCGGTTGCAGGATACGGCGGAACAACTGACTGGCCTGGCCGGCAGATCCGACGGCCTCGCCACCGAAAGTTCCCGTGGGCTCGACCGCCAACGGGTCGAGACCGAGCAGGTGTCGGCCGCAGTCAATCAAATGGCCGCCACCACACAGGAAGTCGCCAGCCACGTCCAGCGCACCGCCGACGCGACCCAGGAAGCCAATGTGTTGACCGGGCGTGGACGCGAAGTGGCCCGGGACACCCGAGAAGCCATCCAGCGCCTCTCGGTGGTGGTGGGTGAAACCGGGATGACCGTCGCGCAATTGGCCAGGGACAGCAATGAAATCGGCACGGTAGTCGATGTGATCAAGGGCATTGCCGACCAGACCAACCTGCTGGCGCTGAACGCCGCCATCGAAGCTGCGCGAGCGGGCGACATGGGTCGAGGCTTTGCGGTAGTCGCCGATGAAGTGCGCCAGTTGGCTCAGCGCACGACGGAGTCCACGGCGCAAATCCACGGGCTGATTTCCAAGCTGCAGGTCTCGTCGAACAATGCGGTGAAAACCATGGAAAGCGGTCATCGCCAGGCCGAAGAAGGCGTGGCGTGGGTGCTTGAAGCAGATAAAGCATTAGTCGGGATCAGTGAAGCGGTGGCAAACATCACGGACATGACTACCCAGATTGCCGCAGCGACCGAAGAGCAGACCGCCGTAGCCGAGGAAATCAGCCGCAATATCACGACCATTGCCAATCTGGCAGACCAGACGTCTGAACAGGCCAGGCATTCGGCAGAGCTGAGCAAGGAACTGACCCAGACCGCTAAAATTCAGTATTCACTGGTCGAGCGATTCAACCGATAACCCGTCGATGGCTGCCCGTCCCGACGGGCAGCCATCGGCTAAGTGCTACCAGTCCTCGACAAAGCGCACGTGCTGAACGGCCACCCCAAACCTGCGACAATGCTGCCTCTTCGGGCTTCGTAACTTGCGTGGCAAACGTTCAGGTATTCGAATAACAAATTCGCGGGGAGCAGCCACATTGGAATTGAGACAACTGCGCTATTTCGTAAAAATCATCGAGCTTGGCAGCCTGGGGCGTGCGGCACTTGAACTGGATGTTGGCGTTTCAGCCCTTAGCCAGCAAATCTCCAAGCTAGAAAGCGAACTGTGCACTCGCCTCCTGAATCGAACCTCTACCGGCGTGACGCCCACTAGCGCCGGATTTGCGTTTTTACACCATGCCCAACTGACGCTACGCCAGGCGGAAAACGCAATCATGGCCGCCCATCGCGGGCGAATGAGCGGTTACGTCAGCGTTGGCTTACCACCGACCACCGCGACGGTGCTCGCGTTGCCGTTGATCAACGCAATGCGTGCGCGTTATCCGGACATACAACTGCATTTGGTGGAAATGCTTTCCGGCCACTTGGCGGCGCAGCTCAACGCACGGCAAATTGATCTGGCCATCCTCTTTCAGCTGGAAGGGGGTAAACGCTGGAGCGTGACTCCGCTGCTGGATGAAAAGCTGTTCGTCATCGCCTCGCCCAGCCTGCCCCAAGCGCCTTCTGGTGACAGCGTGCAATTAGCAGACCTCGGCGGCCTGCCGCTGGTGATGCCCAGCGCGCAACATGGATTGCGCTCGGCATTGATGAGCGCGTTCGAACGGGTCGGGCTGACACCCAATGTCATTATGGAAGTCGACGGTCTCGCTGTTTTGATGAACGCCGTGCGGGCCGGTCATGCGGCAACGATACAACCGGGGCGGCCGCTGCATTGAAAGACGGGTCCGGACTTTCACTGATCAGGATTGCCGATCCCCACGTGGGCCGGCGTAATCTTCTGGCGACGCTGGCTGATGACGAACTCTCTCCGGCGGCGCTGGCAACGCGGTTGGTCATAGTCGATGTGGCGCGACAGTTGGTCCTCGACAAGCAATGGCCTGGCGCTACGTGGCTAGAAGGGGTCGACGCGTAATCTTCCTTCAATCCCAGGACGCCTAAGTCTCTCCTGACGAGAAAAGCCTTTAGAAAAACTAAACACCCCGCGTCAAAAGCAGCCTTTCGGCCACTGCTTCCCCACCCTAACGTTCTCCCCACTCGCAAGGAGCACTTCGTTCCCGCTTCCTTGCAAATCGAGGAGCGATAATGATCGATGTCTTAATCATAGGGGGTGGCAACGCTGCCTTGTGCGCCGCCCTGATGGCGCGAGAAGCGGGCGCCAGCGTGATGCTGCTGGAAGCCTCTCCGAAAATCTGGCGCGGTGGCAACTCCCAACACACCCGTAACCTGCGGTGCATGCACGACGAACCGCAGGACGTGCTGATCGATGCCTATCCGGAAGAAGAATACTGGCAAGACCTGTTGAAGGTCACCGGCGGCCTCACCGATGAAAAGCTTGCACGCATTGCCATTCGGGCATCTTCCTCTTGCCGGGATTGGATGCGTTCACACGGCGTGCATTTTCAGCCACCGCTGTCCGGCGCGCTGCACGTGGCACGGACCAATGCATTTTTTATGGGCGGCGGCAAAGCGCTGGTCAATGCGTATTTCCGCAGCGCCGAGCGCCTGGGTGTAAAGGTTCGCTACAACACGCAAGTGACCGACATCGAGTTGGATCAGGGGAAATTCGTCGCCGCCCATGTGGCCGAACATGAGGTCGATGGCCAGCGTTTCGCCGCCGAACGCATTGAAGCCCGGGCCTGCGTATTGGCGGCCGGCGGCTTCGAATCCAATCGTGAATGGCTGCGCGAAGCCTGGGGTCAGAACGAACGCGGTGAATGGCCATCGGACAATTTCCTGATCCGGGGCACCCGATTCAACACCGGTATTTTGCTGCGGCGCATGCTCGACCTTGGCGCCGATGTGATCGGCGATCCGACGCAAGCACACATGGTCGCCATTGATGCCCGCGCGCCACTCTACGACGGTGGCATCTGCACCCGAATCGACTGCGTATCGCTGGGTGTGGTGGTCAATCGTGATGGCGAGCGCTTCTACGACGAAGGTGAGGATTTCTGGCCAAAACGTTATGCGATCTGGGGGCGTCTGGTGGCCGGACAACCCGGTCAGCAGGCGTATTCGATCATCGATCAACAAGCCATCGGCCGCTTCATGCCGCCGGTCTTTCCCGGCACCACCGCCAATACTCTGCAAGACCTTGCCCGCCAGTTGAAGCTGCCTCAAGCAACATTCGTCAAGACGGTCGAGGACTACAACAGCGCCTGCCGCGTTGGCACGTTCGACCACACGGCGCTGGACGACTGCCACACCCAAGGACTAACGCCCGCCAAAACCCATTGGGCGCGGCCATTGAAGAAACCACCTTTCTACGCCTACCCGCTTAAACCGGGTGTCACGTTCACTTACCTCGGCCTCGCCACCGACGAAACCGCTGCCGTGCATTTCAACGGCAAAGCGAGCCCCAACCTGTTCGTCGCGGGAGAAATGATGGCCGGCAACGTTCTGGGCAAGGGCTACACCGCCGGCATCGGCATGGCCATCGGTACCGCGTTTGGCCGCATCGCCGGCGTGCAGGCGGCCGCGTCGGTGGGCTTTGGCGTTTCCTCTGCAAACTCGGAGTCTCGACATGCAACTGTTTGATCCCCAAGCGTCGGGCGGTTTGATCCCGGTGTTGAATCTTGACGAAAGTGAAGTCCAGCGGCAGATGACCATCTGCAATGCCTGCCGTTATTGCGAAGGCTTTTGCGCGGTATTTCCGGCGATGACCCGGCGCCTGGAATTCACTCAGGCTGACATCCACTACCTGGCGAACCTGTGCCATAACTGCGGCGCGTGCCTGCACGCCTGCCAGTATGCCGCCCCACACGAATTCGAAGTCAACATACCCAAAGCCATGGCCAAAGTGCGCCTGGATACTTACGCCGAATACGCTTGGCCGCAGGTGATGGGCAGGTTGTATCAGCGCAACGGCCTGACCCTGGCACTGGCTTCCGGTGGGGGGCTGGCGTTGTTTTTATGCCTGACCCTGATGCTCATGGGCAACCTGTTCACGGCCATTCCCGGGGGCGACTTCTACAAGATTTTCCCGCATAACACCCTGGCCCTGATGTTCGGCTCAGTGTTCGGCTTTGCCGTACTTGCCCTGACCATGGGTGTACGGCGCTTCTGGCGCAACGTTTCACCGGTTGCGGCGCCCCTGCCGTTGAAAACGTCCGCTGCACTGGAGGCTACGGCCAACGTCGCGAAGCTCAAATACCTGGACGGTGGCCACGGCGAAGGCTGCAACAACGCCGACGATCAATTCACCTTGTGGCGACGCCGATTCCACCACCTCACCTTCTACGGCTTCATGCTGTGCTTCGCCGCCACCGGTGTCGCCACACTCTTTCACTATCTGCTGAACTGGTCGGCGCCTTACCCGATCTTCAGCTTGCCGGTGATGCTGGGTATTGCCGGTGGCATCGGCCTGCTGATCGGCCCGGCGGGTCTTCTTTGGCTGAACCTGCGTCGCAATCCTGCTCACGGAGACGAGAACCAGAAACCCATGGATCGCGGCTTCATTGCGCTGCTGTTTCTGGTCAGCGCAAGCGGTCTGGCCCTACTGGCTTTGCGTGAAACCAGCGCCTTGGGCTTGATGCTGGCCATCCATCTCGGCCTGGTCATGGCGTTTTTCCTGACCATGCCCTACAGCAAATTCGCCCATGGAATATTCCGCAGCGCAGCGCTGCTCAAACACGCCATCGAGAAGCGTCAACCCAATCCGATCAACGCCGGCAGCGACTGACGGTTAAAGCACTCATTCCAAAAACAATAGTGAGCAAAACGGTAGCCATGATGAAAACGACAACGGCAACAACCCGAGCCAAGGGGTCCAAATTGGGCGCCATCTTGCGGGTCACCAGCGGTAATTTTCTCGAGCAGTTCGACTTCTTTCTGTTCGGGTTCTACGCGACCTACATCTCCCAGACCTTCTTTCCAGCCACCAGCGAGTTTGCCTCGCTGATGATGACCTTCGCGGTTTTCGGCTCCGGATTCCTGATGCGTCCGCTGGGCGCCATTGTGCTGGGGGCGTACATCGACAAGGTGGGCCGTCGCAAGGGGCTGATCGTGACGCTGTCGATCATGGCAGCCGGTACGGTATTGATCGCCCTGGTACCGGGCTATGCCACCATCGGCGTGGCGGCACCAATTCTGGTGTTGTTGGGCAGGCTGCTCCAGGGCTTCTCCGCCGGCGCGGAAATGGGCGGTGTATCCGTGTATCTGGCGGAAATTTCTACCCCCGGTCACACCGGTTTCTACACCAGTTGGCAATCGGCCAGCCAGCAGGTGGCGATCGTCGTCGCGGCCGCGTTGGGCTACACGATCAATGCCACGATGCAAGCCGCTGAAATCGCCGATTGGGGCTGGCGTATCCCGTTCTTCATTGGCTGCGTGATCATCCCGTTCATTTTCATTATTCGCCGTTCACTGGAAGAAACCGCTGCGTTCACTGCTCGCAGCCATCGTCCAACAACTCGCGAAGTGTTTCGCTCGATGCGTGACAACTGGCGCACCGTCCTGGCGGGCGGCTTGCTGGCGTCCATGACCACCACCACGTTCTACCTGATTACTGTCTACACCCCGACGTTTGGCAGGACAGTACTGAACCTGAGCACCACCGACAGCCTGGTTGTGACACTGCTGGTCGGCATCAGCAACTTTATCTGGCTGCCTATTGGCGGCGCTCTCTCCGACCGCATTGGCCGTCGGCCACTGTTGCTGGCAATATCGTTACTGTGCATTTTCACCGCCTATCCCGCCATGCACTGGCTGGCAGAGGCGGCGAGTTTCGAACGACTGCTCGCTGTCCTGCTGTACTTCTCATTCTTCTTTGGCATTTACAACGGCGCCATGGTCGCGGCACTGACCGAAGTCATGCCACAGAACGTGCGGGTAGTCGGGTTCTCACTGGCCTTCAGCTTGGCCACTGCGGTGTTTGGCGGTTTTACTCCGGCAATTTCGACACTGCTCGTCCAGGCCACCGGCGACAAGGCATCACCCGCCTACTGGCTGATGTTCGCGGCGGTGTGCGGGTTCACGGCGACGACGATCCTGTATCGTCGGCAAAAACGTTGGCAGTCAGCACCGTTCAGGTCCCTAATCGCTGATCGCTTACAGCTACTCGATCTACGGCGGAAACCGAATTAGAGTCGCATAAGGTCGATTACAGCCTTTCGTCAGGGCAGTAATCGGCCAGTAGCGAACGGTCACGGCGAGAAGCGCAACCTGTTTCACAATCACATATTGGTCTGCGCCAACGGAATATTTATATGGCACACCTGTGATCAAAAAGTCATCGGGAGAAAGGATCATGGCCCTACAAGCTTATTTCAGCAAGGTGATCTCCGCGTAGACGAGCATGATGGTCGGCGCATTGAGGTTGCCTGTCAGTTCAAACCCCACTGAGATCATCCCAATAAGGAGGAGAGCCAATCGCGCTGATGAAGTAGTCCCACACCACGCGTACCTTCTGGGAGCGGAGTCGATTCTCGGGTGAAATCAAATGTATCTGGCTGGGCGACTCCTCGACCGCCCCTTCCCAATCGGGCAAAAGCTGAATGAGTTGCTTGTTGATGAAGCTCTCTGCTGAAGAGCCAGGAAGGAAAAAACACAATCCCCGCCCTGCGAGCGCCGCTTCTACCAGTACCTGCGCATTGTTGCTTCTGAGCGGGCCATGGACCTCGATGATTGTCACTTCGTTGCTGGCGGGCTTGCGGAAATACCAGCGCTGCGCCCCACCGGTACCCTTGTAGACCAGGCACGCCTGGTTCTGCAGATCATCTGGCGAAGCGGGTTTCCCATGCTTCGCGAGGTAGTCTGCGCTAGCGCATAGCACGTATTGCTGGTCGCAAATTTTTCGGCCGATCAGTCCGGAGTCTTCCAGGTGCCCCACCCGAAAGGTGATGTCTGCGCCCTCTTGAACCGGATCGATAAAGGCATCGGTGACCGTCAGTTCAACCGTCAATTGCGGGTACCTGTCATACAGACCATTCAGCAGTTTCACGATGTGCAGACTGCCGAACGCAACCGGCGCGTTGATCCGCACCAGGCCCCGAATCTCGCCACCCTTGCCAGTGACTTCCTCATTGGCGGCATCCAGCAATTCCAACACTTCGCGGATCTGCACGTAATAGCGCTCGCCCGCATCCGTCAGCTTGACTGCCCGAGTATTGCGATACAGCAGCTGCTGGCCCACCTCCCGCTCCAGCGCCGCGATGAAGCGTGAGACGGAGGACGCCGGGACGCGAAAATGTCGAGCTGTCGCCGAGAAGCTGCCGGTCACGGCGACCATGGCAAAGTACCGGTGCGCTTTGAGGTGCATAGGGGAAGTCTCCAGCAGAAGGCGCAGTGACCTGTACTAAACCAGAACGGCTGCTGATTGTCCTCTTGCGTCTTTTTGCATCAGGTATGAAAAAGCAGCCGCACCGGATACCGGTGACGACTGCCAACATTACAGGAAGGTCGCGGCTGCTTACCCTCGATGGGGCGCGTAATCGACGTAACCTTCGGCTGCGCCGCCGTAAAAGGTTTCGCGCTTGGCTTCGGTGAGCGGCCAGTTGTTCTGCAGGCGCGCCACCAGATCAGGGTTGCTGATGTAAGCGGTGCCAAACGCAGCGAGGTCGATGATGCAGTCATTGATCATGTCTTGCGCACGTTGGCGAGACATACCGCCGGCCAAAATGAGCGCGGTGCCAGGCAGTTTTGATTTGATGATCGAGAGCAAATTGATAAAGGTCGCTTTCGGGCCACCACCGCCAGCCTCGGTACCCGGGCAGGAAATCCGGACTGATCCATCACATGAACATAGGCCAGTTTCCGAGCGCCGATCTCGGTCGCGAGCGCGGTGTAGGTTTCATCGATCTGCTCATACAGCGGCATATCGAACAGTTGCCCATAGGGCGAAATACGAATGCCAACACGGCCCGCGCCAATTCGCTCAACCACCGCGTCGATGACTTCCAGGGTGAAGCGCAGACGATTTTCCAGCTGATCCGCGGCGTACTGATCGGTTCGATCATTGACCAGCGGATTCATGAACTGCTCGAACAGATAGCCATTAGCGCCATGGATTTCCACGCCATCAAAACCTGCCTCGATCGCATTTTCCGCCGCTTGGGCGAACTCACCGACGATCCGCGAAACTTCGGCCGTTGTCAGTTGGCGCGGCGCAG
>NZ_JAEKEG010000179.1 GCF_016651255.1 Pseudomonas sp. TH10
CTGCTGCCGATCATGGTCGGTTCGGGCCTGTTCGACGAGCAACCGGAATTCTCCGATATCGCCGCCGATGCCAACCTGATGGACGACATGATCGTGCAGATCCCGGGAAGCCCTGACCGCGCTGTACCTGCTGTGCAACGCGCCTGACGAAAAACCGGCCATCCTCAAACCACGTCATCACTAAGTCGCAGCCTATGGACAATCCCATAGGCAACCGCTCCCTGATGTTGCGCTACGTCCTGCTGGCCATTGGCTGGCTCAGCGTGGCATTAGGGGTGATCGGTATTTTCCTTCCTGTCCTGCCCACCACCCCTTTCCTGCTCCTCGCGGCCGCGTGCTTCGCGCGCAGCTCTCCGCGTTTCTATCAATGGCTGGTCGAGCATCCGCGACTGGGGCCATGGATCCGCGATTACCTCGATGGCAACGGCATTCCGCTCAAGGGCAAGGTCTACGCCATCGGGCTGATGTGGGTGAGCATCGGGTTTTCCTGCTACCTGGTACCGATGCCGTGGGCGCGGGGCTTCATGTTGACCAGTGCGGTGCTGGTGACCATTTACATCCTCAAACAGAAAACCCTGCGCAAGCCCTGATCGCCTCGTCACAGCATCCCCTGTGACTCAATGCAACTGCATTGCCAACCGACGATCTGCCCTCTTCCCCTGCAAACACCGCCTAGACTCCATCCATCTGCACCCCGAGCAGCCCGACATGCCCCGTCGCCGGCGTAGTCCAGGATGGTCAACGCTCCGACTTCGGTTCGGCGGATGGCTGCTGCTGGCATTTTGGCTGGTGCCGGGCCTGGGTGCGGTCTTCGCCAGCTGGGATTATGCGCAGGTCTTGCAGAACGCCCAGGCCCGATACGGCGCGCAGGGTCCCGCGCAAAGGCGGATAGAGGCCTGGAGCCAGTTGCTGCAAGGTCAACAGGATCAGCCAGAGCGCGAGCAACTCAATGCGGTCAATCGCTTCTTCAACCAGCAACTGACTTTCCAGGACGATACGCGCATCTGGCGCCAGGTCGATTACTGGGCCACACCCGTCGAATCCCTGGTCAAGGGCGCGGGCGACTGCGAGGACTATGCCCTGGCCAAGTATTTCAGCCTGCGCCATCTCGGCATTCCCAGCGACAAATTGCGCATCACCTACGTCAAAGCCCTGACCCAGAACCAGGCGCACATGGTACTGACCTTCTACAGCAGCCCAACGGCCGATCCGCTGGTGCTGGACAACCTGGTGGGCGAGATCTCCCCCGCCTCACGGCGCAAGGACCTGCTACCGGTCTACGCCTTCAATGCCGAGGGGCTTTACCTGCCGGGAGCTAACGGCGGCAAGCGTTCCAGCGACTCGAAAAAGTTGTCGCGCTGGCAGGATGTGTTGAAAAAAATGCAGGTTGAAGGTTTCGCCGTGGGCGACGGCTAGTCGTCCTCGCAAGGTCTCGCAAGGAGCGTGTTATGTCACTGCGCAAACAATTGTTTCTCGCCATTTGCCTGTTCCTGCTGGTGGCGTTCAGCGGCAGCTTTTTTGTCAGCCTGGAAAGCTCCCGCGACCAGATGCTCGGGCAGTTGCGCTCACACGCCCAGGACGCGGCGACGGCGCTGGGGTTGTCATTGACCGCGCAAGTAGACGATCCGGCGATGATGGAGTTGATGGTCAGCTCGATTTTCGACAGTGGCTACTTCACCCGCATCCGGGTGGTCAGCATTGCCGATGAGCAGGTGCTGGTGGAGCGCAGCGCCCAGGCCCGCGGCGAACGTGTGCCCGGCTGGTTCACCAGGCTGGTCGACCTGCGTCCCCAGGGAGGTGAAGCGTTGATCATGCGCGGCTGGGAGCAATTCGCCCGGGTCGAAGTATTGAGCAACCCGCGATTTGCCCTGGCCAAGCTCTGGGACAGTACATTGGGCAGCCTGATCTGGTTGCTTATCTGCGGGCTGCTCAGCGCGGTGTTCGGCGGCTGGTTGCTGCGCCGGCAATTGCGCCCGCTGGACAAGATGGTCAAACAGGCCGAAGCCATCAGCAAACGCGAATTTCGCAGCCTGACGAAATTGCCCCGCACCCCGGAATTGAAACGCGTGGTGCTGGCGATGAATCAGATGGTCGAAAAGCTCAAGGCGCTGTTCGCCGAAGAAGCCGCTCGCAGCGAAAAACTGCGCGCCGAATCCTACCTCGATGGCCTCACCGGGCTGGCCAACCGACGGTTACTGGACGAGCAATTGGCGGATCATTTGCTGGTGGCCGAGCAGAGCAGTGAGGGCCACCTGCTGATGCTGCGGATCAACGATCTGGCGGGGCTGAATCAGCGCATGGGCGGACAGCGCACTGATGCATTGATCAGCGCAGTCGCCGAATTGCTCAAGCGTCTTTGCGGACTACCCGAGCGTCGTACCTGGCTGGCTGCGCGTAATCGTGGCGGTGAGTTCAGCTTGCTGACACCTGGATTGGGCCAGGCGGACGCGGCCCGCCTGGTCGCGGAAGTCAGTGCCACCCTGGAGAACCTGCGCCTGACCGGCGCCAGTGACAGCATGCCAGTGGCGCACCTGGGCATCGTCCCCTATCACCCGGGAGAATCCGCCAATGCGGTGCTGCTGCGCCTGGATCAAGCCCTGACTCAGGCCCGGCAACACCCCGAGCGGCCGTGGACATACCTGGACAGCGGTGACTGCGCGCCGAACCAGTCCCAGCACGACTGGCGCACCTGGATCGACGAAGCCCTGACGCAGGGGAATATGCAGCTGTACTTTCAGCCGGTGGTGCAATGCGCCGACACCAGCCAGGTGCTTCACCACAAAGTCCTGGCACGCTTGCTCGACCCCAGCGGCGAGGCGATTGCCGCCGGGCATTTCCTGCCCTGGATAGAGCGTCTGGGCTGGTCAGCGCGCATGGACCTGGCGATGCTCGAAGCGACCCTCGATTACCTTGTCGTCAATCGCTGGCCGCTGGCATTGAGCCTGTCTGGCAGCACCCTGCGCGATCCGGCGCAGTTGGCGAAGATACTCGACATGCTCGAATCGTTACCCGATCTGGCGCCGCTGCTGACCCTGGAAATCGACGAACGCCAACTGCCGCCCCCACTGGAGTTGCAGCATTTGTGTCATAGCCTGCTCGACACCGGCTATCGCGTCGGGCTGCAGCATTTTGGCGGTAGCTTCAGCCAGATCGGCAACCTGACACAGCTGGGGTTGGCTTACTTGAAGATTGATGGTGCGTATATCCGGGGTATAGATCGCCAGGGCGACAAGCGCCTGTTCATTGATGCGATCTTCCGGGCAACCAACAGTATTGATTTGCCGTTGATTGCGGAGATGGTCGAGACCCAGGGAGAGTTTGCGACGATCAGGGAATTAGGGGTGTATGGGGTCATGGGCAGGTTCATCGGGCCGCCTGAGCCAATGTGACGGGGTAGCTGCCCCCCACGGTGGAAGCACGACTTGCCCGCGACGGCGTCTTCGCTATCGCAGGCAAGCCTTGCTCCCACAGGAGATCAGCCTCGCTACTTCACTTTTCAGATCAAACCGTATCCACCTTCAACGAGTGATCATTCAACATCCCGTTGATGATGGTCGCCGTGTCATGCCCCCGGCGACCACACCACCCGCCCCCGGCGTGACGCCGTAGTGGCTGGCGAGGTTGACACCGGCAAGGTCAATAGTCTGGTTCGGCGTGGCGCCGGCCATGGCGCTGACGTCGATGCTGGTCACGACTGACGCGCCGGTGCCGGTGACGGTGAAGTGCAGGTAGTCGTCCAGCGACGCTGTGGTGCCGTTTTCGCCTTGGAGCAGTTGCGACAGGTCGAGCTTGTCGGTGCCGGGGGTGAAGTCGGTGATGGTGTCGTGGCCGCTGTTGCCCTTGAGCCACTGGAAGGTGTCGGCTCCCGGCCCGCCAGTCATCGTGTTGTTGCCCATGCCGCCGATCAGCAAGTCATCGCCGCCACCGCCGTTGAGGATGTCGTTGCCCAGGCCGCCAGTGATGATGTTGCTGTTGTTGTCGCCCATCAGGCTGTCATTGAAGTTGGAGCCGGTGAGGTTCTCCAGGCCGGTGAGGGTATCAGTGCCGGCGCCTCCGGTGTTTTGCGCAGTGAGCAGGCCCAGGTCGACGGTGACACCGCTGGTGGCATGGGCGTAGCTGACGGTATCGATACCAGCGCCGCCGTCCAGCAGATCGTTACCTGCCCCGCTGAACAACAGGTCGTTGCCAGCACCGCCGTGCAGTTCGTTGTTACCGGCACCCGCCGTCAACACGTCGTTGCCATCGCCGGCATTGAGCACGTTGTTGCCGGTGCCGGCCACCAGAACGTCGTCACCCGCGGTACCCGTGAGGGTATGGCCGTCCTGGTAGCTGATGGTCACATTCGCCGTGTCACTGCCGCCGTGGGTGTCATTGGCGCTGTAGGCGCCGTTGAAGTCCGGGGTGACATCATGGGCACCGGCGTAGCTGACCGTCATGGTCAGCTGGTAGTTTTCGGCGTTGTTGGCGCCAACGCCGCCGCCGGGATTGGTGATGTTGGTGACATGGATCTTGTACGTGCCATCGGCATCGGCCGTGATGGTAGCGCCATCGGCAAGGGTCACGAAGGCACCGCCATTGAGTGAGTACTCCATGGCAATCCGACCGCCCGCCAGGTTGTGATCCAGATTAAGGGTCTCACCCTCCTTGAGTTTCACCGTGATGAGGTCTTCATCATTGGCATTGGAACTGGTGACAGAGCCCAGATAACCACTGATCACCAGCACGGCTGTCATCGCTGCGGTATTGGCCGCGAAGGACCCGCGCACATCCGCCAGGTTCTGGTTCGCGACGGTGTTATTGCTGCCCTTGAAGTTGATCGCGCCGGTGCCGACAAAGTCCGCGCCCCTGGCCACCCAACCGGTGTTGAAGGTAGTCGGCGCTGCGGTGAGGGTATCGCCTTCGGGATCAGTGTCGTTGGCCAGCAACAATTCGCCAGGTACCACCACGCTGCCGGACAGCACGTTGGTGATGATGTGGTCGTCGACGGCCACGGGCGCGGCGTTCGGCACGACCTTGACCACCAGGGTCGAGCTCGCCAGGTCGCCGTCGTTGTCGCTGACGGTGAAGCCGATATTTTCGGTGATCACCACGTTCGTGGCTTTCTGCGAGGTGTAGTTGTACTCACCGCTGTCGAGGTTGATGACCAGCGTACCGCCGTTATTGGTGGCGATGCTCAGGGAGTTGTTTACCGTGTTGAACGTGCCGTGGTTGTCCCCGCCGCTGGAAATCAGTGAGCCCTGGTTGTTCAACGCTTTAGGATCGTAGGTGTACGTTGTGCCATCGACGACGATGGACTTGATGAAACCGCCATCGGCACCAAAGTTTCCGCCCTCCAGCAAGGTGCCCGTGACCGGGGCACCCTGCACGGTGCCCGAGAGTACCGAGTTGAGCTGGTTGAGATCGGTCACCACCACAGCATTGGTGTTGGTGTGGGTGCTGCCGTCATAGGCGACCGGATCGAGGTAGGCATTGCTGACGCCGTTGCCCAGGCCGATTGCGTAGTTCTTGATGTTATTAGCGTCGAGGAAGGCTTTGAGTGAAGCCTCGTCGGCCGCGTTGATGTCACCTTCGTTGGGTTTGCCGTCCGAGAAGAAGTAGCCGACATTCTGCGCGCCGGTCAGTTTGCCGGCCGTGTTGAACGCGGTCTTCATGGTTGCCACGGCGGCATCGTAGTTGGTCCCGCCGCCCGCCGTCAGGCCCGAAATGATCGACTTGGCCGTGGCCACGTCAACCCAGATCGCGGTCTTGTCGGTGGCGTTGCTGCTGAAAGTGACGATCTGCACCTTCACGTCGCCAAGGTCGTCGTACTTGTCGAGCAAGGCACTGATCGCCTGCTTGGCCAGGGCCAGGCGCGACAGGCCAGGCACGCCGGACGCATCGGCCATACTGCCGGACACGTCGATCACCAACAGCAGGTTGGAATCGATTTCCACCGCCGCCACCGAACGCTCGGAAGCAACGGCCTTGGGCACGTCATCGACGATGTTCACCACGATGGTGCTGGTGGTGGTGTTGCCCAGGGCATCAGTGGCCTTGTAGGTGAAGCTTTCGCTCAGGCTGTTGGGCCCGTCGTTGGCGTTCGGCGAGGTTTTCGGCGCCGAGGTCAATGTGTAGGTGTAGGTGCCGTCGGCGTTGAGCTGGATCTGGCCGTAGGTACCTGTGGCGCTGCCGACCAGGGTGTAAGTGATCGCGCCGCTGCCGCCCGTGACCGCGCCGACCAGCGTGCCGGTGGCGGTTTCACCGGTGTTGGTCGGATCGCTGCCGGTGACCGTACCGGGGGCCAGATCCTGGCCGTCCTTGGTCAGGTCGAGGGCTTTTTCGTAGACCGTCACGTCGGTGTCGGACACCGCCTTGATGCAACTGTTGGACACGTCGATGGTGAGGGTGGTAGTGCTTTCATCGCCATCGGCATCGCGCACGGTGTAGGTGAACACGTCAGTCGCGCCCGCTACGCCCACCGAGTCCGGCCGGCTGTGGTAGGTCGCGTTGCCGTTGGCATCCAGGGTGAGGTAACCGTAGGCGCCATTGATATTGGTGTTGAGGCCGCCGCTGGCCGAGGTCGAGGTGTCGCTGCCTGCACGCACACCCACCACCGCACCGGTGGCCGCCGGGCCGTCGGAGCCGCCGATGTCATTGACCAGGACGTTGGTGCCGACCGTCCCGCCCTCTTGCACCTGCTTGAAGTCCGGATTGGCGCTCGGCAAGTCATCGATGATGTTGACGTTGATCTGGCCCGACGCAGTACTGCCGTCGTTGTCGTGCGCCACTACGTCGAAATTCTCGACGAGGGCGTTGGCGCCGTCGGCCGCTGGGTGCGTTTCGCTGCCCACCAGGGTGTAGCTGTAGCTGAGCACGCCCGTGACGGGATCGAAGCCGTTGATGGTCAGGAAGTTACCCAGCGGGGTCACCACGGTGTGCGGCAGCCCGACCACTGCGCCGTTGGCGACCACCGCGAAGCCACCCACGACCAGGGAGTTCAGGCCGTCGAGTGCCGTGACGGTGAAGGTCCCGGACTGGGTCAGCGCCGGCGCGTCGGGGTTGGTGCCCCAGTCGAGGTTCTTCTCGTAGACGGTGAGTTCGCCGCCGTTGACGTCCAGGCCGCCGATGATCACCGGATCATCGTTGTTATGGATCTGCAGCACCAGGTTGGCGGTGCTGGTATCGCCGTCGGCATCGGTGATGGTGTAGGCGAACGTCTCAGTGCCTTTGCCGCGACCTTCCAGGGCCTTGAAGTCCGCGTCGTTGGTGTCGAGCGTATAGGTGTACGTGCCGTTGGCGTTCAGCACCAGGGTGCCGTAAGTGCCGACGAATGTACCCGGCGTGACTGGGCCGGTGTTCGGGCCGGTCGCGACAAGGTCCGCGCCTTGCACGTCATTGGTCAGGACATTGCCGTCGAGGGTCAGGCGGGTTTCCGACGCATTGTCGGCGTTGCTGTCGTCCACAGCCTTTGGCACGTCATCGACTATGTTCACCACGATGGTGCTGGTGGTGATGTTGCCCAGGGAATCGGTCGCCTGGTAGGTGAAGCTTTCGCTCAGGGTGTTGGGGCCATCGTTGGCCTGCGGGGTGGTGCTCGCCGGCGAAGTCAGGGTGTAGGTATAGGTGCCGTCGCCATTGAGCTGAATCTGCCCATAGCTGCCCGTGGCACTACCCACCAGGGCGTAGGTGATCGCACCCACGGCGCCAGTGACCGAGCCCACCAGTGTACCGGAAGCGGTCTCGCCAGTATTGCCCGGCTGGCTGCCGGCGACGGTGCCAGCCGCCAGGTCCTGGCCATCTTTAGTCAGGTCGAGAGCCTTTTCATACACCGTCACATCGCTGTCGAACACTGCCTTGAGACAGCTGTTGTAGACGTCAATGGTGAGCGTGGGTGCTCTCATCGCCATCGGCATCGCGCACGGTGTAAGTGAATACATCAATCGCGCCGGGCCCGCTGACGCTGTTCGGGTTGCTGTGATAGGTGGCGTTGCCGTTGGCATCCAGGGTCAGGTAACCGTAGGCGCCATTGATATTGGTGTTGAGGCCACCGCTGGCCGAGGTCGAGGTGTCGCTGCCGGCACGCACGCCGACCACCGCACCCGTGGCCGCCGGGCCATCGGAGCCGCCGATGTCATTGACCAGGACGTTGGTGCCGACCGTCCCGCCCTCTTGCACCTGCTTGAAGTCCGGATTGGCACTGGGCAAGTCATCGATGATGTTGACGTTGATCTGGCCCGACGCAGAACTGCCGTCGTTGTCGTGCGCCACTACGTCGAAATTCTCGACGAGGGCGTTGGCGCCGTCGGCCGCTGGATGGGTTTCGCTGCCCACCAGGGTGTAGCTGTAGCTGAGCACGCCCGTGACGGGATCGAAGCCGTTGATGGTCAGGAAGTTACCCAGCGGGGTCACCACGGTGTGCGGCAAACCGACCACCTCGCCGTTGGCGACCACCGCGAATCCACCCACGACCAGGGAGTTCAGGCCGTCGAGTGCCGTGACGGTGAAGGTCCCGGACTGGGTCAGCGCCGGCGCGTCGGGGTTGGTACCCCAGTCGAGGTTCTTCTCGTAGACGGTGAGTTCGCCGCCGTTGACATCCAGGCCGCCGATGATCACCGGATCATCGTTGTTATGGATCTGCAAAACCAGGTTTGCGGTACTGGTATCGCCGTCGGCATCGGTGATGGTGTAGGCGAACGTCTCAGTGCCTTTGCCGCGACCTTCCAGGGCCTTGAAGTCCGCGTCGTTGGTGTTCAGCGTGTAGGTGTAAGTGCCGTTGGCGTTCAGCACCAGCGTGCCGTAGGTGCCTAAGAATGTGCCGGCGGTGATCGGCCCGGCGCTTGGCCCGGTCGGTACGCGGTCGGCGCCTTGCACGTCATTGGTCAGGACGTTGCCGGTGAGGGTCAGATTGGTTTCCGACGCGGTGCCGGCGTTGCTGTCATTCACCGCTTTTGGCAGGTCGTCGATGATGTTCACATCGAGGGTCGCGTTGGCGGTGGTGCCGTTGTCATCGACCACGGTGACGGCGAACTGCTCAGGCAGGTTGTTCGCGCCGTTGGCGGTTGGATGCGCTTCGTTGTCGACCAGGGTGTAGCTGTAGCTGACGACACCGGTTGTGGCGTTGAAACCGGTGATGGTCAACGTGCTGCCCAGCGGAGTGGTAACCGATTGCGGGAACCCGGCAGCCACGCCATTGGTGACGACGGCGATGCCACCGACGGTCAGCGTGTGACGCCGTCGAGTGCGGTGATGGTGAACGTGCCGTTTTGGGTCAACGCAGCGGAATCCGGCGCGCTGCCGTCGCTGAGGTTTTTCTCGTAAACCGTCAGCTCGCCACCGTTGACATCGAGACCGCTGATGACCACCGGATCGTCGTTGTTGTGGATCTGCAAAACCAGGTTTGCGGTGCTGGTATCGCCGTCGGAATCGGTGATGGTGTAGGCGAAGGTTTCGGTGCCGTTGCCACCGCCGTGCAGGTTTTTGAAGTCGGCGTCGTTGGTGTTGAGGGTGTAGGTGTAAGTGCCGTTGGCGTTCAACACCAAAGTGCCGTAGGTGCCGGTAAAGGTCCCAGCGGTGACCGGGCCAGTCGGTACGCGGTCGGCGCCTTGCACGTCATTGGTCAGGACGTTGCCGGTGAGGATCAGATTGGTTTCCGAGGCGGTGCCGGCGTTGCTGTCGTTCACCGCTTTTGGCAGGTCGTCGATGATGTTCACATCGAGGGTCGCGTTGGCGGTTGTGCCGTTGTCATCGACCACGGTGACGGCGAACTGCTCAGGCAGGTTATTCGCGCCGTTGGCGGTTGGATGCGCTTCGTTGTCGACCAGGGTGTAGCTGTAGCTGACGACACCGGTTGTGGCGTTGAAACCGGTGATGGTCAACGTGCTGCCCAGCGGAGTGGTGACCGATTGCGGGAAACCTGCGCTGACGCCACCGCTCACCACGCTGATCCCGCCAATGCTCAGGTTCTGCACACCGTCGAGCGCAGTGATGGTAAAGGTGCCGCTTTGGGTCAGTGCGCCAGCATCCGGCGCGCTGCCGTCGCCCAGGTTTTTCTCGTAGACGGACAGCTCGCCGCCTGACACGCCGAGCCCGCCGATATCGATCGGGTCATCGTTGTTGTGAATGTTCAGCACCAGCGTTGCGGTGCTGGTATCACCATCCGAATCGGTAAGGGTGTAGACGAAGCTTTCCGTGCCGCTGCCACCACCGTGCAGGGCTTTGAAGTCGGCGTCATTAGGGTTCAGCGTGTAGGTGTAGGTGCCGTTCGGATTGAGCACCAGGGTGCCGTAGGTGCCGGTGAACGTACCGCCAATTACCGGCCCGCTATTGGGGCCGGTGGGAATGCGGTCGGCACCCTGGATATCGTTGGGCAGCACGCTGCCGGTCAGGGTCAACAGCGTTTCCGAGGCGGTATTGGCGTTGCTGTCGTCGATCGCTGTTGGTGCATCGTCGGTGATGTTGATGTCCAGGGAACCCGTAGCCGTGTCGCCATTGGTGTCGCCCGCCACCACGGTGAATTGTTCGCTGAGGGAGTTCGCGCCATCACCCGCCGAATGGGTGTCGTTGCCATTGAGGGTGTAGCTGTAGCTCACCACACCAGTGGCCGGGTCATAACCTGTGATCGTCAGCGTGTTACCCAGCTGCGTGGTGATCGATTGCGGGAAGCCTGCCGCCACGCCACCGCTGATCACACTGATACCGCCCACGTTCAGGTTCAGCAGGCCATCGGCCGCTGTCACGGTGAAGGTGCCGTTCTGGATCAGGGCCGAGGGGTTGCTGGCCGTGCCGTCGGGAAGATTGGCCTCGTTGAGGGTCAGCTCCCCGCCCGAGGTATTCAGGCCGCCAAGGATGACGGGGTTGTTCACGACCAACGGTGGCACGACGACAGGAGGTGTGGCGTCGTCCTGGTTATCGAGGCTGTTGTCGGGATCGTTGAAGATGCGCTCCAGGGGAAACTCTGGAATGCCGTTGAATCCTGCCGTCGGGAAACCCACGGTCGGATCGACCCGGCCTGCCACTTCTTCGAGCAGGACAAAACTGTGTCCGCCGCCCAGGGCCCCGGCAGCGGTGCTGCCCGTTGGCCCGGCCGCAGTGGCTTCACCGGTTTGAGTCGGGTCTTCGCCAGCAGCGATGGCTTTCTGCAGGCGTTCGACGTCGGTCAGTTGTGCCTCGCTGGGCGCCACGGCTTCCGGCGTCTGCACATGGGGCGCCTGGTGCGCGAGCAGTTGCGAGGTCATTTGCAGGCTGCTGCCACGCCCAAGCGTCAGCTCCTGGCCATTGTGCAGCTTCACCGCCACCGCCCCTTCGGCCCCGGTGACCAATTGATCGCCGGCAAACAGCCGATCGCCCTCGACCAGCGCGCGTCGGGTGCCGTCACCCGCTACAGCAACCACCTGACCAATGACTTTAGTGACGATACCGATGAGCGTAGCCATGTGCATTTCCTCCGCTGCCAACCGTTGCCGGCAGCCTGTTTTTTGCGAAGATCGTGCTCATGGAAAAAAGCCAGTTGCCGGGTGAATCGTCTACCGGGCTACGGGTTTTTCCCCGGATTATTCCGGGTCAACCGTGGCCCTGGCGACTTTCTCGCCAAGCCTGTCGCGTATGGGCAATCAGCGCCTGATTCGAATAAACCCAATACATTCAATGGCTTTGGGCTACTAATCGGCAAAAATGATCACCTGCCAGCGATGCGTTACAGTTCTGAACCGGTCAAGTGACAAAAAAATGTCACCCCCAAACTGCCCCGCCTCCTTCCCCTCCAGCACTCCATCGTCCGTTATCGATAAATGGTTGGAACTTTCGATTTGCCCTTGCAAGCTCCCTAGAGCTCGTAATACAAGGGTTCCACGAGTGAACAATGTGCCGGTTTTTACAAAGCGCATAAGTTTTTTTCGGCATAAGCCTTATGAAAATTTTTTCTTAGCTACGCTTCAGGATGTTCTTAGCTCTGTTGTTACAAGCTTGAAACGGTTTTCACTATAAATGCCGTCAAATATTTGGCGACTGATAAGCATCATCAGGACTCAGGGAGATGCACCCATGCGCGTTCTAACCCCCCTCTGCAGCGCGGTTTTGCTGGCCATGGCTTGCACTTCTCAAGCCCAGGCCATGAACCTCACCGAGGCGATCCAAAGCACCATCGCCACCCACCCGGAACTCGCCTCGCGCGTGGACGCCCGCCTTTCAGCCGATGAACAAGTCAAAGTGGCCAAGGGCGGGTTCTATCCGTCCGTCGACTTGAACGCCGCTTACGGTCGCGGCTACAGCGATAACACCAACACTCGCGCGTTTGGCAATCACGACACGCGCATTCTCAATTACACCCAGTCCGAGCTGCGTCTGCGGCAAATGCTCTTCGACGGTTTCAACACCGCCAACGAGGTCGAGCGCACCAAGGGCGTGTCCAACTCGCGCGCCTACTACGCACAAGGCACTGCTCAGGATCTGGCGCTGCGCACCATTGAGGTCTACCTCGAAGTGCTCAAGCGCCGCGAACTGGTGACTCTGGCCCGGAACAATTTGCAGGCGCACTTGCGGGTCAACGATCAGATCGGCCTGCGCACCGAGCGCGGCATTGGCAGCACCGCCGACTCCGATCAATCGGTCGCCCGTAAAGCGCTGGCGCAAAACAACCTGGACACCGCCGAAGTCGACCTGGCTGACGCCGAATCGAATTTCTACGCCGTGGTGGGTCGCCTGCCGGATGAACTGGAAACCCTGCCTTCGACCCGCGGTGAGTTGCCCGCCACCCTGCAGGAAGCCCAGCAGAGCATGGTGGAGAACAACCCGTACCTGAAATCCGCCCAGGCAGACGTGCAATCGGCCGAGAGCCAGTACGAAGTTGCCAAGTCGCCGTTCTTCCCACGCTTCGACGCTGAAGCGGCCGTGGGCGCGAACAACAACGTGCAGGGCGACGAAGGCCACGACAACGAATGGCGTGTCGGCGTGATCATGAACTACAACCTGTTCCGTGGCGGCAGCGACAAGGCCCGACTGGCCTCCGACGCGCACCAGATCAATCAGGCGATGGACATCCGCAACAACGCCCTGCGTCAGCTCAACGAAAACATTCACCTGGCCTGGAACGCGATGGTCAATGCCAAGAAGCAAACCCCGACCGCCCGCGAATACGCCGAAACCACCAAACGCGTACGCGCCGCGTATCAGGATCAGTTCGGCCTCGGCCAACGTACCCTGCTCGACTTGCTCGACAGTGAAAACGAGCTGTACAACGCCAACCGTCGCTACACCGAAATTCGCTACACCGAGGAATACTCGATGTACCGCGTACTGGCGAACATGGGTCAGTTGTTGAGCAAGCAACGGGTGGTATTGCCAGCGGATGCGATCGCCGCGACTGAAGTGAAAAACGAAGCACGCCTGCCGGAACTGAAGTAACCCTTTATGCAGGAGCTGCCGAAGGCTGCGATCTTTTGATGTTTTTCAGATCAGGAAATCGCAGGCTTCGCCCGCTCCTCCCCGTGCGGTATGTGTTGTGTTGATGTGGCAGCCCGTTCACCTGGAGCGATCAATTTGACCAGCATGGAAACCGGCAACACTGGTGTCGATCCGCGTCTTGGCTTCGACGACCCGCTTCTTGACGGGCTGTTGATCCTCTGCAAACTCCACGGCGCGACGGTCAGTCGCGCCAGCCTGAGTGCCGGGCTGCCCCTGAACAAACAACGCCTGAGCCTGGACCTGCTGCCCCGCGCAGCAGCCCGGGCCGGTTTGCAGGCGCGCGTGCTGCGCCGGGACCTGGCGGATATTTCTCCTCTCAACCTGCCAGTCATGCTGATACTCGGCAACGGCCGCACGGCCGTTCTGCGACGTCTGGGAGACGATGGCCGCCTGCTCATCCTGCCCAGCGAAGCCGACGGTGGCGAACAATGGGTCAGCCGTGAAGAGCTGACTGAAAATTACAGCGGCCAGGCGCTGTTCGCTCGGCCCCGGCATGAACTCGAAGACCTCCGTTCGCCGCTGGTACCCCGCGTGCATGCCTGGTTTCGCGACACCTTGAAGCTATCGAAATGGCTCTACAGCGACGCGATACTCGCCAGTTTCCTGATCAACCTGTTGGGCCTGATGGTGCCGCTGTTCGTCATGCAGACTTACGACCGCGTGGTGCCGAACCAAGCCACGTCGACCCTGTGGGTGCTGTCGATCGGCCTGCTCATCGGCACCGGTTTCGAACTGGTGCTGCGGGTGGTGCGCGCGCACTTGCTCGACACCGCCGGGAAGAAAACCGATGTGATTCTTTCTGCGACGTTGTTTGAACGCATCACTGGCATGTCGATGAAGGCACGACCGGCGACCATCGGCGGTTTCGCGCAGAGCATTCATGACTTCCAGGGCCTGCGTGAGTTTCTGACAGCGGTGACGTTGACCAGCCTGATCGACTTGCCTTTTGTTGTACTGATGCTGGTGGTGATCGGTTTGCTCGGCGGCTGGCTGGTGGTCATTCCGCTGCTGGCGTTTCCGATCACCATCATCTTCGCGCTGGCGATTCAAGTGCGTCTGCGCGACACCGTGCAAAAAGCCTGACCCTGGGTGCGGAACGCCAGGCGCTGCTGATTGAAACCCTGGGCGGCCTGGAAACACTCAAGGCCTGCAGCGCCGAAAGCGAGCGCCAGCACAAATGGGAAACCACCCACGGCGCCCTGACCCGCCTCGACAGCCACGCCCGCAATCTCTCGGCCCTGGCCACCAACGGCACCCTGTTCATCCAGCAATTTTCCGGCATGGCGACCATCGTCGCCGGGGTCTACAGCATCATTGCCGGCAACCTCAGCGTTGGTGCGCTGGTGGCGACCTACATGCTCGGCAGCCGTGTACTCGCGCCGCTGGGGCAGATCGCCGGGCTGATCACCCGTTACCAGCAAGCGCAACTGACCATGAAAAGCACCGATGCGCTGATGTCGCTGCCGCAAGAGCGCGACGGCAAACAGCGACCGCTGGAACGCACACAACTGCAAGGCGCTCTGGACGTGAGCGGCGTGACTTTTCACTACAACGGCCAGAATGCGCCGGCCCTGAGCAATGTCAGTTTCAGCCTCAAACCGGGTGAGCGGGTCGGCATCATTGGCCGCAGTGGTTCGGGCAAAAGCACCCTGGCGCGACTGGTGATGGGCTTCTACGAACCCGAAGAAGGCCAGTTGCTGCTCGATGGTCTTGACCTGCGGCAACTGGATGTCGCCGACTTGCGCCAGCAGATCGGCTACGTTGCCCATGACTTGCCGCTGCTGGCCGGCAGCCTGCGCGATAACCTGACGCTGGGCGCCCGCTATGTCAGTGACTCGCGGATGCTCGAAGTGGCGGAGCTGACCGGTGTCACCGAGTTGGCTCGCCAGCATCCGCAAGGTTTCGACCGGCCGGTGGGCGAACGTGGGCAACTGCTCTCCGGGGGGCAACGCCAAGCGGTGTTGCTGGCGCGCTCGCTGCTACTCGACCCGCCAATCATGCTGCTCGACGAACCGACCAGCGCCATGGACAACAGCAGCGAAGACCAACTGCGGCAGAAACTGCATGACTGGGTACAAGGCAAAACCCTGCTGCTGGTCACCCACCGTACCTCGATGCTGAGCCTGGTGGATCGGCTGTTGGTGCTGGACAACGGTCGTGTCGTCGCCGACGGCCCGAAAGACGCGGTCATCGATGCACTGCGCAAGGGCCGCGTCGGCTCGGCGGCGGTGTAGGAGTTGCCCATGGCCCGATCATCATCCGACTCGCCCGATGCAAAGCCGCGCGGTTATTTCGGCAGTTTCAGGAAAAGCGCCGAGAGCGAGTTCATGCCGGAGACCGCCGGCGCGACCCTGCAGGATTCCCCGCGCTGGTCGCGCGTTACCGTGTGGCTGGCGGCGGCGTTGCTGATCAGCGCGCTGGTCTGGGCCAAGTTCGCCGTGCTCGAAGAAGTGACCATGGGCGAAGGCAAGGCGATTCCATCGAGCAAGGTCCAGGTGATCCAGAACCTTGAGGGCGGCATCGTTACCGAAATCTTCGTGCGTGAAGGGCAGATGGTGAACAAGGGCGACAAGCTGTTGCGCTTGGATGACACGCGTTTTCTGTCGAACAAGGGTGAAAGCGAGGCCGATCGCTATGCGTTGACCGCGCAGGTTGAACGCCTCTCCGCCGAAGCCGAGGGACGTCCGTTCAAGCTGTCTGACGAGGTGGTCGCCAAGGCACCACAGGTCGCAGAAGACGAACGGGCGCTGTACGACCAGCGCCAGCGCCGGCTGGCCAGTGAGCAACGCACCCTCACCGAACAACTGCGCCAGAAAACTCAGGAGCTGGCCGAATTTCGCTCGAAACAGGGGCAATTCAGTTCGAGCCTGGCCCTACTGCAGCAAGAGATGAACATGTCAGCACCGCTGGTCGGCACCGGTGCCGTGTCACCCGTGGAAATCCTGCGACTCAAGCGCAGCGCGGTGGAAATTCGCGGCTCGTTGAACGCCACGACCCTGGCCATTCCTCGGGCGGAATCGGCGATTGCTGAAATCAAGAGCAAGATTGACGAGTCCGAACAATCCTTCCGCTCCGACGCGGCCAAGGACCTCAATCAGAAACGCACCGACCTGTCGAAAATCACCGCTTCCAGCATCGCCATCGACGACCGCGTCAGCCGCACAACCGTCACTTCGCCGGTGCATGGCGTGATCAAGCAACTGAAGGTCAACACCATCGGCGGCGTGGTTCAGCCGGGCAGTGACATGGTCGAAATCGTGCCGCTGGAAGACAATTTGTTGATTGAAGCCAAGGTGCGGCCGCAGGACGTCGCGTTCCTGCATCCAGGTCAGAAAGCCATGGTCAAGTTCAGTGCTTATGACTACACGATTTACGGTGGGCTGAGCGCCAAGCTTGAGCTGATCGGCGCTGACACGATTACTGACGACAAGGGCAACAGCTTCTATCTGATTCAGGTCAGGACCGATAAAAACCATTTGGGCGGGGACGTGAAACCGTTGCTGATCATTCCGGGGATGGTGGCGACGGTGGATATTATTACCGGGGAGAAAAGTGTCCTGGATTATCTGCTGAAACCAGTGCTGAAGGCACGGACCGAGGCGATGCGCGAACGATAGGTCTGGTCTGGAGTGGTAGTAACAGTCTCTACCGTCTTCGCGGGCAAGCCCGCTCTCACAGGGTAATGTGAACGCTGATGATCCCATGTGGGAGCGGGCTTGCCCGCAAAGAGGCCGGCACGAGCAACGCCTACTTCGGCCCATGATTACGCAAAAAACCTCCTCCCCATCGCCGCGATCTGCCCCTCGATCAACGCCTCGAACGGCTTCAGCAATGGCTCAAAGGAAATCGGCGCTTCCAGCACTTGCAACGCCTGCACGATGGCCTCCACCGTCGATAAAGCCCCCGGCCCAGGTGCCTTGCGCAATCGATACCGCGACACTCCGCCCCGAGCCAGCGTCACCCGTGGCAAAGTCGCCAGCAGCGGATTGAGGTGCAGCAGCTTGCGCGCCTTGCGCCAGGTACCGTCCGGCACCACCAGCAACAGCGGCTGATCATCTGCGCCATAGCCCTGCAGCGTCTGCGCATCCTCGCCCGGAAACAGCAGCCGCGCCTGGTACCCCGGTTGATTCAACAACGCCGGCAGATCCGCGAACACTTCGCCCACGATCAGCTCCGCATTGGTCAAGCCAAGCGCGGCCAAACGTGCGGTATTCAGCGCGTGGTTGACTTCACTCGGATGCTGCAGCACCAGCACCCGGGTGCGGCTGTCGAGGCTCGGGATCAGTGGGCACAGGCAATGGGCTTCTGGGCGCAGGCAGCGCGGGCAATGGATTCTGGACATTATTCAAGCCTGATTGAGCTGTGCTTTGAGCAAATCACGGAAGGTCTGGATCAGCGGCTCACGGCTACGACCGCGGCGCATGATCATCGAAAACGGTGCCTGATAGCCAAACGTCGCTGGCAACAAAACCCGCAAATCACCCTTGTCGGCCCATGCCTGAGCGTAGTGCTCCGGCAGATAACCGATATAGGCCCCGGACAGCACCAGAATCAGCTGCGCCTCCATACTTTCCACGGTCGCGGCGCTGTGTTTGAAGCCGTGCCGGGCGAGTTCCGCCTGGCTCCAGTAACCGCGCCCGACCATGCGTTGCTGAGTGATGACCTGCTCTGGAATGCGCCGTTCATTGAACAATGGATGTCGACTACTGCAATACAACCAGTGCTGCTCACGGTACAGCGGCATGTAGACCAGACCGCTCATGCGCGTGGAAAACGCGCCGATGGCCAGATCGAGGCGGTTGTCCTGCACACCGAGTTGCAGCTCATACGGGCTCATCACCGACAAATGCAAATGCACCGCCGGGTGTTCCTGGCTGTAGGCGCCGATGGCTTCGGCGAACGGCAGGGCCTTGTCGCTGACAGTGGAGTCGATCACGCCGAGGTTGAGCGTGCCGCGCAGTTCGCCCTTGAGCGCGGCGGCGTATTGCTCGAAGCCTTCGAGTTCGGCGAGCAGGCGCAGGGTTTCCTGATGGAACAGTTCACCTTTGCTGGTCAGGCTGAACCCGCCACGCCCGCGATGGCACAGCACGAGCCCAAGCGCGGCTTCGAGCTGGCTCATGTAGGTGCTGATCGCCGAGGTCGACAGGTTGAGCTCCTGCTGGGCAGTGGCAAACCCCTGATGGCGAACCACGCTGACAAAAATGCGCAGCAGTTTCAGGTCGGGTAAAGCGTTGGCCATGGGGACTCCGGATTTGCAGCAGCTACCTGTAGGAGCTACCGCAGGCTGCGATCTTTTGACTTTCGGCGGTACAACGCCGCGAAGAATAAAGATCAAAAGATCGCAACCTGCGGCAGCTCCTGCCATCAGCCGTTAAGTTTACCGCCGCCATGTTCCATTAGTTTAGAAAAATCTGAACTAAGTTTTTGCCCGTAGCGATTCTTTCGCCGCACTACATTTCGCATCATCGGCGCCTAATACAAAAAAATGATGAGGCCTGAACCCGTGGACAAGATTCTTCACCAACCACTGGGCGGCAACGAAATGCCGCGCTTCGGCGGCATCGCCACCATGATGCGACTTCCCCATGTGCCGACCGCTGCCGGTCTGGACGCTGCCTTCGTTGGCGTGCCCCTGGACATCGGTACCTCCCTTCGCCCAGGCACCCGTTTTGGACCTCGGGAAATCCGCGCCGAATCGGTCATGATTCGCCCGTACAACATGGCGACCGGCGCTGCTCCGTTCGATTCGCTGTCGGTGGCCGACATCGGTGACGTGGCGATCAACACCTTCAACCTGCTCGACGCCGTGCGCATCATCGAAGAATCCTACGACAACATCC